>DATLXW010000023.1:0-18352 GCA_035575415.1 Methyloceanibacter sp. | reverse complement strand
GATTAGGAGGTATACGCTTCTGGCCGGAAATAGGCTGTTCGACCGGAACGCAAGGCGCAAGCCATGACAGATATTACCTACGATCCGCAGGCTATGCCGTTTACGTCTTTCTCGGCCGCGGCAAGATCGACCGCCAGGAGGAAGCCGGGCCGTTCATCTATGAAGCCGGGCCGTTCATCTATGACGTCGACGCGCAAGGTTGCGTGATCGACTTGGAGATTTTATCTGCAAGCTAAAGTGCTGGCGCCGGGCGACTGGCAGCAGGCCCGGCGTTCCGGGACGGCACGAGCCGGCGGGCTGAATAGGCAACACGTCAATCAATCGAGGGAACCAAAGGCGCTTGGCGGCGTTTGAGGCGTCAGCTTCCTCGGGCGCGACGGGCGTTCGAGGGCTTCTGGCTGTCAAGATTTACTTGAAATCGGTACAGCTTTATTGCTGTAATCGCTCAGCATTTGTCGGCTACTTCTCAGTCGAGCAGTAGCCATATTCTTGTCTGACCTTCCCTCAATTCTGGCGATCCTGCGGCAAAATGGGGGTATTATCGTGCTCGACCACATGAAGACTTGACTGTAGTCGAAACATCACGTTCCATCTTCGCCACAGGGATGGCAGCACGACCGGGGGAATGTCGCGCTGAGCTTCAAGATCGCGGCGCCACATCTGCCCCACGAAGTCTCCAACCGCTGCATCGGCCGGCCCCCGCCTGCGCGCTTCACGCGGGAAATTGCCGGCGTGCCAACGGGGAAGCGCGCTTAACATGAGGGAAGTGTCATGCGTATCGCCCTCGCGTTCGGACTGTGTCTGATCGCAGCAACCGCGCTTGCCGGACCGCGCGCAAAGGATCTGCCCAAGCCTCAAGCCGACACCGCCGCCGCCGCGCCGAACCTGCGGGAGAAGCTCCGCGCACAGATGAACGAGAACGTGGTGACGATCATGGCCGGGAGCCCGAGCGGCACCGATCTCGCCATCGTGCAAGACATCGCCGCCGTGCTCGACGACGGCGATAATTTGCGCGTGCTGCCGATGGTCGGCAAAGGCCCGGAACAGAACATCAAGGATGTCATGTTCCTGCGCGGCGTCGACATGGGCGTGACGCAGGCCAATCTGCTCAAGCATTTCGACAAGACCGGCGAGCTCGGCCCCAATCTCAAGGGCCAGATCGCCTATATCGCCAAGCTATTCAACGAAGAGCTGCACGTTCTCGTGCGCGGCGAGGTCGGCGACATCAAGGAGCTCGCCGGCAAACCGGTGAATTTCGGGCCTGAAGGCAGCGGCGCCGAAATTACCGGGCGGCTCATCTTCGAAGCGCTCGGCGTCGAAACCCAACCGGTGCACCTCAATGACGCGGACGCGATCGAAAAGCTCAAGTCGGGCGAAGTCGCAGCCACCATCGCCGTGACGGGAAAACCGGCGCCCGTCCTTACTTCGCTCAAGGACACGACCGGGCTCAAGCTTCTGCCGGTGCCCTACGCGAAAGGTCTGGAGGACGAATATTACCCGGCGGCCTTCACCCATGAGGACTACCCCAATCTCGTCCCGGAGGGCGCAAGCGTCGACACCATGTCGGTCTGCGCCGTGTTGATCTCGTTCAATTGGAACAACGACTCGGCGCGCTACGCCAAGATCGCCAAATTCGTCGACCGCTTCTTCGCCAATTTCGATCGCTTTCTCGAGGCGCCGCGGCATCCGAAATGGCGCGAGGTGAATTATGCCGCCACCCTCGAGGGCTGGCGGCGCTCGCCGCTGTCGCAGGCCTGGATCGATCGGGTCAAGAAGACGACCGACACCGCTTCTCGCAGCCATTTCGATGCATTTCTCGCGCAGGCGAACGGAGGACGCACGACCATTTCGGAAGCCGAGCGCGCAGAGTTGTTCCGCGCTTTCCTGCAATGGCGCAAGGAGCGCGGCTTGAATTGAAGGTTGTCGTAGCTCTCTTGATGGTGATGCGTAGGAGGGTTCCATGCTCACTCCGTCCGAGATCGTTGTCAGCCGTAGCAAACCGGCAGAACGGCACGCGGCCGCCGCGTGCGACATGATTCCACCGCAAGACCCTACGCCGAGCATCATGGCGGAGCGGTTCGCGCCGGGAGCGCAGAGAAGTGCGGGCGAAAGCCAGCCTGCACCGCGGCCGAAGGGGCCGGTACCGGGGTTGATCGCCGAGCGCACACGCACCCCGGCTGCAGGCCGCTGGCTGCTGGCGACCTCGCTTTGCGTCTCGCTGGTGCCGACGGCGATCATCCTCGCCTTGATCTGGCAAGGGGCGATCAAATTCCCTCAGTCCGGGTCGCTGCCGTTTCGCTTCGAGGCGGAAGAGCAGGCGCAGACCCAGCAGGCCTCCCTCGCAGACGTGCCCGCGATCGCGCCGCAGCGGGCGGAGGCGGTCGAGGTGAAGCCCGAAATTGCGCTCTCGGCGCCTACGAGACTCGAAGCCGCCCCGGGCGCCGCGGTGCCGTTCGACATCGCCATCGACTCGGCGGATGCGCTTCCGGCACGCAGCGTCATCGCCGTCCGTGCGCTGCCCCGAGGCGCGACCTTCTCGCAAGGACGGCCCTATGCCGAAACGGAATGGAACTTGCGGCCGGACGAGATCGGCGATCTCGTGCTCAAGCTGCCGGAGAGCGCGAGCGGCAGCGCCGATTTGCGCATCGAGTTGATGGCCGCCGACGGCACCGTGCTCGCCAACGCCACGACCACGCTTGCCGTCGCCCCGGATGCGAATGCGGGGCTGATCCTGCGCGCGGACGAAGCCGGACGGGTCGCCGGTCTGATCGCGCATGGGGAGAAGATGATCGCCGTCGGCTATCTCGCCGGGGCGCGGGCCTATTTCAAGCGCGCGGCGGAGGCCGGAAGCGGCGAGGCCGCGCTCAAGCTCGGAGCCACTTACGATCCGGACTTCATCGCCGAAATCGGCGCTTTGGGGGTAAAGGCTGATCTCGATCAGGCGCACGCCTGGTACGAACGGGCGAAGCAGCTCGGGGTCGAGGCCGCAGAGACCAAGCTCAAGGCGCTGCGCGAGGAGTGGAACGAGCGCCAGGAGTCGGGGCACGCCATGAACGAGCATGCCGCCGAACCGGACCTCGCCGCAGCGGAAAGCGCCGCCAAGGCGCCGGCCGGCGCGCCGGTTCCCATCGACGGCAAGGAAGAATGGGTGTCGCTCGTGAGCTACGCCAATGTGCGCGCCGCGCCATCGACCACGGCGGAAACGCTGCGGGTCGCGGGTAAGGGAGCCGTCTATCGCGCCACCGGCCGCAGCGGCAATTGGGTACAGATTACCGACCCGGCCACGTCGGAAGTGGGCTGGGTCTATTCGCGCTTCATCGAGACGGCCGAGGCGCCGGCGCGCTAGCGCTTCGCGCTCACGCCGCCGCCGCGGTGCGCACCTGCCAGGCGAGATAAGCGAGCGCGGCGCCCTCGCTCACCAGCATGATGCCGAGCAGGATGCCGAGCAGCCACTCGGAGGCGAGCGGCATATTCGCCCACAGGAAGACCGCGAGCAAGATACCGACAAGCCCGCTCGCCAGCACCCAGCCCCAATTGGGGAAGGGCTTGATGGTGAGTGCGAAGATGATCTTGGAGATGCCCTCGACCATGAAGAAGACGATCAGCAGCACCGTCATGAGGAGCAGCCCGCTCTCGGGCTGATTGAGCAAGAGCACGCCGATGACGATGGCGAGCACGACCGAGATGAGCTGAAGCCAATAATGCGGCACGTCGCGCGCGCCGATCAGGCCTATGGCTTGCAGCGCGCCCGAGATGATGAGAATCCAGGCGAGCAGATAGACCATGGCGACCGAAGCGAGCAGCGGATAGATCAGCGCGAGCACGCCAGCCGCCACCATCAACGCGCCCTGAAGCAAATACCAAAGCGAATAACGCTTCACCGTTTCGCGCATGGCTTCGCGCATGGCCGCAGCCGCGGCGTCAAGTGGTATCGCCATAGTGACCTCCCAAAAGCGGTTCGAATCAGTCTCGCCGACAGGGCCAAGGATACTCCAACCCGGACCGCAATACCCTCGGCTCGCGCACCCTATGTCCTGCCTTTGTGCTAGAGGGTCGTGCAGGAGGGGCAAGGGGATGACCCAGGACCAGGCGAAGCGAGCGGCGGTAAGAAAGGCCGCGTGGCGCCTCTTGCCGTTCCTCTGCCTCTGCTACATGGTCAATTTCCTCGACCGGGTGAATGTCGGCTTCGCCGCGCTTCACATGAACGCCGATCTCGGCTTCAGCCCCACGGTCTACGGCACCGGCGCCGGCATTTTCTTCGCCGGCTATATTCTGTTCGAGATTCCGAGCAATCTCGCGCTGCAACGCTTCGGCGCGCGCATCTGGATCGCGCGCATCATGATCAGTTGGGGGCTCATCGCCACGGCGATGGCGCTCGTCTACGACGAAGGGAGTTTTTATGCGCTCCGCTTTCTGCTCGGCATCGCCGAGGCGGGGTTCTTTCCCGGCATCGTGCTCTATCTCACTTACTGGTTCCCGGCGCGGGAGCGGGCGCGCATCGTCTCGCTGTTCATGGCGGCGGTCCCGTTTGCGACCGTGTTCGGCGGGCCGCTCTCCGGCGCGCTGATCGAGATGCACGGGTTCTTGGGGCTCAAAGGCTGGCAGTGGCTCTTCATCATCGAAGGCCTGCCGGCGGTGATCCTCGGCGCGATCGTGCTCGTCTTCCTCGACGACCGGCCCGAGGAGGCGCGCTGGCTCAAGCCCGAAGAACGGCAGGCGCTCGCCGCCACCCTCGAAGCGGAAGCGAAGACGACGCGGAAAACCGGTTATGCCTCGCTTGCACAGGCGCTGACGCGGCCGCGCGTGCTTATCCTCGGACTGCTCTATTTTTGCGTCGTCACTGGGCTTTACGGCATCGGTTTCTGGATGCCGCAAGTGCTCGCGACGTTCGGGCTCGAGCCGCTTGCGATCGGCTTCTTAACCGCCATTCCTTATTTCGGCGCCGCCTGCGGCATGGTGCTGTGGGGCGCGCACTCGGACCGGAACGGCGAGCGTATCTGGCACATCGCGTTTCCGCTTGCGCTTGGCGGACTTGCCTTCGCCTGGTCGGCCTTCACCGGACCGCTTTGGCTTGCCGTGGTCGCGCTCACGCTCGCCACGCTCGGCATCTATGCCGCTGTCGGCACCTTCTGGTCGCTGCCGACGGCCATCCTCACCGGCACCGGCGCTGCGGCCGGGCTCGCGCTGATCAATTCGATGGGCAATCTTGCCGGACTGACGAGCCCGACCGTCGTCGGGGCGATCAAGGAGGCGACCGGTTCCTTCACCGTCGGCCTTCTCTTCCTCGCCGGAGCGATGCTTCTCGGCGCTCTCATCGTGCTTCTATTCGGCCTGGCCGAGAAAGCCCGCGCCGCTCCTCCCGTCACGGCCCGCGAAGGCGGGTAATCCAGAAACCACCGGCTTCTGGAAATAGCGCAGCCCGTAGGGTACTGGATTGCCCGGTCCCGCGGGGCCGGGCAATAACCAGCCGGGGAGGGAAATCGAGAATGACCGATGAGACGCCGCGACCAAGCCGCCGCAAGCTCCTCGCAGGGGCCGCCCTCATCGCCGGCGCAGGAGCATGGCCGGTGCGCGGCGAAGAGCAGGCCGCGATGAAGGAGAGCACGAAACATGTCGTCCTGCTCGGCGACTCGATCTTCGACAACAAGGCCTATGTCGGCTCAGGCCCCGACGTGATCGCGCAACTCCGCGCCGCCCTGCCGCAAGGATCGATTGCGACGCTCGCCGCGGTCGACGGTTCGACCACGGCCGATGTCAGGCAGCAGCTCGGCAACCTGCCGAAGGATGCGACCCATCTGATCGTCTCCGCAGGCGGCAACGACGCGCTCGAGCAGCGGGGCGTGTTGCAAGAATGGTCGCTCTCGATCGCCGGCGCGCTCGACAAGCTCTCCAAGATCAAGTCGTCGTTCGGAAAGAGCTATGCCGCGATGCTGAACGCGGTTACCGCGCGCGGCCTTCCGACCGCCGTCTGCACGATTTACGACGCGCGCTATCAGGACCTGGAACTGCGGCGGATCGCGGCGGCAGGGCTCACTGTCTTCAACGACGTCATTCTGCGCGAAGCATTCGCGCGCGCCCTTCCGGTGATCGATCTCAGGATCATGTTCGACGACGACGCCGACTACGCCAACGACATCGAACCTTCGGTCAAAGGCGGGGAGAAGATCGCCCGCGCCATCGCCGCGCTGGTCGAAACGCACGACTTCACGCGCCGGCGCTCTGAGATTTATGTGGAATAGGTTTCGAGCCCTGGAAAACCCTCTAAATCCTTCTTTCACTTATTTTGTTCATTGCCTATATTTCGTTCAGGAGGATTGCCATGCTGGCCCTGCTTGACCAAAAGAAAGAGCCGTTTGTGGCGACTGCGGAAGAGGCTTCGATCGCGCGCGAGACGCTCGCCAAGTTAAAGCCGCTCGCCAACGGAAACACGGACATCAAGCTTCGCGTCGCCGGAGCCCGTGACGTTGCGGTGTCCATCCCTGCGCGGCTGCTGAGCCTTATTGTCGATTTTCTCGAAGCCATGGCGGAGCAAAAGCCGATGTCGGTGATCCCTTACGCCGCAGAGCTCACCACCAAACAAGCGGCTGACTTCTTGAACGTGTCGAGGCCGTTCCTCGTTAAGTTGCTCGATAGAGGCGAAATCCCGCACAGAATGGTGGGAACGCATCGCCGCGTGTTGATGTCGGATTTGCTCGCATACAAGGCGCGATCCGATGAGGCGCGCAGAAAGGCAATTAAGGAGATGGTTGCGGAGGCCCAAAAACTTGGCCTGCCATGATCTCCACTTTCAGTGCGCTCTTTGACTCCAACGTCCTCTACGGCGCCCGCATCAGAAGCCTGCTTATGGAATTCGCCATGAGCGGGCTTTTTCGTGCCCGTTGGAGTGCCGACATCAACCGCGAATGGATAGCGGCGGTACACGCGAAAACTGGGATCGAACTCGACCGGTTACAAAACGTCGCTGATTGCATGGAGCGTGCCGTGCCCGACGCTATTGGGTCCGGCTATGAAGTGTTGATTCCTGGCTTGACTCTGCCTGACCCCAAAGATCGCCACGTTCTCGCGGCGGCTATTCGCTGCGGCGCCAGCGTGATCGTGACATTCAATGACGAGGATTTTCCGAGAGAAACCTTGGAAGTTCTCGGTATCAGCACGCGACATCCTGACGACTTCATCCTCGATATTGAAGACATCAGTCCAGGCACGCTGATCGAAGCCGCGCGCGCCGACATAGATCACTACGTCAATCCAAAACTAACCGTAGAAGAATATGTCTCCGATCTAGCGGCTGCTGGCGTTCCGAAAACAGCTGCCCGTCTCACTAGGTTGAGGGATTTCCTCAGACGCTAGACTAGGACCCAACAGGGCAAGGCGCATCACACGACAGCGCCTTGGGATTTGCGCTTGGGCTCGCGCTGCTTGCGCTTCTTGTCAACGGGCTTCGCTTCGGCCGGTGTCGGCGCAGGCTCAGGCGCGTGCGCTGCTACGAGCGCGAGGCTCTCGCGCCAGTACGGGTGGGGGCGCAACACCTGCTGGCGCGGCAACGACAATCTCGGTCCCCTCCCCCTGCTCCTTCAATCCGCCCTTGGCGGCGGCGATGCATAGATCGGCCGCTTCGTCGAGCGTGGTGGCAGAGGCGTCGGCGCCGGCCTCTTCGAGCAGCGCCTTGGCGGAGGCGGTGTCGGCCGCCTCGGCGAAATAGCAGACGAGGATGAGCGTGCCCTCGGGCAGGATGCGGCGAAGCCTGCGCACGAGATAGCGAATATGCGCGGGGCCGGTGCCAAGGCCGAGATAAGAGAGGCAGACGAGCTTCGCTTCCGTGCCCGACAGCGAAGCGATATGGCCGGCTGAGATTGCCTCCGGCGGAAGCGCTTTCGTCCCGAGCCCTCGCTTCCGCAACACTTCGGCGAGCATGGCGGCGGCGGCTTGATCGAGCGCGGTCCTGCCGCCGATCGAGAGGATCGGCTCTTCCACCGCCCAGCCCAGTGCGAGCTCGTCCCGCTCGACGATAGGAAGGGCCTCTTCCTCGCCGTTCTCGGCGGCCGCGAGCGAGGCAAGCCCGCCTTCCTCTTCGGGCTCCGGTTTCGACCGCAACTTCGCGAACCAGCGGCGCGGCTCGAAATCGGCGAGATTGTCGAGCATCTCCTCGACCGTCGCCGCAACCGTCTTTGCCTGTTTCGCATCGAGCAACCCGCGGCGCGCGTCCTCCTCGGCGAGCTTCAGCCCCGGCAAGGCGACTTCGCCGAGATAGGCCTGCAAGCTTTGATCCCGCAGATGAAGCTCGGCCTGGTAGGTCGCCTCGGCGGCGTCGCCCGCAAGCGCGCGCCGGTAGAAACTTTGCGCAGGCGTGAGCGCGGGCCTGTCGCCCAAGAGAATCTCGAAAAAGCGCAAGCCCTCGACATGGCGGCCGAGCACAGCGAGGCAGACCGTGATCGGCATGGCGAGGATCAGGCCGAGCGGTCCCCAGAGCCAGGTCCAGAACACGGTGGAAATCACCACCGCGAGCGGCGTGACGCCGATGCCCCGGCCGAAGACGAGCGGCTCGACCACCTGGCCCATGGCGAGTTCGCCCGCGACGTAGAAGGCGAGCACGAGCAGAAACGTGTTCCAGCCGGGATCGATCACGGCGGCAAGAAGAAGCGGTGGGATGGCGGCGATATAGGAGCCGATGAAGGGAACGAAGCGCATCAGCCCGGCAAGCACGCCCCAGACGATCGCGCTAGGCACGCCGATCAGCCAGAGTCCGAGCGCGACGATGGCGCCGTAAGCGGTGTTGATCAACACTTGACGCAGGAAATAGCGGCTGAGGCGGGAGGCGGCGTCGGTCAGGGCGGCGGTGGCGCGCTGCAAGTCCGAAGCGCCGAAGAGCCGGATCGCGCGGTCGCGCAGATCCTCCCGCTGCAACAAGATGAACACAACGAACAGGAGCACGATGCCTGCCGTGGCGAGCGGAGGCAGCACTGTACCGGCGACGCGCCGGTAGAATTCCAAGGGAGTCGGCGCACGCTCGCGAATCTCGACCGGCAACGGCTTATCGTCGGGATGTTCGGCCCTGGTGCCGACTTCCGGCGCCGGCGGCGGCTCATCTTTCGTCGCCAGTTCCTCTTGCAGATCGGACAGCACATCGCCCGCGCGTTTCAGTACCGGCGAACTTGCCGTCGTTTCGCGCAAGCTCTTGATCTTCTCCGACAGAGCCTGGCGATAGGTGGGGAGGTCCGCCGCAAGCTGTGTCGCCTCGCGCGAAATGAGCCAGCCGAGCGCCACAATGGCGGTGAAGGCGGCGCCGACGACGAGGGAAACGGCGATGACGCGGGGAACTTTCAGCCAGCGCAGAAGTACGAGGGGCGGCGTGAGCGCAAAGCTCAACAAGATGGCGAGGGCGAGCGGAAGCAGCACGTCGCGGCCGATCGAGAGCGCGGCAATGACGATGGCGGCGATCAAAAGGCCCTGCAACGCCGCCGTGCGCGCATCGGATAGCGTTGTGAGCAGGGGGAATCGGGGCGGCATGCCGGGTCTCCCGAACACCAAGTCGCCCGCAGCCCGGATGGGCCCGGCCGGCGCTTGGCTCGCGCCTTGGCGATTCAGCACATACAGGCTGAGCGGCAGCTTAACAAGCAGCCCGCGGCTATGGTTCCGGCAAAGGCAAGGAACGGCCCCCGACGTTGCGCGAACGTCAGGCTACTGGTCGGCGCGTTGGACCTGTTTTCCGCTCATGAACTCGGTCGAGAGGTCCTCGATCGGCTGCTCGGTGCTCATCTTGACGGTGCGCACCTCGCCCCTGGCCGCAGCGAAGGCCTTACCAAGATCGATCAGGTAGATGTTCTGATTGCCGTAGGTCTTGAAATAGAAGCGCATGTTCTTGAGGTCGGAGGCCGTGGTCCATTGCGTGTATTCGGCCTGGGTCTTGCCGCCGCTCGAATCGCGCACCGAGCCGAACGGGATGTCGAACTGGTTCATGATGTGGAAGCCGGAAAGCACCGTCTCTTCCGCGGTCTCCGACGGAAATTCGGCGTGGGCAAATACCACGGCGCGGATGAAGCGCGAGGGCGGAGTGAAGTCGCCGGGAAGTCCGTGCATGCCCTGGCCCTGCCCGAGCTGCGCGAGCGTAACGCCGTCAAGCTCGACCGGCGGCACAGCGTTAACGCTGAGATTGACGTAGTTGCGCAAGTTCGTCATGTGCCAGTCGAAGCCGGGCGCGTTGGTGAGCACGCCGAGCGGATTGTCGTGGACCTGGAGCTTGCCGCCGACCGGCTCGATGACGATCGATTTGCCGGTCTTGTCGGTAACGGCGTAGTGGAGCGGGAGAACCTCGTTGAGCACCGGGGTCGAGGTCGGAACCAGAACGACGTCCTCCACCGCCTTTTTGACTTCATCGACGGTGGCGAAATTGCCGAGCACCCAATTGCCGAACTCGTAGGGCGCCATGGCGCGGCGCGCGTTGTCCGGCGCGGCCTCGGCATATTCGGCGAAGTCTGGGAAGAGCAGCATGCCGAAGCTGAGACCCTGATCGTTCATGCCGTCGACGATGATCGCCTGGCCGTAAGCATTGGCGCCGGCCATATTGTATCTCGCCGTAAAGCTGATGCCCTTGCCGCCGTCCGGCAAGGTGCCGCTGAGCTCGGTGCCTCGCGGTATCAAGACGACATTTGACTGCGCCGGAATAGCGAACTCGTTGGTGCGCGCGCGAACGATAGCGCCGTCCTTGGCCTTGAGCACGATATTGGTGCAGGCGAAGGCGGGCGCGGTCGGCGCGAGCGCAAAGGCGGCGATCAGCGCGTAGATTGCGGCTTTGCAAAGCATGTGAGTCTCCCTAATTGGCGGCGTGGTTAGGCCGCGTCACATTGGCCGAGACATTCGTTATCGGTTGTTTCGACTGCTCCATGGGTATGGTGACGATCTCGCCCTTGGCGGCGGCGACGGCTTCCTTCAGATCGACCATGCGGATCGACTGATCCACAAAGGTGCGGAAGTACCAGCGCAGATTCTTGAGATCGTTCACGCTGGTCCATTCGGTGATTTCGGGCGTCGGCTCGCCGACGGCGGCGTTCACCACCGAGCCTTTCGGAATGTCGAACTGATTGAGGATGTGGAAGGCGGAGAGCACGGCATCCTCCGCCGTTTTGTTGGGCGTGGCCGCCTGGCTGAACATCACGGCGCGCACGAAGCGCGACGGCGGGGTGAAATCTCCGGGAAGCCCGAGCATGCCTGCGCCGGAGCCGAAGGCTGACACGGTCGTGTTGCCCAGTTTCTCTTCACCGATGTCTTTGGGCGAGAGATTGATGTAGTTGGCGAGATTGGTCATGTGCCAATCGTAAGTCGGCGCGTTGGTCATCACGCCGAGCGGCGCGTCATGCACCTTCAAGGTGCCCCCGACCGGCTCGACCGCGATCGACTTGCCGGTCTTGTCCTGGATAAAGAAATGCGCACCGGCGACCGCGCCCTTGGCGCCGCCGAGACCGGGCGTCGACGTGGGAACGATGACGATGTCCTTCACCGCCTCGCGCACCTCGTCGACAGTGGCGAAATTGGCAAGCACCCACAGCCCAAACTCGTGCGGGGCAATGGCGCGCTTGGCGTTCTCGGCTGTGACCGGGGTGTAGGAGGCATAGCCGGGGAAATAGAACAGGCCGACCGAGAGACCCTGGTCGTTCAACCCGTCGAGGATGGCGGTCAGCCCGAGCGCGTTGGCGCCGACCACGGCATAGCGGCTGGAGTAAGTGAGGCCCTTGCCGCCGTCGGGAAGCGTGCCGGCCAGCTCCTTGCCAGCGGGCACCACCAGCACGTTCGACTGCATGGGAAAGCCGAATTCGAGCGTGCGCCCGCGGATGGCGGCGCCGTCTTCGGCTTTGAGGCTGATCCCGGTGCAGGCGAAGCCCGGCGTGGTGGCCAAGATGAGCGCGGCGCTCAGCGCCGCGAGGGAGATGTTGCGCAACATGGATGGTCTCCTCCGGAGCATTACCGCGGAGTCTGACGGCGAACTCTGAAAGCCACATTAAGCGTGGAGCAGCGCAGCGCAGCTTGCTTAAGCATTGATGGCGCCCTTCAACGCAATTTGCGGCAAATGTTCTCCTCTCTTCTCCGGGGAGAGCGGGAAGCGATTTAGGCCAGCATGACCGGCGGCGGGGTCCAGCGCCCTTGCGCGAGCGCAGGCAGCGGCCAATAAGCGCGAATGTAAAGCGAGAATTCACCGTCCGTCGCCGGCAGCCAGTTCGACACCTTGTCCGCCTCGGGCCGCTCCTTTTGCACATAGATGACGAGCGAGCCGTCCGGCTCGTAGCGCAAGTGCTTCGAGCGCGTGCCGAGCGCGAAGCGGCCGATCTCGTTCGGCGCGAGGAAATGGTACTTGTCGTAGAGGGTGATCGACCAGAAGCCCTTGACCGGCGGCAGTTCCTTGAACGTCACGGTATAGCGCTTGGCGCCGGAAAGCCGCGCGCCCTGCGCATCGAGGTCCTGGTAGAAATAGCGCGTCTCGGCCGGGCGGTTGATGAAGATGTTCGACTTAGCCACCGCCGTGCGCGTGTAGTAATCGGTGCCGAACTCGGCGCTGTTGATCACCGTGGTCCAGTGGTGCGGCAGGGTTAGCCCGAAGTTGCGGAACTCGAGCAGCGGCGCAACCAGCTTCTCCTCGGCCTCCTCTGCCGCCTCGCGCAAGGCGTCATGCAGCGTGTGGTCCTCGGCCGCGGCGGCGATCACGGAGCGCACCAGCGCATAGAGAGCTTCCTCGCCCGGAAGCGGCGGGCAAAGATCGAGCGCCTTCGGCAGCGTATCGAAGAAGTTCTCCGGGTTTACCCATCGCCATTCTTCGTTGCTCAATTTCTTCCAGGGGAGGACCGGCAGCTTGCGCCAATCCTTCTCCTTCGTGGTGCCGTCGAATTCGGAGAGCGGATAGCACATGATCTGCCGCAAGGCCGGTTGCACCGCTTCGTTGTCGGCAGGATCGTCGCTCTGGAACACGCGCGGGATAATGCAGCCGAGATTGGTCGGGCTGCGGAAGCAGGCGGTAATTCCCGGCGGGACCTTGCCTGTCCAGTCAGGACCGATGAGGAGATAGAAGCCGGGCTTGGTGCCGTACATGGCGCCGATCTTGGAGAAGGCGTCGGTACGCTGATCGGTCGCCTGGAACACGAAGAAGCGCCCGCCGAAATCGGGCACCTGCACCACCACCGCGTCGCGGGAAAGATCGAGCACGCCGAAGCCATAGATCAAGTCCTGGCTCGGACAGGTGATGTAGCGCTGGCCCGGATCTTGCGTGCCGGCCAGCATGGCGAGCCGGTTGATGGGAGCGATCGGCGCCACGCCGCCGACAAGCCAGGTCTGGGTCTTGACCCAGCCTTGCGTCCAATAGCGGTTATAGATGTTCACCAGCGGCCACGCCCAGAGATAGGCGAAGCGCCCGGCCTCCCGCACGAATGCAGGCGTCATTTTCGAGCCGGGCGCAGGCCCTGAGGGCATCGCACCGATTTGGCGCGCGGCAATGATCGGCTGCGGCGGGGAGAGCGCCGGTCGGCGAAGGCCGAGACGTTCGAGGAACGAGGCGAAAGCCATGGGCTCTGCTCACAGGCCGGAGGCGTTGAACAACGAGCCGATGAAATAGGTCGCAGCCGCCGCGGCGCCGCCGATCAGGAGCATACGCAGGCCGCCGATCACGGCGCTACGGCCCGAAAACAGGCTCAGCATGGCGCCGACGATGAAGAGCGCGAGGCCCGATAGCGCCGCGGCGATCGCCACGCCATGTGGAAGCTTGAGCAGGAAGGGAATGATCGGCAGGCTCGCGCCGATGGCAAAGCAGATGAAAGATGAGACTGCGGCTGCGGCCGGCGAGCCGAGTTCATCGGGGTTCAAACCGAGCTCCTCGCGCGCAAGCGTATCGAGCGCCTTATCGGGATTGGCGATCAGCTTCTTGGCGACGTCGCGCGCTTCTTCCATCGGAATGCCGCGCGCATTGAAGATGAGGGCAAGCTCCTCGGCCTCCTGTTCCGGGTAGCGCTCGAGCTCGTCCTTCTCCTGCGCAATCTGGTGCTCAAACATCTCCCGCTGCGACAGCATGGAAATGAACTCGCCCGCCGCCATGGAGAAAGCGCCGGCGAGAAGACCGGCGACGCCGGTGAGCACGAGCACCGACGGTTCGGCCGCGGCGCCGGCGATGCCCATGACGAGGCAGGTGTTGGAGACGAGCCCATCATTGACGCCGAACACGCCGGCCCTGAGGGCGCCGCTGGCATAGGATTTGTGCCTGCGTCCGACTTCGTCGACGGAGGTAGGAAAGGGATGCCCCGTCTCCGGCGCAAGTTTGCCGCTATAGACGGAGACTCCCCGCACCTTCGCCGCCGAAAGCACATGCCGCATGGCGCGCGGGCCGAAAACGCCAAGTAGCCCGGCGATGATGCGCGCGCGCAAGGACGGAACGAAAACCGGCGCTCGCGGCAAACCCTTGGCGAGAATCGCCGCCTGCTCCTCGGCGGCATCGGCCATCCGGCGGAAGAGCTTGGCTATCGCCGGATCGGACTCGGCGGCCGCGGCCGCGCCGGAAAGATAGGCCGCCGCTTTCTCCGACCGCCAGCGCTCGACTAGGTCTTCCATACCAGACGGCTCTAGATCAGTCTCACCTTGCCGGTCGCAATATCATAGATGCCGCCGGACACCGCGAGCTTCTTCGCCGCGAGCGCGTCGGCCATGATCGGCGCATCCTCGATCAGGCGTTTCACGTTGAGACGAACATTCTCCTCGGTCGCCGCGGCGACGAGATCGCTCGGATGCTTGCCATGCGCCGCGATCACCGCCGGTTCGAGCGATTTGATCAGTTCAGGCAGGTGACCGGGAAGTTCGGCCCGTTCCTTCACCACTTTGACGGCGGCGGCGATGGCGCCGCAATTGGTGTGACCGAGCACCATGATGAGCGGCGCGCCCAAGAACTTCACCGCATATTCGAGACTGGCAAAACCGTCGTCGTCGAGGAAATTGCCGGCCAGGCGCACGACGAAAATGTCGCCGGGGTTCTGATCGAAGAGAAGTTCGGGCGAAACCCGGCTGTCGGCGCAGCTCAGGACCGCTGCGATCGGATATTGCGCCTCGGCCCGCTCGGCGCGGCCGACCGAATAATCCTTGCATTCGCATTCGCCCGCGGCGTAGCGGGCATTGCCCTGCATCAAACGGTCGAGCGCTTCGGCCGGCGGGATCGCATTCGGCGGGGACGAGGCGGATTGCGGCTGCTCGGCATGCGCTCCGGTCAGGGCGAGCGCACTGGCCGCCAAAAGTGCGCCGGCTCCCAGAATGAGGCGGCGCCGCGTCAGGGGCTCAAGCGAAGACGGGCAGAATTCGCACATGGCTCTCCTCCTTGTGGTGACAAAGCCTCGCCCGCGATAAGAGACGGGTCAAGAGCGCAAGGGGGCGCCTATGAACGTTTGGTAACGATGGGAACGGCCGCTCCGTGCCATCGATATTCGAAATGATCGCCTTGGCGCACGTTCAAAACGAGGCGCGGCCTGAAACAGGCAATGGATTCGCCCCCGGATGCCTTACGCTGCGGAAATAGTACGCCATTCGATCCTTGAGCCAATAGCTCGCCATCAAGTTTTTGGCTCGCCGCGTAGCCTCAAGCGGCGAGCGGCTTATAGAGGATCAGCCGGTAGCAATCGAGGTTGCGGGCGAGGAACTCATAGGCCGCGCCCCAGAGATAGAGGCGGAACTTGCGATATTCGAAATCGCCGAAGGTCGAGCGCACATAATCCTTATTGGACTCAAGATTGCGCGCCCATTGGCGGAAGGTGAGGAAATAGCTCCAGCGATCGTTCTGAACCTCAATCAGCTCGAGGTCGGTCTTGAACAGCTTGTTTATGAAATCGTCGAGCACGAGGAAGGAGTGATTGCCCGGATAGATGTGGCGCACCATGAAGGTCGACAATTCGTATTTCTTTTTGGCGGCGCTGCCGTCGAGGAAGACGCGGCCGCCGGGCTTGAGCAGGCGGTAAAATTTCTTCAACACGCGCTCGTAATGCGGCAAGTGTTCGATGACGCCCATGATGACGATGGCGTCGAACGGCTCCTTCGGCTCGTAATCGTAGAAGTCGGTGAGCAAGATGTCGAAGTCGTCGCCGAAATTTGCGAGCTTTCCCTTGAGATAAGATTGCGAGACTTCGGAATTGGTGATGCCGGTGAAGCGCACGCCGGTCTGAAGCGCGTGACTGGCGAAGGCGCCCCAGCCGGGACCGATTTCGAGCACTGTCTTGCCCGGTCCGAGTTCGCATTGCTCAATGGCCCAATCGAATTTCCGTTCGAGCGCCTTCGACAGCGGCTCCTCGTCATGGGCGTAGACGCCTTGGCTATAGGCGGGGAAGACCGGATCGAGAAAGCTCAAAAACAGCTTCGGGTCGGCGTTGTAATGCGAGGCGATGGCCTGCTTGTTGGTATAGACCTGCCCGAACATTAGAGGCTCGAGAAAACGCCAGGCCGCGACCAGCGGATGGCGGTCGTCGAGCGAGGCGCGCAATGCGAACGGCTTCAGCATATCGCCTTCGAGGTCGATATCGCCTTGCAGATAGGCTTCGGCGATATTGCCTTCATCGAGACTACGGAGCGCGCGCAACGCGCGTTCGTTGCGAAGCCCGACCTGAAATTCCGGCTTGCCCTTGCCGATCGATCGCTTCTCTCCGTCGGGAAGTTCGACGGTGAAGGGCGTCACGCTCTCGCCGATGCGGCCGATCAGGGCGTCGAGCGTCGCTGCTGCTGACGGCATTTTCGTTCAGTCCCCCGTTAATTGTGCCGCCTGGTTCGCGCCGGCGGCAATGCGTCCGGCGCGATATTGCCCCGAATGACAGGTGAATGAAATGGCCGAGATCGCGCCCGGCAAAAGCGGATCGTCCACTTGCCGACCGGGCATCCCTTGAGGCTATGATACGCGGGCGTCCAAATTAGAGGTGGAAATGCGTCATAATCCGGGCTCTTTCGGCCGCGCCGCGAGCGCGGTCTTCTTTTGCGCCGGGCTTTATCTCGGCGCCGCGTCTTCGACCGGCGCAGCCGGGGCCGAGGCGCCAGGGTCGATCCTCAACGTCTGGCCGCTCGAAGGCGGAGGTCCCGGCAAGAGCGAGGCTTATCGCATTCTCTACCGCTCGACCGGCCTCAACGGCCAGCCGATAGAGGTGTCCGGAGCGATCTATTGGAACCCGGGCCCGGCGCCGGACGGGGGCCGCAACGTCATCGCCTGGGCGCATCCGACGAGCGGCGTGGTCGAACCTTGCGCGCCGTCGCTCATGCCGGACAACGCCGGCATGATCTGGGGCCTGCAGAACATCTTGGCGCAAGGCTATGTCGTGGTCGCCACCGACTATCCCGGCCTCGGCACGCCCGGCATCCACCCTTATCTCATCGGCGTGAGCGAAGCGCGCGCGGTGCTCGATTCGGTGCGCGCTGCGCGCAATCTGCCGCATACCGGCGCTTCCAATCGCTTTGCCGTCTGGGGCCATAGCCAAGGCGGCCATGCGGCGCTGTTCACGGGCGAGATCGCGGCGAGCTACGCGTCCGAACTCAGGCTCGTCGGCGTGGCGGCGGCGGCCCCCGCGACTTATCTGATCGAACTGTTCGACGCCGACAGACCGACGCCGACCGGCAAGGAGCTCACCTCGATGGCGCTCTATTCCTGGTCGAAGCTCTTCAATGTCTCGCCCGCGACGCTTGTCGAGCCGGCGGCCATGGGTCCGTTCGAGAAGATGGCGCATGACTGCATCGAGTCGCTGCCGGAGTTCGAGGCCATCACCGATGCGGAGAAACCGCTGCAAGGCATCAAATTCCTGAAAGTCGACCCCACCGAGACCGAGCCTTGGCGCTCGATCATGCAGAAGAACACGCCAGGGCAGCGTCCGGCCGGCGCGCCGGTGCTGATCGCACAAGGCACCGCCGACACGACAGTGAGGCCCGAGATCACCAAGCAGTTCGGGCGCGCGCTGTGCAAGCAGGGAGCGCGGGTAAGCTTCCTGCTGCTCCCGGGCGTCGGACATACTTTCGCCGCCAAGGCGAGCGCGAGCCAGACGCTCACCTGGATCGGCGACCGCTTCCGCGGCGCGCCGGCCCCTTCGAGCTGCGAATAGACGCGCGGCGCCGGACCCTCGCCGAAACCGGCCCGCCCGCAGGCGAAAGCAAGTCGGGCCGGTCGCGGGATTCCAATTTGAGCCATCATTTATGCTAGGCTTTGCCAAGGGGGACCCTCACGGGAAAGGTCGGCTGCATGCGCGGGCTTGTCTTGGGCCTCACGCTGGCTTTGCTGTCCGTGGCGCTTGCCGCTTCGCACCAAGCCTCGGCGCAGATGCAGATGCAGGCGGCGGCCCCCGACAAGCCGGTGAAGAAGCCCAGCTCGAAGCCC
>DATLXW010000022.1:0-7479 GCA_035575415.1 Methyloceanibacter sp. | reverse complement strand
CGATGGTAAAAGACTCCCTAGCTTGGAGGTGCGACCGGCCGCCGCCCCAGAGCCTTGCCAAGACCGCTTCGCTGCGGATAGAAGGGCAAAAGCCGCGGCGCCGATGGTTGTGGTGCCGGAAGCCACACGCCATATTCCACTCCGGTGGGGGATCGTCTAACGGTAGGACAGCGGACTCTGACTCCGCCAGTCTTGGTTCGAATCCAAGTCCCCCAGCCAACTAGAACCCAACCTCCAACCGTTGCGTTTGCGATTTGAGGCTGTTTTTGCGCTCGGCCTGAACCGGAGAGAGCGGGGAATCGAGGCTAGACCCAATTCCCCGCAGCGCCGGGGGTCCGTCAGCCCGCTAGCACTTGCTCACCGTCACATTTTGCGTCGAACGCATGCCGATGGCGCGCGCGGCGCCATGCGAGAGGTCCAGCGAAGCGCCATTGCTGAAGGGTCCGCGGTCGTTGATGCGCACGGCGACGCTGCGGCCCGTCTTCGGATTGCTGACCCGCAGGCAGGTGCCGAACGGCAACGTGCGATGCGCGGCGGTGAAGCCGTTCGGATTGAAACGTTCGCCCGAAGCCGTGCGGTTGCCCGCGAGTTCTGCGCCGTACCAGGTCGCGCGCACGGTCTGTCCGGCGATGGCCGAGGTCGACAGCGTGAGAAGGATGATCGCAAGTGAAAAACGCATTGGCTCCAACTCCTTTTGTCTTGGGAGCGGAGCGCGATAGCGAGCCAATGCGTTGATAGATCGGCCTCAATGAGATCGGCTGGGCAAGACTTGGGCCATTCGAGAACGATGTCGTGGCACGTCGCGCGCACGCCTGTGGCGGCGATGCGGCGGACTCTGGGCGACTTCGGCCCTAATGCTTAACAGTGATTACACCGACCAAGGTCCGAGCCGGTCGGCCGGGTCCCATTGCGCGTCGTGCGAGGCGGCGTGGGAAACACGCCACCGCGCCGGCAGAAGCCGGCGCAAGCTAAGCTCGATACGCCGGGTCAAACTATATGTCCTCTGGTGGCCTTCACTGGGGACTACGATCGCTGCCGCTTGCCCCGCGTGTTTCTCGAGCCACTTCGGCCCGGGCCCGCGCATATAATGTAGCTCGGGCCGATAACGATCCGACCAATATCCCATCGTCTTAGTTCCCCTCGTCGGCTGGCCTTACGCCAGTCCTGCGCTTCGTTGCCAGGGTCCGCCCAAGGGAGTTGCGAATCTCTTTAAGTCCGCCCAGGCTGCGTCACTTCTCGCTTCTAGGGTTAATCGAGACTTGGCGGACATAGCGCCGCAACCGCGCTTCGGACCGCGCCACGGTTTGCCTGCGGCAAGCGATCTGGGCTAGGCAGAAGCGGCACCAACTTTGAAAGGATTGCAATGCTGATCGACACGCGCCGCCGGGCGCTCGGCCTCATCATCGCTACGGCTGCGGCTTTCAGTCTGCCAAAGCTTCCGCGCGCCATGGCTGCCACCGCCACTCAAAAGAAAAAGGATTGCTTCGAGTCCAAGGCGTTCGGACCCTGGAAGGCCCAGGCTACCGACGTCTTGGCCGGAGCGCGCATCAACGAAGTGGGAGTTGGAGAGGTCTGTCCCTTGCGCGTCGAGATCCAAGTGGCGGCGAGCTTCGAGGGAAAGCTCGTCGTCTATGGCGATCCGGACGATGCCCCACTGCCGAGGAACGTCCTCGTCAAGCCAGAGAACCGGCTGATCGTTCGCGATGGGGACGGCAAAGAACGCGTCAACGAGCCGCTGTGCGGCAATTGCACCGACATTTTCGACGACAAGGTGAGCATCGTGCTGCCGCTCGCCTGCGCGCCGCTCTTCCGCGATGACAAGTCGGTCGAGATGACCATCAAGCTCGACGGTAAAGACGAATGCCGCTTCAAGCTCGACTGCGAGAGCTTGCGCGCTGGGCTAAAATGGGCGTCGGAGCGAAAGATGGCTCTTGCCGCGCTTGCCAGCGAGGACAAGTGCACTCCGCGCGAAGGGTGCTTCATCACCAGCGCATGTTGCGAAGCACTCGGACTCGCGGGCGATTGTTTCGAGCTTCGCACGCTGCGCCGCTACCGCGATGAGGTGCTTGCGCTACGGCCTGACGGCCATCGCGACATTGCCGCCTATTACGATCTTGCGCCACTGATCCTCGCACGTATGCCGGAACACACACGCAAGCATCGACTTTGTCGCGTCTATGCCCGTTACATCTTGCCGGCTTCGCTCGCCGCATGGCTCAAATGCAATACCCTCGCCTACCGGCTTTACACATCGATGATGCAGGAGCTTGTTGCGCAATATGCGCCCGAATATGCGTTGCCCAATTAGCGCAACGCGCTCAGAGACCGACCTTGACATTCAGGGTCGCCGTGCGCGCCGGCGGCTTGTCTTTCTCCCAAGGCCGCGCATAGACGAACACCGCCTTGGTTTCACCTTCTCCATGTGCCTTAAATATGAAGAGCTGGCTTGCGGGCCCGCCAATCTTCGGTGGACGGTCAGTTCCCCCCTCGGACTTTTCAGAACGCGTCTCCTCGAGCACGATCACGCTCGGATCGGCTGAGAGAAGCCGCCAGTTGAATCCGGCCGAAGGCAGGGCAGCCAGCTTGACATGCAACACATCGCCCGGCGCGATGCTGACCGAGAGCGACGTCGCTTCACCTTCGAACACGACCTCCTTGGTTTCCTGTCCCAACGCCATCGAGCCTGTTCCCGCAAGCATAGCTACCGCGATCATCGCCGCGGGGTAGGCAGCCAGACGCCTGAAGTGAGGCCGGCAGGACTGTTCGACTCGCATCACCCGGACTATTGCGCTCCTTTGGCAAGTCTAGGCGATGGGTGATCGCAAAGAAAGGAGCAAGACGCGTACGGGAACTCTTCGCGGATCGCCCTGGGGCCGACATATATGGCCGGGGCGTACCTGCCCCGGCCATTTGTATGGACGCCGCGGAGTTGCAAACTCCTTGGAGTCTAACCCAACGCTTAGCTCTGCTCCGTCTCGAATTCGATCGGGCCGCTGATCGGCTCGAAGGCCCAGATCATCGCGTCGCCGGTCGCGTTGCAAAGATGGGAGTTGCCGTTCTGGTCTTCGACGAACACAACGAAGCCTGGATCGTTTTCGAGCCCATCCGGCGCGCTCACGAGAACCTTGCCGCCGCCATCGAGATAGGCGACGCAGACCTTTTCAGCGATTTCTTGCGGATGCTCCGAACCTTCATCGGAGATAAGCTCGATTCCAATCAATTCCGGGCCCCCGCCGTTGAGCAAATCGCCCGTCACGAGCGAGTAGGCATAGACATTCCCGTCAGCGTCGGCGTCGCACAGCCATAGACCACCATCGTTGTCCTCGAGCCAAACCAGGCTGAAGCCGATGCCGCTACCGTCATCGACGGCGTTGAGCACGGTGACGGGTTGCTGTGGGTTGGCCGTCGAACAGGCCTTGATGGCGGCCTCGTGACCGTTTTCGGCCAGCGCGGCGTGAGCCGAGATCAGTCCGGCCGACGCCAAAATGGCGAGGCTTACGCCAAAAATCAGGGAATTGCGCTTCATGTCTCTCTCCTTGCGAACACGTGCCTAGGCAGGATGCCGCTGGCGTGCCCCGGAGATGGCGAGCGCCTCGCGTCCTCTCTGTGAGGTCCCTCACATTGCGCTTTTGTCATGGAAGCCCCTGCTTCGCCCTAAAGCAGCCGGCATGGCGCCGGAGTCGGCGATTATTCTGCCGCCCAATTCCGGGAACCTTTTGCGTTCCTGGGCGTAATGCGGGGAACGCGGGGGTGTGTCTTGCGTCGCGTTCTAGTCGGTATGTGCTTCGGCGTCATCGCCCTGCTTGCAGGCGAAGACGCGCAGGCGAAATCCCCAAAAGCTTGGCTCGGTCTCGCCGTGGGGCAAGCCGCCGCCACCGAAACTTTGCTCGGCGCGGATCTTGCCGCCCTTTTTGCAGACAGTTCCGAGCTTCGCGTCCTTCCCGTCTTGGGCGACGCCGGCGCCGGCAATCTTGCGGCGCTTACGGAAAATCCCGGCATGGATCTGGCCTTTGTGTCGTCTCGCGCGCTCGCCGAGGCAGCCCGCAGCGATCCCGACCTCGTATCGAAACTCGAGCTCGTTGTGCGTTTGCCTCCGCAGGAGATCCACCTTCTCGCCCGGCGCGATATCGCGACTGTCGCCGACCTCGCCGGCAAGGAGGTGAGCTTTGGGCCGGTGGGTTCCGCCTCCGCTGCGAGCGGGACCGCGCTCTTCGCGGCGCTCGGCATTGCGATCCACGAGCGGCCGCTCGACCCAGCGGCCGCGCTCACGCGGCTCAAAGAGGGCACGCTTGCCGGGGCCCTCTTCGTCGGCGGTAAACCCTATCCCCAGATCGAGGCTGCCCCCATCGGCGCAGGCCTTCATCTCTTGCCGATCCCCTTCGACGCGGCTCTGGATGCGGCTTATCTCCCGGCCGAGCTCTCAGCCGATGACTATCCCAATCTCATCCCGCAAGGACAAAGGGTGGAGACGGTCGCTACCGGCATGCTGCTGCTCGCTTGCCCCAAGGGTGAAGACGCGCGGCAGCGGATCGAGCGCTTCACCGCCGCATTCTTTTCCCGCTTCGCCGAGCTTAAGGCCGAAGGGCGTCACCCCAAATGGCGCGAGGTCAACCTCGCCGCTACCTTGCCGGGCCTCAAGCGAACGCGCATTGCCGAGACTTGGCTCGCCGAGCGGTCCGAGCCGGAGGTCAAGGCCGTGGCGGCGAGCGCCGCCGCCCCGCCGGCCACGACCGCAATCATGGGCAAAGAGGAACGGGAGGCGCTGTTCAAACGCTTCCTCGAATGGCAGCGGAGCAAGGAGCGCTAAGCGTCCCGCAGAAAGGGGTGAAAGCGATGGAACGGAAGGAGGGTGTTCGTCGTTCAGCATAGCCGCGCGCTTCGGGGCACGAGCGCGCGAATGACGGGGTACGGGGCGTGACCCGGCGCGGCTGCGCGCGGGCTAAGAAGGGAGCAAGACAATGATCGGTTCCACGCCCATGGCCGGCGAGGCCAATTGGCACCCCGTGCATCATGCCAATGCGATGCTGCGGGCAGCGCTGCTGAATTCGGCGCGGGCCGCCGAACCTCCGGCTGAAGGTTGCGATGCCGGCTCTCTCTCGCGCGCCGTCGAAAGCGTGTTTCAGGACCCGGTGAGCATCACCTTCCCCAGGCCCCTCGCCGCTCGTCTCGAAACGCTAACACGCGATGAGGACGATGCCTTTCCCGCTTTCGCAACGCTGATGCGGCAGTTGCACCGCAGCACACACGAACAAGAGAACGCCGGCGACACCGGTTTAGACCCGGCCTTCGAGACCGGCGCCGACATCCGGCTCGAAATGACCCGGCACACGGCGCCCCCGCAGCTCCATGTGCAGAGCCTGCTCGAAGAGTTCCGCTGGCGCCAGCGTCAGGCGAGCCTCCTCGTCGCGGGTTCGGTCGTGACCGCAGCGCTGCTCACGCTCGTGGGGCTTTTGCTTATTGCGAGCCTTTCCGGCCGCGCGCCTTTGGCAAACGGGGACGGCGGCGACCCCGCGCGCTCCACCTCCGTCGTCTGGCAGCCGCCTAGTTTCGACACGGGCGCTCGCTTGCAACTTGCGGCGGGCGTGCTGAATCGCGCCGCTAAGGCCGAACTTCTTGCTGTTCCGGACGCCTTTAATACCCGTGAAAACGCAAGCGCACCGCAGCTCCAAACCATTCTCGCCACAAGCGGGCGCCAGATCGTCTTTGCGCCGCTCCTCCCGCCGAGCCAGCGTGGGTATTTCCTGATCCGCGGCCTGCCCTTGGCGGCCACGCTCTCCGCCGGGCGGCAGAGCAATAGCGGCGCTTGGCTCGTCAAGGCCGAACACGCCGCCGGTCTCACTCTTATGATCGGAGACGCCGCTGAGGGCGACTATCCGATCGAGATCTATGTGCTTCAATCCGGCGATCAACCGCAGGCGCGGCGTAACATCATGCTGCGTGTGGAAACGCCCTCTCGGCTGCGAGCGATCGCAGACCCCGGCAAGAGCTGGACATCGGCGCTTCTCGACGTGGTTCCGGCCGCAAGCGCCGCCGAGGCCGGAGCGCCGCCGGCCGATGCGGCAGCGCTGCATGAACGAGCGGGGCGCCTGCTCGAAGAGGGCGATATCGCCGCGGCGAGATTGATCCTTCGCTATCTTGCCGAGCGCGGCGAAAGCGACGCGGCGTATGAGCTTGCCCGCACATTCGACGGTGAGATGCTGGAGGAGCTCGGCGCCAGGGGCATCGCCGCCGACCTCGAATATGCACGCGCCTGGTATCAGCGGGCGGCGCAAAGCGGCAACGCCAAGGCTTCGGAGCGCTTGAAGGTTCTCGCTAGTCTTTCCGGGCGGCTTAAGTCCGACTAGCGGAAGGACGGTCGCAGCCGTTCATCCGAGGGAAATCAATCGGGGGGAAATGGGCGGCTGCGGCCTCTTGCCCTCGCCATCACGGTTCTGGAGCGCCGCCGCATTTGCAACTCCATTTCAGGTTCGGGAACTCCCGCTCCCCGGCGCTCTTTGATCGCAGACAATCGTCGAGCGTCGCCGCCGGAAAACAATAGCCCTTCCCAGGCCCTTTACTGCGGCAGAGCAGGCAGCCCTGAACCGTGCCTCCTTCTGCGCTGCATATTTTTTCGAGCCGAAAGCGTTTGCAGCAAGGCGGGTTCTTACAGGCGCTGCTGTCCGCCAGCTCGAGGCAAACTTTCTTGGTTTTGCATTCCTGCTTCACCAGTAGGGCTAGACCGCGCGCGTGGGGAGGTAGAGTCGGTCCAAGGAGCGAAATCGCTTCGGCGGCGTTCGACGCCGCCAGCAAGAAGAGGAAGCCCCAGAGCCAGACCGACCACAAGGCGCCACGCGATAGTGGAGGCATTTTGCGTCTCCTACGTTCATTCAAACTGGGTTGACACCCCGCCTGACTCCCCTTCCGGCGAAGGTGGAGGTGCAGAACCCTCTGCGCCGGGCTCGGCCTCGCCGCCGCCGGTCCCGGCCCGGTCGCATTGATAGTCTTGCAATTGCTTCTCGACCTTGGCGCGGTCGTCGCTGATCGGCGGACCGAGTCGTTCCATCACCGGAAGCAGGCGCTCGAGATGCTGACAGGCTCTGGCAATGTCGTTCTTCTGAACGCAATCGGCGGCGGCCATGAGCTCGCGGCCAATACCCGCAATGGCGAGCATCGCCGGTGGCACACCCGGCGCTTCCCATTGGTCGAAGAACTCCTCGCATCGAGGCATCCCAGGCGAAGGCTCGGCAATCCGCCAAATCTGCGCCTCGGCTACTGCGGATGTTGAAAGGGTCAACGTCTCAAAAACAAGACTGACACCGAGGAGTAAACTTTGACGGTTGCTCAACATATATTGGCTCCTCTACTTGACGCGGCATCGATGGCACTCCCAGTCTCGGTCGGCGTCGAGCGGCGATTCTAGCGAACGCGCATGCCGGCCGACGCGTCGTAGTGCAAGGGCTTGTCGGATTTCGTCAGCGGCGCATCTTCGGGCCCGATCAT
>DATLXW010000021.1:0-31689 GCA_035575415.1 Methyloceanibacter sp. | reverse complement strand
GACAGCGTCATCGAGGCCCAGCAGGTTCAGTACCAATCCTGCCTTGCCAAGGCGGGGGCGGGAGGCCAAGAGTCGTGTGAATATATGTTCGATCCGGGGGCGGTTTTGACGCCGGAGCTGATTGCCGGGCTTGTGGCGCTGGGGCTCGTCGCGCTCATTCCGGTGGCGATCAAGCGGCTCAGGCGGCGCGCGGCCTGAGGCGCATCTGTTGATGGGGGATTAGGCAGTATGGAAGAGGTGCTGAAGCCCGACCTCTGCGTAATCGGCGCGGGTTCGGGCGGCTTGTCCGTGGCTGCAGCGGCTGCCCAGTTCGGCGTGCCCGTCGTGCTGATCGAAAAGGGGAAGATGGGCGGCGATTGCCTCAACTACGGCTGCGTCCCCTCCAAAGCTCTGCTCGCCGCCGCCAAACGCGCCGAAGCTGTACGCACGGCCTCTACCTTCGGCATCGATGTGATCGAAGCGCAGATCGATCATCGCGGCGTGCACGATCACGTGCATGGCGTGATCGCCGCCATCGCGCCAAACGACTCGATCGAACGCATGACCGGCTTGGGCGTGCGCGTGATCCAAGCACAAGCCAACTTCCTCGACAAATTCACCGTGGAAGCCGGCCGCGTACTCGTGCGCGCGCGCCGTTTCGTTATTGCCACGGGATCGACGCCGCTAATTCCACCCATTCCGGGCCTCGACGAAGTTCCTTATTTCACCAACGAGACTATTTTCGACGTGAGCGAACGCATCCAGCATCTCATTGTGTTGGGAGGCGGTCCGGTCGGCCTCGAAATGGCCCAGGCGCATCGCATGCTAGGCTCTCATGTCAGCGTCTTCGATATCGACCGCTTTTTGCCGCGCGAGGATCCAGAAGCGGCCGCGGTTCTCCTCAAGCGGCTCTCCGATTCGCAAGTCATGCTGCATCCAAACACGCGCATCGAAAGCGTGGCGCGGTCGGTGCAGGGGGTGGAGGTGCATTTCACCGAGAATGGCGAGCCGACCGTCCTCAAGGGCACGCATCTCCTCGTCGCGGCGGGTCGCAAGCCGAATGTCAAATCGCTCAGCCTCGAGCGCGCGGGCATCGCCTATACCGAAAATGGCATCAAGGTGAACGAACAGCTCAAGACCACCAACCGACGCGTCTATGCCGTCGGCGACGTCATCGGCGGTCCCGCCTTCACCCATCTTGCCAACTATCATGCCGGCATCGTGATTCGAAACGCACTGTTCCGGCTGCGCCCGCAAGTGAGCGCGGGAATCATTCCGCGCGTGATCTACACCGATCCCGAACTTGCCCAGATCGGACTCACCGAGGACGAGGCGCGCAAACGCTACCGGCGCATTCGCATCTACCGCTGGCCCTATGCGGATAACGATCGCGCCCAATGCGAGCGGACCACGGAAGGATTCATCAAGGTTATCGCACGCCCTGACGGCACCATTCTCGGCGTGACCGTCGTCGGCGCCGAAGCGGGCGAGATGCTTCAGCTTTGGGCGCTTGCCATGGCTCGGGACATCAAGCTCGGCGACCTCACCAACTTGGTGCTGCCCTATCCCACCCTTTCCGAGCTCTCGAAACGGGTTGCTTACACCTATTATTTGCCCACTTTGACGAAGGGCTGGCTCCGTAGCATCATTGGCCTGTTGCGAAAATTCGGGTGACCAACCCGGGCCAAAGGGCCCGTATCGAGCAGATATCCGCCGTGAACGACAAGCCTCCGCAGACGGCTGCGAAGAACGAGCGGGCGTCCCGCTACCGGCCGGGGCTCTCCGCCAAGCTTCTGCTGCTCACCATCCTCTTTGTGATGCTGGCGGAAGTGCTCGTCTTCGTCCCGTCGGTGTCGAATTTCCGCCGCCAATGGCTGATGGAGCGCCTCGCCGCGGCGCAGATTGCTGCGCTCGCGGCAGAAGCTGCGCCGGGCGGACAGCTTCCCTCCACCTTGCGCGACGAACTGCTCGATCGCGCCAAGGTCAAGGCGATTGCGGTCAAGCGCGACGCCTCGCGTTCGCTCATCATCCAGATGGACATGCCGGCCGAGATCGACGCCGCTTACGACTTGCGCAACGCCTCGTGGCTGGAGCTCATTGGCGATGCGCTTATGGTCTATGTCGCGCCCGACGAGCGGGTCATCCGCGTCGTCGGCGAACCCGCCATGTCCCAGGGCGAGGTGATCGATGTGGTCATGGGCGAAGGGCCGTTGAAGGCGGCGATGATTCGCTACGGCCTCGATATCCTTGGCCTTTCGATCCTCATCTCGATCATCACTGCCGCGCTCGTCTATCTCTCGCTCGACGCGCTGCTGGTGAAGCCGATGACCAAGCTGACCTGGAACATAGTGCGCTTCTCCCAGCGGCCGGAGGATCCCACCAGGATCATCGTTCCTTCGGACCGGCGCGATGAAATCGGGACTGCCGAGCGCGAGCTATCGGCGATGCAAAAGGAACTCGTGGAAACTTTGTCGCAGAAATCGCGTCTTGCCGCCCTCGGCCTCGCGGTAAGCAAGATCAGCCACGACTTGCGCAATATTCTCTCCAGCGCGCAGCTCCTGTCCGATCGCTTACGCGCGGTGCAGGACCCGACGGTCCAGCGCCTCGTGCCGAAGCTGATAGCTTCCCTGGATCGCGCCATTCGACTTTGCGCGCGCACGCTGAATTATGGCCAGGCGCAAGAAACGCCCCCAAAACGCAAACGTTTCCCCCTTGCTCCGCTCGTCTTCGAGATCGGCGACAGCCTCGGTCTGCCGCGCCCGGCCTCCATCGATTGGATCGTCAACGTTGGAGAGGAATTGGAAGTCGATGCCGACCGCGACCAGCTTTTCCGTGTTTTGAGCAATCTCTGCCGTAATGCGGTGCAGGCGCTCGAGAGCGAGGCTAACGGGTCCGGCGAGATATTCGTTTCCGCCCGCCGCGAAGGCGCCGTCGTCATTATCGAGGTTGCCGACACTGGGCCCGGCGTGCCGGAGAGGGCGCGCGCGCATCTGTTCGAAGCCTTCCAGGGAGCCGCGCGCAAAGGCGGCACGGGGCTTGGACTCGCCATTGCACGGGAGCTCGTGCAGGCGCATGGCGGACAGGTCGCGCTTGTCAACAATGAAGGCGGCGCCACTTTCCGGGTGACCATCCCCGATTCGGTGGTGGATCTCGCTCGCGCCCGGCGGCGTCGCGCATAACGGGATGCGCTGGCGCCGCTCATTGGGTGCGGCGCCAGCAGTCTTGATCAAAAAAGCGGCGAGCCTTTACTCGACTTTTTTGGCCTCGACGGCGTCCCCAACCGGCTTGCCGTCCTTTTCGGCCGTCTTCTTGTAGGCATCGCCCTCCTTGGTGATCTTGGTGACCCAGCCGGAGTCCCATGTGATCACGGCTGCGTTGCCCTCTTCCTTCCACATACCTTGCAGGCCTTCGTTGGCACGGTCGCCCTTTGCCGAGCCGTTGTCGGACAGCCAGATGGTGAATGCCTCGCCGTTGGTATCCTTGGTGACATACTTACCGACAAAGCCTTCGGCGGCGAACGCAAGGGTTGCCAAGGCGA
Organism: Methyloceanibacter sp.; assembly: GCA_035575415.1. GTDB lineage: Bacteria > Pseudomonadota > Alphaproteobacteria > Rhizobiales > Methyloligellaceae > Methyloceanibacter. Next base: position 28,172 of record DATLXW010000021.1, on the reverse strand, counting down.
CTGCGGCAACGAGGGTTGCCATCGTCCGGAAGACAAGTTGAGTGAAGCGCATGGGTGGTTCCTCCATATCGATAAGGGGCCCCCTATATAGACTGCCAGGCTTTCCAATTCGTTCCGAGCCTTGCCTTTGCCGGCTTGACAGCTTAGGTAGGCAAGAGCCGCCCGGACCAGGCCGCCTCCAATGCGGTCCCCGGGACGGGCTCTAGCCGCATCCCGCCGGTGAAACGCGCCCGTAGCTCAGTTGGATAGAGCACCAGACTACGAATCTGGGGGTCAGAGGTTCGAATCCTTTCGGGCGCGCCATTTTTTCTTAGCGACTTTGCGATCGAGAACCTCTGCTCCTGAACCCAGAGCGGACACGCAGCACGGCGAGAATTCCGTCCGAGAAAACAGGCCAATCGCCCGAGTCCCAGTTTTTGGCCTAGTTTGCCTTCACCACTTTAGGCGGTTGCCACGTCCCATTGATGATCGATGGATCGGTCGCCTTCGGCCAGTACATCCTCAACATTGGAAGGAAGTCGCCCTTCGGGGCCGGCAGCCAGTTGGCCTCCTTGTCGGATCCAGGCGACTCGTTCTGGAAGTAGAGCGTCAGCGAACCGTCGTCGTTGTATTTAAGATCATCACGCGGGCTGACCGTAAATTTGTTCAGAGCATTGGGAACGAACCACCAGCCCTGGTCTATCATGTACATGGTAATCGACCAGAAGCCATCGACCGGTGGCGTCGCGTCCTTAGCGAAAGTAAGCGTGTATTTGTTGGCGCCGGTGAGTTTAGCGCCTTCGCTATCGACCTCCGTATAGGGATAGACCGCGTCCTTCTCCAGATTTGCCGGCCAGCCGAAGGCGGCCACGACGGCGCGCTTCATGTAGTCGGTGCCATATCGTCCGAGGCCGATGGAGACGATCCAGCCGTTGATCTCTTTGCCGAGGGTCGGCTTGGCGGCTTCGATCTTCTTGAGCGCGGTTTGCGGCAGATCCTTAAGTGCGTCCTGCACGGCAGGATCGAACTTGCCCATGTCAAAGGACTCGCAAGGCACAATGCCGATCTTGGCCATCTTCTCGACTATCGGCGCATCCTCTGGCGCGGGCGGCGCGTCCTTGCACAAGAGCTTAGCCATCATGTCGAAATAGCCGGCCGTGCCAAGGTCGAGAATGACCTTCTGCGGCTTGTCCGTCATGCTGAACCCGGGATCCGGGTTCACCGGCGGTGCCTCATAAGTGTAGGGCTTACCGTAGGCGGAGAGCGGCGTCAGCTTATATTGCTCTTGCAGCGCATTGACCGCTGCATAGTCGGCCTCCGTCCCATCGGCATAGGTACGGCCGAGAATGACCAAGTAACGCGTCGGCGACTTGATCTGCGTCATCCCTTCAGGCACCTCCCCCTCCCAGCCCGGACCGGTGAGGATGAACGTCATCGCCTTCTCGCCTGTCGTGCGGCTGCCTGAGGATTCGATCACCGGCATCCACAAGCTGTACATCGGAAACAGGAAGTACCGCTTACCCATGTCTGGGTAGGAGAAGACCATTGGCTCCTTGCCGACGTCGAGCCACGCAAGCGAATAGAGCGTGTCGGCGTTCGGCGCCGAGACGCCGCGGTAATCCGCGGGCGGGTAGCGCTTCACATTGATGAACTGCCCCATTGGCGCGTGCAGGCCCTCGACTTTTGGCACGTTGGACATTTGCACGCGCGTGATCTCGGTCGTGATCAGCGAATAGCCGTAGATGTAAGCTTCCTCGGCGATCGCCTGTGCTTCATCCTTTGTGAGAGCGTAGGCGGTTCCGGCGGTGGCGGCGGTCGCTAAGCCGACGGCGCCGACAAAATGGACCATGCACTTCAACCTCATGGGCTTATCCTCCGCATTGACCTTCGCCGGGGTTCCGGCGTACGGCCTCGTGATATTGACGGATCTCGTTTGAACTATGGGAAAGCTCAGCGGTGCGTTAGAAAAATTTCGTGTTAAAAGATCACAGGACTATGCTCCCTACTACCCATTTTGCGCCAAAACCCGGGAGGCTCGCGCGCGGGTCTCGGTTCGGCTCCACGCCGGTCATCTCGGTGACAGCGCTCGCGGGTGTTCCGGCATTCGTCCGCGAAGCTTTTGGCGGGCGGCTCTTGAGCCGGGCCAATCAGGCAGCAATGCTCGATATCGAAACTATCGAGGATCAGGATTGCTTCATCCCGCATATCACCATGACGACCTTTGCCGATGCGGTTGCAAAGCTTTCCGGCGAAGAGCATTTCGGACTGATCGTGGCGCCGCATCTGACGATCGCGAGCTATGGGTGCTGGGGCGACTATGTGCTGGGCGCGGCCACGCTTGGCGCGGCTATCGAGCGCGCCATGAATACGCTCGGCTTCCATAGCAGGGGCGACGCCATGTCGGTAAGGGTCGTCGAGAACGAGGCCCGGTTGAGCTACGCCAGTGCTGCCAAAGGACAGCAGGGCTATCAACACGTGGCGTGCGGCGCGGCTGGTGTGGTTATAAGCCTTTGCAGGACCTTTCTTTCCCCGGCTTGGCGGCCACGGCGTGTCGAATTGGATATCCCGAGACCGCCTTGTGCCACTCCTTTCGAAGACGGCTTCGAATGCCCGGTTGTTTTTGGCGCGCCGATCGTGACGGTCTGCTTCGACGCGCGGTGTTTGAGTAATCGGCCAGCCGGTTGGAACGCGACATCGCTTGTCACTATCCATGATCTCGCTCGAGCCCGTGTACAGTGTCACAAACTGAACGGTCTACGAGACATCCTGGCCGAGCAGATTTGGTCTCAGGTGCTCACGGGGAAGGTTTCGATCGGAAGCGCCGCGCGATCGCTCAACACGAGCGTCCGCACCTTGCAGCGTGAACTAAATCGCGAAGGCACGGACTTTCGCACATTAGCGAACGTCATGCGCACTAGGCGCGCCATCGAGCTCTTGCGTCACAGCGATGCATCCGTCACGAACATTTCCATGGCGCTTGGCTATTCGTCGCCGGCGCATTTTACGCGTGCCTTCCACAAGGCGACGGGCTTGAGCCCTCGGGAATTCCGCCAGCGTAACTCGCCGACGCTCGACATGCGAACTTCCGCCTCTGGCGCGGAGGAGACATAGTGAAAGAAAATGCACGCTGTGATCGAGAAGGGCTGCTGTACGAACCTGGGGGTCAGAGGTTCGAATCCTTTCGGGCGCGCCATTCCACGATCTAGTTCCGGAGAGCCCCGCCTTTTTGCCTATACAGGGCTCTCCTCGAAACACACCCTTGCGCGAGCGCCCTACGGGCAGGCAATTCTCTTCCCGTTATTGTCGTAACAGATGGCTGCGGTGATACAAACCTTTTGCGGGGGCGTCTGATCCCAGTCGACGTCGCAATCGTCACATCGAGTGATGCCGTCATTGCCGTAAACGCAGTTTTCCTGGATCTGAGACGTGCCGCCCGAACCCTTGAAGCCGAGGGGTTTCTTGCCGGGATGAACCGTCAGCCTTTCCGCCACGGGAGTAGCGCCTAACGAAAAGCGATCGGCCCTTGCCGCCTCATGCATGGCGACGGTGGCGGCAAACATCGACGCGGCGACCAATAAGCTCGTCGGTGAGATTTCGGGCTTCATGTCTGTGCTCCTCTCGCTGCCGATCGGCGTGAATGCCGACCTAGCCTTTGGACGCAAGGGAGACGAATTCGGTTCAAGGAGCGCGCCGGAGCTGGCGCGGGAATGCATGGGGATTAGACGGCAATTGTGCCGATTCGCGGGGAAAGCGCCGGCAAATTACCGGTACGCGGATTTAGGCCGCGTTGGCGGCGAGTCTGCGCGTATGCGCGGCGACAAGGTCCGCCTCGACCGCAGCGCGCTGCTCGGCCGTCTCGGCGAGAAGGTGGATATGCACTTCGTTCGCGCCGGCCTTGGCGCCCTCGTGGCGAAGATGGGCAAGGTTGAGCGTCATCGCGTCTTCCTTGGTCTGCCCGAAAGCGAGTGCGACGCGCCGGCCGTCGTCGTAGCGGCGAACGAGAATGTAGTTGGCCTGAGGAATGGTAGGGCAGCCGATCAGGGTATAGACGCTGTGCAGATAGCGCCGGCCCGACGCGCCGCGCCAGTAATGGAACGCCTGCTCGAAGGCGGCTTCGGCGCACACGAGCGCCGGTTCATCGGCTGGCTCCGGGCGCGGCGACTCGGATTGGACCTTGCGCATCCACATGGGATCGAACCCCGTTAACCAATAGAACGCCCTGTCAAATGGGTTACGCTGTGACGTTTTCAAGACTGCACCACGTTTACAGGAACAAAGGTAGAACGGTCGCCGATCTTTAGTCAAGCACTCAAAGGTTAACGGGCTTGCTAACGTCCCGTTCCTTTTGCGCGCTCCTCCTCCAAGAGGCGGTTGGAAGCGGTTTCGATCGCCGAAATCAGCCGTTCCAGAAACTCCGCCTTGGGCAGCCCCGGAGGAATGGGGTCGAGAAATTCGACCACGACGGTGCCGGGGCGGCGAATCAGACTGCGCCGCGGCCAGAACAATCCGGAGTCGAGCGCGACCGGCACGCAAGGAACCTGAAGCGCCTCGTAGAGGAGAACGACGCCGGTCTTGTAATCTGGAGGCGCTCCTGGCGCCCGGCGTGTGCCTTCCGGAAAGATGATGATGTCGCGCCCGTCGGCGATTCGCTTTTGCGCTTCCCGCAACATGCGCCGAAGGGCAGAAGGGCCCTTGTCGCGGTCGACGGGGATCATCTCAAATTTGCGCGAGAACCAGCCATGGAAGGGAATCCAGAACAATTCCCGCTTCATTAGCAGCGCGGGATCGCGGAAGAGCGGAATGAGGGCGAACGTCTCCCATGCCGACTGATGCTTGCACGCGACGAGGCAGGGCCCCGCAGGGAGTTTCTCTTTGCCCCTGACTTCGAGTTTGAGGCCGACGATGTGCCGCAACAGGAACAGTTCGAAGCGCGCGTGATTGGCGAGCGCGGCCATCGCCCAGCGCCGCGGACCGAACAGAAGCGGGCTGCCGAGAACGACGTAAAGCGCCGTGGTGAGATAGAAGAGGAAATTGAACAGGAGCGAGCGCACCATCGGGCCCGGGACCCTCACGGTTCAGGCGCCTCGGCCGTGGCGGAATTGCCGCTCACCAGCAGAGTACGCACGAGGTCGGTCGCCCCTAGTCGTCCGAGCGCCGGGAGATACTTCAGATATTCGGACAGCAGCAGCTTGGTGGTGCCGGGATAGTTCCACCACGGATCGAGATGCACATTGTTGTCGACCACGGAATAAGGGATGAGCCTCACCCCGGGCAGCACGCGCGCAAGCTCGGTCAGCGCACGCGGCATATGGTAGTTCGAAGTTACCACGATGATCGAGCCATAGCGGTGGAGAGCGACCCACTCGCTGGTTTCCGTGGCGTTGTCGATAGTGTTGCGCGCCTGCTTATCGATATCGACGCAGCAGGTGAAATACTCCTCGCCGTAATTCGCAAGCTGCTTCAGCTCTTCCACCGTGGTGGTGCGGTTGACCCCGGTGATGAGCACGCGTTTGGCCTTGCCTTCGGCCAAGAGCCGCATGGCATGATCGATGCGCGCCGATCCCCCGGTGAGCACAGCGATGCCGTCGGCATTCGGCACCGCGGTTTGCTGCTCGCGCTCGATGCCGTTGGCGAAGACGATGAAGCCGATAAAAAACAGCACCATGGAGAACAGCGCCGCATCGAAAAGAAGCCTGACGCCGCCCATGAAGCCGCTGAACCGGCCCCGTCTTTCCGGCCGTTCTTCTATTTCCTCCCTCACCCTTCAACTCCAAGCTGACCGGCGGCGCAAGAATAGGCACAAATCGGGCACCCGCGAAACGGATTGGTCGTGAAAGCCGCCGAGCGCCCCCTAAGCGTAGGTCTTCAGCACCCTGACGACGCCGAGCCGGGAGGTGATCATGCAGAGCGAGGCCACCACCACGACCACGAGGATACAAAGCAGGTAGCCCTTGAAATCGAGCTCGCCCGAGCCGATCAGCCGCTGCGTCTCCGCGGCCGTAACCGTACCGCTGCCGAGCATCCGCATCATGAAGGGCAGAAGCATGAAGGCGATTGCGGCCGCGATCGCCCCCATCAGCCCGGCGCGCACGCCAAGCCCGAGGAAATGCCGCTCGAACTCGCGGCTGATAAAGCGCTCGTTGGCGCCGACGAAATGCAGAACTTCGATGATTTCGCGGTTCGAAGCCATGGCGCTGCGCGTGGCCGACACGATCACGGCGATCGTTGCCGCGGCGACGAGCGAAAGCACCGCAAGACCGGCAAGCGCCGCCGAGCGGGTGAGCGTTTTGATCTCGGCCTGCCATCGGCGGTGGTCGTCGAGAGTGACGCCGTCGAAATTTTGCGACAGCGCTGTCTTGATCAACGGGATGTCGGGCGGGTTGGAACGGTCGATCTCGACCGCGATCAGCCGCGGAATCGGCAGGGCTTGCAGCGCGCTCGACTGCCCAAGCCAGGGCTCGAGCAGCTTGGCGCTGTCGTCGGCGCTGATCGGTTTGACCTTGGTGATGCCCTTCTGTTTGGCGAGAAAGAGAGAGACCAGCGTGATCTTCTTCTCGATGTCGGGAGCGTTGACCGGGTCGATCTCAACGGTGATTTCGCTTGTGATGTCGTTGACCCAGGCATTGGCGGATTGATTGACCATGTAGACCGCCCCCGCGGTGAGACAGGCGAGGAAGGTCATGATCGCGATCACGACGGTAAGCGCATGGCCGGCAATCGAGGCCGAAGGTACGATCTGCGCCGACTTGGTCCGAAAGCGCGCCGGCAGTCGCGCGGCGAGGCGCGCCGGCAAGAGCCCAGTGAGCAGGCTGGTCCAGGGGTAGTCGCGGATATCGTTGAGGAAGGTCACGGGTCAGCGCATCTGCAAATGGCCGTCGTAGAGCACAAGCCTCGGCGCGTCGAGCTGCTCCATCAAGCCATAATCGTGGGTCGCGATAATGACCGAAGTGCCGAGCCGGTTAAGCTCGACGAATAAGCGCAAAAGGCGGTTGCCGATGGCGGGATCGACATTGCCCGTGGGCTCGTCCGCAAGCAGGAGTTCCGGGCGCCCGATGACGGCGCGAGCGATGGCCGCGCGCTGCTTCTCCCCGCCGGACAGGACCTCAGGATAAGCGTGCATACGGTCGCCAAGGCCAACCCAGCGCAGCAGATCGGTCACGTCGTCCTTGTAATCGGTCTCCTTCTTGCCCATGACCCGCAGCGGGAGGGCCACGTTTTCCCAGGTGGTCAGATGGTCGAGCAGCCGAAAATCCTGGAAAACGATGCCGATCCGCCGCCTGAGCCCGGCGCGTCCCTCTGCCGAGAGTTCGCCGATATTCTCGCCGAACACGAAGATAAGCCCGCGCGAAGGCTTAAGGGACATGAAAAGAAGGCGCAAAAGCGTGGTTTTCCCGGCCCCAGACGGCCCAGTCAGGAAGTGAAAGGACCCTGGCAGCAAGTGGAAGGTGACGTCGCGCAAGATTTCCGGGCCGGAGCCGTAGCGTAGCCCGACATTGTCAAAGCGGATCACCCGTGTTCCTTAAGCCTCTAAAGATTGCGGAAGAGTGGCTCTTTATGCTGAACTCTCGGTCCGGTATCAATGCGTTTGGGCGCGGGCGCGGGGCCCGGGACGAATCGAAGGATATTAGGCCTTTTTGGCTTTTCCGATGGCAACACTGATTATCTGCCCGGCTTGCGGGACACGGTACGAGACGAAGGCGATCATTCCGCCCGAGGGACGCAAGGTCCGCTGCTCAAAATGCAGCCATGTCTGGCAGGCGCAAGCGGTCGCGACAGCGCCTGCCGCCGCGCCCCCGGCTGCGCCGGTTCAGCCGCGGCCGGCGCAACCCGCGCCGCCGCCCGTAACTCCGCAACCCGCGCCGCCGCCCGTCAACACCGCGATGGGCGGCTTTGCCGGAATCGCCCCCACCGCCGCCCCCAAGATGCGCCCGGCCCCAACACAAGCCGACGCCGGCCTTGCTGAACAGGTCGCGCGCATCAATGCCGAGATCACCGCTGCGGCCACACACGCTCCTGAACCTGCAAAGCCCGATGGCATCTTTGCCCGTCTGTCGGCTAAAACCTCGGCCGCCGCAGCCGATGCGAGCATGGACGAGGGCGCCCTTGAGGCTCCGCCGCTCGGCGATGCAGGCATGGCCGATGCAGAAATGACCATCGATCCGGCCCTTGCCGCGCAAGCCTTCCCCGAGGAACAGCCGCGCCGCAGAGGCGTGCCGGTGGTGGCCATTGGATGGCTTTTGCTTGTGCTTATCGTCGGTGGCGTGGTTGGCGCGCTTGCGCTCGCCCCCTCGGCGGTGATGTCGGTGTTGCCCGGCGCGGCGCGCCTCTATGCGCTGTTCGGCATGCCAGTCGGGGGTCAGGGACTTGCCTTCGAGGGCGTGCGCTATGGCTGGACCACCCAAGGAGGTGAGACCGTGCTCGAAGTTCAGGGCGAGGTCGTTAATTTGACCTCGGCGCCGATCAGAGTGCCGGCCGTCGTCATCGCGCTGCGCGATGAAAACGGCGATGAGATCTCCGAGTGGACCACCGAGATCGGCGAGGAGGAGCTTGAAGCGGGGGGGCATGCGCCGTTCTTGCGGCAGATTCCTTCGCCTCCGAGTAATGTCCGCAGCGTCAAGGTACGCTTCGCCAAGGCCCAATAGGTATGGCCGGAACTGCGGCGGCGCCGGTCATCAAGCCGCTTTTCACCGAGGATGAAATCGCGTCGCGGGTCGAGGCGCTCGCCCGTGAGATTGCGGCGACTTCCCCGCAAGATCTCGTTATCGTCGCAGTATTGAAGGGAAGCTTCATCTTCGCCGCCGATCTCATCAGGGCGCTCTATCGGCAGGGGCTCATGCCCGAGATCGAGTTTGTCTTCTTGGCAAGCTACGGCACCGGCACCGTCTCGACGGGCGAGGTCAAAGTCTTGCGTGATGTCGAAACCGACCTTGCCGGCAGGGATGTCCTCATCGTCGACGATATTCTCGACTCGGGCCGGACGCTTGCTTTTGCCAAGACGTTGCTCGAGGGCCGCGGCGCGCATCGGGTCAGAACCTGCGTGCTCCTCGAGAAAGACATGCCGCGCGTCGTAACGATTGCGCCAGATTTCTGCGGCTTTCACTGCCCACCCGTCTACGTGGTCGGCTATGGCACCGACCTCGCCCATCGCTACCGCGAATTGCCCTTCATCGGCAGGCTTCCGCCTAACGGTCCAGGATCAGCCTGATCTCGATGAGGTTCGAGCGGACGCGCAAGACGTAAAAGCCGAGCGTGGCAAGATGCGAAGGCATCAGCACGCCGTCCTCCGCGCCGTTGGAGATGATCCAAGGCTGTATTCTAAGCGCGGCGCGAAGCTGCGCTTCCAACTCGTCCCAGACTTGGGTGAGACCGCGCTGTGCGATGACGTCTTTGAAGTCGGCGTGCGCGGCGGTGAGGATGCCGTAATAACCGTAGAGCTGGCCGTAAGCGAACCAGAATCGGTCGTCGGCCCGCGGGTCGAACCAGCCGAGATTATATTTCTCCGAGCGCTCGCGCAGAATGGCTGACGTCGCCCCGATATCGTTGGCGATGCGATCGATGAACAGCAGAAGATTGTCCGAGCGCGCGTCGAACACGGCTTCGCACTTCTCAAGCCGCGCATTGAAGGCTTGAAGGTCCTTGATGGCGCTACGATAGAAACTCGGCGTAGGTGTCTTTGGGCCGAACGGACTTAGGCCGAAATACCAGGTCTCTTCGTCGAACTGCAAATTGCCGCGAGCCTTCTGCAGATCGGCGTCGATCTGCGAGGTACCGCGCACGCGGCCGAGCGTGTCGACGAGTTCGATCGTGGTGCGGCGGACGGCCTGGTTCACGCCCCGCTGGAACGCGGCCTTGTTGTCGAAGAACGGCGTTCGCTCCCAGGCGAGCCCGAACAAGCCAAGTTTGTAGAACAGCATGGACGAGATCCAGGCGTTCTGATTGACATTGAAATCGACGAGATTGGCGGTGGCGTCGACAATAAGGGAGCGCCGGCAGTCCTGCGTAGGAGTTTCGGCCGCCTTTTCGCCGGTGACGATGCCGCCGGCCGGCGCCGCGGGCTTCTCAACCGCGCCTTCTTTCGCCAACCGGTAAGCCGAGGCGTAGTCGGGATTGAAATTCGTCCACCGCTGCGTGACCCAGAAAAAATAGCCGTAGAGCAAAAGCACCAGGAGGAGAAGGAGGCCAAGTACCGCCTTTACGACCGAGCCGCGCCCGGCGAACCAGGCGCCGAGCTTGCGAAACGGCCACAGCACGGCGCCGGCTATCCGCCGGAAGCCGCTTCGGATCGCTTCGAGCATGCGGGTAAGGAAGGTCACGGGAGCGTCGCGCTTTCAGGCCGGGAGGAGGTGTTTTCCGTCGAACTGTTAGAACGGTCTGATCAAGCGTTCCAGATAGTCGAGCTCGACCGCTGGCCGCGAAGGATCGCCGAGCCGGCGCCGCAACTCGTCGAGCACCTCACGGGCGCGCTGAATATCGATCTCGTCCGGCACCTTGACCGAGAGGCCCAGGTCCGGCCGGTTAGACCGGTCGGGCCGGCCGAGCGGATCGCGCCCATTGTTGCCCGGTCCCTGGCCTGCCTGCATCTCGCCGCCCTCCATCATCTGCTGGGCGAGCGCCTGCGCGCCCTGGCGCAGCCGGTCGAGCGCGAGCGTCTGCTGCTGCGTCGCGCGCTCGAGATCGCTTTCCCCGATCGCGTCTTTAGCGCTGCGCATGGCCTGCTCTGCGCCGAGGAACTCGCTCGGCGTATCGCTACCCTCCATGCGAAAGCGGTCGATCAATTGTTGCAGCTTGTCGCGGAGCCCCTCCTGCCGTTCCGCGAGTTCCGGAAACTGACCCGGTTTTCCCTGCATGGGCTGGCCCATCTCGAGCTGCCCGGACTGCGGCGGCGCGCCTTGAGCCCCGGATTCTCCTTGACCCTTCATCAAGCCTTGCTGCGCCTCTCCGGGGAGATTTTCGAACAACGGGGCCATGCCGGGACCGAACTCCATCGGCGGTCCCGGCGGACTGACCTCGAACTGGTCGCCGGGCCGGTTGCCGGAACTCTGCTGCCGCTTGGCGGAAAAGGTGTCGTCGAGCAGCTTTTGCTGATTGGAAACGATATCGCTCAAGTCCTTCATCATCCGGCCGGCGCGCTGCTGTTCCGCGTTCTCGGAGAAGCTGCCCGTTTGAAGCCGCTCGAGAATGTCTTTGAGCTCGGCGAGCATGCGCTCGGCCATCTCCTTGGATCCCGATTGGGCGAGGTTTTCGATGCTGTTAAGAAGCTTGTCGAGATCCTGCTGCGAAATGAGCTGATCGCCGTCGCGCTGCATCTGCGGAAGATTGCCCTTGTTCTGCTGCTGCGCGGCGAGCGCTTGGAGGTAACGCGAGAGCGCCGACCGGAGCTCATCCACGAGGCGCTTGATTTCCTCCGGCGAGGTGTTGGATTTCAGCGCCTCCATCAGCGCGTCTTGAGCCGCCTTCATGGCGCGTTCTGCTTCCGGAACTTCGCCCTCCTCGATGCGCAACGCCACCGACCAAAGCTGATCGACGACACTCGCAACGCTCTCGCGCGAAATGTCGTTGCGCAGCCGCCAATAGGCGTCGCGCAGCGACAAATAGACGGTCTCGTCGTCGATGACCTTCTCGGCGCCGAGCGTGAGTGCATCGAGCGCCTTGACGACGGGCTCCGGCGCGCTTGGATCGCGCACCAATTTCTTGCGCTGCTCGACCACCGCCTTTGCCAAGGGCTTGGTGAAGTTGCGTTCGGGCAGCACGAACTCGATGGGCAGACTTTCGCCCGTCTGCCCCGCTTGGTCGCGGGCGACGAGCGTCATGCGCACTTTGAGACCGGCCCAAGGATGGGCGGTGAGGTCTTGCGTAGCCCGGCCGTCGACCCGCTTGGCGTTCGCCTTTGGCAGTTGCAGCGGCATTACCGGCGGTTCGAGCAAAGGATCGCCGTTGAGCTTGGCCGAAGCCTCGGCCGCGAGAGGGGCGAGGTTCTTCTCCTCGCCTTCGACCAGAGCGAAGCGCGCCTCTGCGCTGGCTACGCCGTTATCGTCGTCGGCGCGGAAGAGGATGCGCAGTCCGCCACGCGGCGTCGTGGTCGGGTCGGCTGTGAGACTGATGGTCGGCGGCTCGTCCTTGATCAAATCAAAGCGCCACTTTGAAACCGTGTGCGAGCCGATTTTGACTTCCGCGTTGATCGGCTCGTTCAGCGTCACGCTGAACTCGAGCAGTCCTTCTGCGGCACCTTTCTTTGGCGCGACGTCTTTGCCGCCGGTGCCGCCGTCGCGGCTCGTGGCCAGGCTGACCTCCTCGCCTTGCGGCGCATGTGCGCGCACGATGAGTTCGCTGCGCTCCGGAACCGATAACGCGCGGAACGACTCGGCGCCGTCGCCGACAGGTTCGCTGCCGTCGGCGAGCACGATCGGCGCAACGCCGGTATAGACCGGCGGTGTCACCCAGGCGTCGAGCCTGAGCAATTGGGTCGCAGTTGAAGTCCCGGGCAGGAAGGCCCGGCGCAGGCGGTCCCAGCCATTGCCGCCGGTGGCGATCAGCGCCACGACGATCGCAAGCAGCAGCGCCGCGCGAATCGCATAAGGGTCCTTGCGGTCGGTGCGGGGTGCAGGCCAGGATGGCCGCAATCTGCCGATCAGGCGCGACAGCCGTTCCCGATGGAGCGTCCAAAGCGCCGCTGTCTCGCGCGCTGGGGGTGTGCCGAGGCGGTCCTCATAGGAGGAGGCGGGCCGATGCTTGATGCCCGCACTCCGCTCGAGCCGCCGCAGCGCTTCTTGCCGCGTCGGCAAGGCGATCCTGAGCAGGGGCAGAAACGAAACGGTCAACGCGAGCCCGAAGCCGCCGAGCACGACGCGATGAAGGAGCGGCGGCATGAGGCTCCAAAGCTCGAACAGGGACGCCACCACGAAGGTCGCAGCGACGAGGAACGGCCATAACAGCGCCTCCCACACTCGCTCGGCGAAGAGCGCGAACCATGACAGGCGCACGCGCCGCTCGAAGCGCCGGGTAAGGGCGCCGTCATCCCCGGTTCGGGACGCGGTTTCCTGCGGGCGGAAAATGGAACGCATCATGGCACTGTCTAACATGAACGGCCGGAAAGGCCGAATTAACTTGGGGAGAGATGCAGGCGAAAGCGAGGCCCCTGCGCCCCCGCTTTTCGGTTGTTCAGGCCTTGAGCCAGTCCGGCAGCCGCTCTTTTGCCAGCATGGCATCGTAGCTTGGCCGCGGCCGGGTCACGCAATAGGCGCTTCCCGATACGAGCACCTCTGGCACGAGCGGCCGCGAATTATATTCTGAAGCCAAAACAGCGCCATAGGCGCCGGCCGTCATCACAGAAATGAGATCGCCGGGACGCAGTTCCGGCAATTCGCGCGAAAGCGCCAGATAATCGCCTGTCTCACACACCGGTCCGGATACGTCCATGATCGATCTAGGCATGTTCGAATCCGGTTTCAACACAGGTAAAATCTCGTGATACGCGTCGTACAAGGTCGGGCGTATCAGATCGTTCATCCCCGCGTCGACGATGGTGAAAATCTTGGAGGCGCCCCGCTTCACGTAAAGCACGCGCGCAACCAGGATGCCGGCATTGCCGGCGATCATGCGTCCAGGCTCGAACAGGAGCCGCAGCCCGAGCCCGCCCACCTCTTCCGCCACGAGCCGTGCATAGTCCTCTGGCGAAGGCGGGGAAGGCTGATCGCTGCGATACGGAATGCCAAGCCCGCCGCCGAGATTGACGAAGCCGATGCGAAAGCCTTCGCCGCGCAGCCGCGCCACAAGCTCGCGCAAGAGAGCGAAGGCATTGCGGAACGGCGCGAGATCGGTGATCTGGCTGCCGATATGCATATGCACGCCGGAAACCTCGATCCCCGGCAATTGGCTCGCCAACGCGTAAAGGGCGGGGGCTTGTTCGAACGGAACCCCGAACTTGTTCTCGGCCTTGCCCGTCGCGATCTTGTGATGTGTCTTGGCGTCGACGTCGGGATTGACGCGAAAGGCGATACGCGCGCTTCGTCCGCGCGAAGCCGCGACCTCGCTCAGGGCGCGCAGTTCGGGTTCCGACTCGATGTTGAACGCGAAGATGCCGGTATCGAGCGCAAACGCCATCTCCGCGCGCGTCTTGCCGACGCCGGAGAACACGATCCGCTCCGGCGGCACCTTGACCGCGAGCGCGCGCCTGATCTCGCCCTCCGAGACCACGTCCATGCCGGCGCCAAGCCGCGCCAAAGTGGCGAGCACCCCGAGATTGGAGTTGGCCTTGATCGAATAGCAGACGAGCGCGTCTTTGTGCTTCGCGAAGGCGTCGGCGAAGACCTCGTAATGGCGCTCGAGCGTCGCCGTGGAATAACAATAAAACGGCGTTCCCACTGCGGCGGCAAGCGAGGTTAAATCGACGTCTTCGGCGTGAAGAACATTCTCGTGGGACACGCCGCGCCGATAGGCGAAATGATGCATCGGAAGGAAATAAGGCTATTCGAGCAATCGGTCGAGTATCGGCAGGCGACGCGCCGGAACTTCCGACATCTTGGTTGACGGGTCTGCTTTGGTTTCGGGATAGCTCGGTTTCGGCCGATCGAGAGAGCCTCGGCGCCCGCAGGCCGAGAGCCCGATCGTCAGCACCAGCGCAAGCGTTAAGAGGATGCGCAACGCGCTTCCCATGGTCGTGCCCCTGTTCCCTCAAGCCTGTTTGCCGGCTTTTCACCTATCCTTTTATCGCGACTGACCCGCCTTCTCCAAACGCTTTATCCAGCGTTTTGCCTCCCTTTTGACGTTGGCGGGCGCCGTTCCCCCGTAGCTCGTCCGGCTTTTCACCGACCCTGCGACATCGAGAGCCGAATAGACCTCTTCAGTTATCCTTTGTTCCACTGCTTTGAGGTCGGAAAGCGGCAGTTTCTTGAGTTCCACCCCCTTGGAATCCGCCAAAGCGACGATTTTGCCGGTAATGCGGTGCGCTTCCCGGAAGGGCAGGCCGAGCTTGAGCACGAGCCAGTCGGCGAGATCGGTCGCCGTAGAGTGCCCTTTTGCCGCCGCCCGCTTCATCGCCTTGAGATCCGGCTCGAGGTCTTCGACCATTCCGGTCATGGCCGCGATCCCGAGCTTAAGCGAATCGATCGCGTCGAACGCCGGCTCCTTGTCCTCCTGCATGTCCTTGGCGTAAGCGAGGGGGAGGCCCTTCATCACCATAAGGAGGCTCTGGAAGGCGCCCGCAATCCGGCCCGTTTTGGCGCGCACGAGCTCGGCCGCGTCCGGATTGCGCTTCTGCGGCATGATCGAGGATCCGGTCGAGAACTTGTCCGATAACCGCACGAAGCCCCATTGCGGTGAGGCCCAATTGACGATCTCCTCGGCAAGCCGGGAGAGATGCATGGCGGCAATCGAGGCGGCAGCCAAAGTCTCGAGCGCGAAGTCGCGATCGGAAACCGCATCGAGCGAATTGGCCGAAGGCCGCTCGAAGCCGAGCGCCCGTGCCGTCATTTCCCGATCTATTGGAAAGGAGGTTCCGGCGAGCGCCGCCGCGCCGAGCGGACATTCGGACAGCCGCTTGGCGGCGTCGGCGAAACGCCCCCGGTCCCGGGCCAGCATCTCGACATAAGCGAGGAGATGGTGTCCAAAAGTGATCGGCTGCGCGGTTTGAAGATGGGTGAAGCCGGGCATGATTGCCCCGGCGTAAAGAAGCGCCTTCTTTGCCAGCGCAAGCTGGAGCGCGGCGATGAGACGGTTGATTTCCGCGATCTCGTCCCTGACGTAAAGTCTGAAATCGGTCGCCACTTGGTCGTTGCGCGAGCGCGCCGTGTGCAGCTTGCCAGCGGCAGGTCCGATCAGTTCCTTAAGCCTGTTCTCGACGTTGAGATGTATGTCCTCGAGCTTGCGCGAGAATTCGAATTTGCCGCTCTCGATCTCGGCCAAAACCTGATCTAGTCCGCGGGTAATCTCCTCCGCTTCCTTTCCGGTAAGGATCCCAGTTGCGCCGAGCATGGCGACATGCACCTTCGAGGCCAAAATATCGTGCCGCCAGAGCCGCTTGTCGAATGCGATGGAGGCGTTTATCTCCTCCATAATTTCGGACGGACTAGCGGTGAAGCGGCCGCCCCACATGGTATTGGTCATAGCTCTAGCCTGGATAGACGAATGAGCGGGAAGACGTTGAGCAAACGCAACGAACGCGACCGCGCCGCGCCGCCGGCCATCACTCTCGTCGCCGCGATTCTCGCGGCACTCGCCGGGTTTGCGACGGTATATGTGAGTTTCGCCCCCTCTGACAATGCTTCGGATAGCATTACGGTGGACGGAAGCTCACCGCTCGACGGCCTGAATAAGGGCGCCATGGCGGCGCTCGTGATCAAGCCTAGGCCCGTCGAATTGCCTGACTTTAGTTTCGCCGGCGCAGGCGGCAGTCCGAAATCCCTCGCCGACTTCAAGGGCAAGGTCGTGCTCCTCAATATCTGGGCGACGTGGTGCTTACCCTGCCGCGAGGAGATGCCAGCCTTGGACCGGCTGCAAACCAAACTCGGAGGCAAGGATTTCGAGGTGGTCGCCATTAATATCGACAAAGGCGGTGCGGAGAAGGCAGAGACTTTCTTGAAGGAAACTGGCGTCACCCGGCTTGCACTCTACACCGACCCGTCCGGAAAGCTCTTCGCCACTCTCAAGGCGGTTGGCATGCCGACCACGCTCGTCGTCGATCGCGAGGGACGCGAAATCGCCCGCCTTGCCGGCCCTGCCGATTGGGCCTCGCCGGAGGCCGTCGCCGTCATCGAGGCGGCGATCAAATCGTCCAGCAAAACCTCCGCCGCCAATCGGTAGAATTAAACTCAATTCTTCGCTATCGGCTTAGCCTCTCGGCAAGATGCGGCATGGCCAGCTAAATGCCGGGCCGGACGTGAGTCCGCTTCGAGCACTTTGGCGCAGCGCCGATCGCTTCGGCTTCTGCGGGCGCATTTCTACAAGTCAGCCCGCTTCCCGGGTGAGAACGTGAAGGCTGACCTGAGCGAGAATGAGACTGCCGAAGCCGGCAGCGTGCGTGTAGTGGCGCTGGGGCCGCTCCCCTCCGATCCCTACTTCGTCAATCAATGGCATCTTCGCAACATCGGCCAGAGCGGCGGAACGCCGGGCGTCGATCTGCGCTTGTTCTATAATGGCGCGAATATCTGGGAAGATTTCACCGGCGCCGGAGTGCATGTCGGCATCATCGACACCGGCGTCGATACGCGGCATCCCGATCTTAACGGCAACTACGATGCCTCGCGCGAGGCAATCGTCAACGGCCGGCGCGTCGACGGTTTTGTCGAGCGGTGGGGAGAGTCCTATCACGGGACCGCCGTCGCCGGCATCATCGCCGCCGAACGCAACGGCGTTGGCGTCGTCGGCATCGCTTACGACGCCGCAATCACGAGCATTCCCGCCATTCCAGATTCGGATAGCGGGGACCCTCCCGTGCCGATCTTGGAGGCCGTAGCCTCGATGCGGCATTTCGACGTCGTCAACAACAGCTGGGGATTCGCCGGCTTTCAGGCCGACAATCCCAACCACGCGTCCTTTCAAGACTATTTCGCTGCGCTCGATGCGGCGTGGAATCAAGGTCGCGGAGGGCTTGGTACGATCATCGTCAAGGCAGCCGGCAACGGGCGCAGCTCCGACCACAACACCAATGCCGACGGCACCGACTCCTGTTACGCGACGATCGCGGTCGCCGCCCTCGACCATAATGGCTACGTCGCCGCCTATTCCAGCGAAGGTCCCGGTCTGCTGGTCAGCGCGCCGGCCGGCGGGTTCAGCGATCCGGGGCGGATCTGGACGACGGATCGGTCCGACGGCTTCGGCTACGACTCGGTGGCCGGCAGCGAGGCCTATGCCAAAAACTTCAACGGCACTTCTGCTGCGGCGCCGATGGTGTCTGGCGTTGTGGCCCTCATGCTCGACGCCAATCCCGCGCTGTCCGCGCGCGACGTGCAGGAGATTCTGGCCTATAGCGCGCGCCACACGGGTTCAGCCATCGGCGGCAGTCACGCCAGCCCGGAAAAATACGATTGGCAGTGGAATGCTGCGGAGAACTGGAACGGAGGGGCGCTGCATTTTTCCAACGATTACGGCTTCGGCCTGGTCGACGCCCATGCCGCCGTGCGCCTCGCCGAATATTGGCTGCATCACCGCCAGCAGACGCAACTCCTCGCTGTTGACGCGACGCCAAGCGTCTCGCCGGTCAGCATTCCGGACAACAACCTCAATGGCGTCAGCTTCACCTTCACGCTAAGCGCCGCCATGGCGATCGAGAGCGTCGAGCTTACTCTGTGGGGTACGCACACTTATGTCGGCGATCTCGAGATCGACCTCGTCTCGCCTTCGGGTACAGTGAGTTCGTTGTGGAACGACAATCTCTCGTCAGAGGACTTCCCCACGATTGGATGGACGCTCAAGAGCAATCTGTTCCGCGGCGAAGCGGCTGCCGGCATCTGGACCGTCCGCATCAGGGACACCTTCGCGCAAGATGTCGGCGTCATCAATTCGGCGAAGTTGACGGTCCGCGGCGAAGCCGCAACGGCCGATGACCTCTATATCTATACCGACGAATTCGTCTTCTACGCCGCAACCCAGCCCGCCCGTGCGCAGCTTAACGACGAGGCCGGCACCGACACGATCAACGCCGCCTCTGTCACCGGCGACTCAGTCATCGACTTGAGGCCCGGCGCCACCTCGACCCTCGCCGGAACCTCGCTCGTCCTCGGCGCAACCACCGTCGTCGAGCACGCGATTGCCGGCGACGGCGACGACAGGCTCGCCGGCAACGACGCCGACAATCTCCTCATCGGCGGTCGCGGCAACGATACGCTGACGGGGGGCGCCGGCCGCGACACGTTGATTGGCGACCGCGGTAACGACAGTTATTGGGTCACCGCCGACGACACGGTGATCGAGGGGGCCGGCGGCGGCATCGACACCGTTTATGCCTCCTTCGGCTTCGACCTGCGCCTGTTTCCCCACATCGAAAATCTCACCTTGCTCGACAGCCCGCCGGCCACGCAGCAGAGCTCCGCCACCCTCGCCGGCAACGCCGCCAACAATGTCCTAACCGGCAACGCCGCGGAAAATCGCCTGTTCGGTTTCGGCGGCAAGGACACGCTCCATGGCGGCGCGGCCGGCGATGTGCTGGCGGGAGGAGCGAAACGCGACGTTTTAATTGGCGGAGACGGCGCCGACATCTTCCAGTTTGGCGCGCGGATTGAGAGTAAAGCCGGCAAGGGCCGCGATGTGATCCTCGATTTCGAGCAGGGCGCCGACGTGATCGACCTTTCCGCTATCGATACCAGGAAGACCCCCGGCGATCAGGCCTTTACCTGGATCGGCTCGGCGAAATTCAGCGGGGCGAGGGGCGAGCTGCACTATTTGCGCAAGGGCGGCTTCGTCTTGGTTGAAGGCGACGGCAATGGCGACGGCCGCGCCGATTTCCAGCTCGCGGTTCACGGCGCCGGCCTCTCCAAGCTGTTCGCAACCGACTTCGACCTGTGAACCGCCGGCCGGGCCGCGCGCGCTGAACCCGTCATTCGACCGGAACCACGCCGTCCTTTTCGATGCGATACGTCCAGGCGCAGGTTTCCGCCACCGGCTTGTTGCAGGGGACGCCAGAGGTGGTCACGTAGAGCATACGCTTGCCGCCGCTCTTGCCGAACTTGTAGCTTTGCACCAGGTCCTCGAACACGAGGTCCCAGGCCGTCGCCCCGTCCCAGAAATAGAGCTGTAGCGTGCAGCCGGCGCTGCCGCAAAGCGGATTGATGCCGCCTTCGCATTTGAGCTTCGCGTAGTCGGCGATCCAGTCTTCGCCGCCGTCGCCGTTGACGTCTTCGACGCTGAGGACCGCGCCGGTATCCGGCACGCCGTTCATATTCCGGCAGCCTTGCGCGGCTTGGGCCACGGCCTCGGCGACGTTCTCGGGCGGCTCGGCGGCGTGCGCCGCGCCGAACGCAAGGACCAGCGCAAGTCCGGCCCCGGCGCAGTAGCGGCAAAACTCTGGCAGAACGGTGCTCAATTCGCGCCCGAGGCAGTGCTGCGGGTTTTCTTCTTTTTCTTGCGCGACGCCGATACCGATTTTTCCGCCGCGGCTTTGGATCCGCAGATCGTGTCGCGCAGATGCACGGGGCTCGTAAGCGAGGCCTGCATCGCCAGCCCGTCGAGGCTGGTGCCGAACAGCGACTTCCAGAAATAGCGTTTGAAGCCGTTGTCGAGCAGGGTGATGGCGCGCTCCCGCCGCGCGGCGCTCGACGGCTCGCCCAGCACCACCGCGACAAGCTTGCGCCCCTCGCGCGTCGCGCTCGCCACCACGTTGAATCCCGAATCGCAGATGAAGCCCGTCTTCATGCCGTCGGCGCCGGGATAATTTACCAGCAGCGCATTATGCGTGCGCAATGTCTGTTTCCCGACTTGCACCTCGATCGCGTTGAAAAGGTCGGCATGTTCGGGAAACTCGATGATGATGGCGCGGGCGAGCTTGGCCAGGTCGCGCGCGGAGCTCACTTGGTGGTCGTTGGGCAACCCGTGCGGATTGGCGAAGTGGGTCTTGGTCATGTTGAGCCGCTTCGCCGCCTCGTTCATCCGCTGCACGAAGGCTTCCTCGCTGCCTGCCACCGCTTCGGCGATCATCACCGCCACGTCGTTTGCCGACTTGATGATGAGGACTTTGAGCGCGGTTTCGAGGGTGATCGATTCGCCCTCTTTCAGCCAGAGTTTGCTCGGCGCCTGCTCGGTCGCCTTCTTCGAACAGATCACCTTGGTGTCGGGCTTGACCGTGCCCTCTTTCAGCGCCTGAAAAGCGACATAGGCCGTCATCAGCTTGGTGAGCGAGGCCGGAAACCAGGGCACGTCCGGGTCCTCGGCGTAGAACACGGTGCCGTTATACGGCTCGAACACGAGTGCGGGTCCCGCAAGACAGCGCGAGGACGCACACAAAGCGGCCCCGACGACAAGCAAAACACCGGCGCGGCGCAGCCTCATCCTCATGCCTCGTTCGTCTCGCAGCATCGCCGATCCCGCACTCCCCGCGAGGATGCGCCCGGACATGCGACTCTCGACGTTGAAGACTCCCCCGGTTTCCCCGTCGCCGCCATCATCGGCCGGATTTTCGGCTGTTCCATGGCGCGTCGGGGCCAAAGACCGATTTGTCCAGAGTCCCCGGCGCCCGCCGCAAGGCTGGCCGAATCGGCTGGCGCGACGCTTATCCCCGTCTGGCGGGGGAGAGTAGCGCGCCCGGTCCAATTCGCAACTGCGAAATTTGCGGACTCGCTCGGGCACCTAGAGACAAGCATGGGGCCGGAGCGCTAGGAATCGTCTAGGTGCCACCCGTTCTGGGATCGTCCTCCATGGATGCCGAGGTCAGGCGCAAGCAGCTCGCCGCCGCGCTCCGCCGGGTTTCAGGCGGCGACCGCGCCGCCCTGCGTCTCGTCTATGATGCGACCGCAGCGAAGCTTTTTGGCGTCTGCCTCCGTATCTTAAAGGACCGAAGCGAGGCGGAAGACGTGCTGCAAGACGTTTTTGTGACCGTTTGGCAAAAGGCATCGGCCTTCGACGAGACGCGCGCAAGTCCCGTCACTTGGCTCGTGGCGATTGCCCGCAACCGGGCGATCGACCGGCTGCGATCCTCCGGGACAGCGCTCCTGAGCGAGCCGATGGAGGCGGCCGAAGCGGTCGCCGATCCTGCGCCGCTCGCCGCCGAAAATCTCGAGGCCATGCAAGCAAACCTCCGCCTCTATTCGTGTCTGGAGGAGCTCGAGGCGCGGGCGGCGTCCTCGATCAGGGCGGCCTTTATCGACGGATGGACCTATGAGCAGTTGGCCAAGCGCGAGAACGTTCCGCTCGGCACCATGAAAAGCTGGATCAGGCGCGGGCTTGCCAAGCTCCGCGAGTGTCTGGAACGATGAGCGAAACCGACCGCACAGAGCCCGACGGGCAGGACCTGACGGCAGCCGAATATGTGCTCGGCGTGCTCGATAACAGGGCGCGCCGTGCGGCCGAGCGCCGTATCGAGCAAGATTCCTTCTTCGCGCGAGAAGTTGCCTTCTGGGAGGAACGACTGGGCGGGCTTGCCGAGGCGATCTCTCCGGTCGAACCGCCGGCAGGGAGCTGGGCGCGCATTGAAGCGGCGCTTGAGCGCGCGCAAGCTCGACGGCCGGCAAAACGCGGCCTTTGGGACAGTCTTCCGCTCTGGCGCGGTCTTGCATTCGCTACCAGCGCGCTCGCGGCGGCCTGCGTCGCCGCCCTCATTTATGCCGGAACGGTGACGCCGCCCGCGCCGCTCTTGGCGCGGCTCGATGCCGAAAGCGGGCAGGCCGGCTTCGTCGCCGCCGTCAATCCCGGCGGATCGACGCTCACCATCGTGCCCGCCTCGCTTTTGACCGCCGACCAGAAGGCGATGGAGCTCTGGCTCATTCCCGACGGCGAGAAACCGCATTCGCTCGGCCTGATCGATCCGCACCGGCCGGTCAGCGTGAGCGTGCCGGAAGAGCTGCTTCCCAAGGTCAACTCGAATGCCGTTCTCGCCGTCTCGCTCGAGCCGCCGGGCGGCTCGCCCACCGGCCAGCCCACGGGTCCGGTGATCGCCAACGGCAAACTCGCCGCGCTTTAGTCAGAAGCCTCCCCGACTACCGCGCTCGGCTGGTGGGCAAGAAAGGATCGATCGCGGCGACACCAGCCGGCTCGAAGTGCCGTACGTTGCGAGTCACCACCGTGAGCCCGTTTTCGAGCGCAGTGGCGGCGATCAAGAGATCTGCGCTGTCATTGCCGAGAGTGGCACTGAGCATGCCCCAGCGGCGCGCCGCGCGCAGATCGAAAGGCAAGATGCGCTCGCTATAAAGGGCGAGAACTTGGTCAAGCCACTCTGCAAGGCGCTCGGCGAAAGCCGGATCGGCGCTGCGCTTCAGCGCAATCCCTCGCTCGATCTCGCCAATAGTGACGACGCTGAGGAAAAGCTCCGCGCTTCGTTGGCGTTTGAACCAGGCTATCAGAGCGGCGTTGCGCGCTGGCTTGCGTAGCGCCGAAAGCACATCGGTATCGATGAGGAAGGTCACGGGGTGACGTCGCGCGAACGAGCCGTCATACGCGGGAAGTCGCCGCCATCTTGCGGCATGGCAAGGAGAAGCTCGGCAAGCGAAGGAGCCTCAGCCTTCCGGATCTGCCGTAACCGCTCGTATTCGTCGGCGGAAAGCACGACCGCGGTGGCCTTTCCGTGCTTGGTGACGAGCTGTGGCGTTTTCTGCGCCGCCTTGAGGACTTCGCTAAAGCGGTTTTTGGCTTCTTCGACGGACCACGCGGGTCGGCGCTTCTGCATAGGGCTTCCAAATTCAGGCTAGAATTTCTAGCTAGAATATGCAAGTCCTCCGGCCACTGTCAAGCCGGCCTCGCCGGCGCCCGCTACCAGTTGCAGTCGTAACCGGCGCATTCGTAGGAATCGGGGCCGACGCCGAAATTGCCGCGTGGCGGCCGGCGAACCGCGCGCCGCGGCTTGACGTGCGGAATAATGTCGGCCCTTTCTTGATCGCGCCATTGTTGCGCGTCCGAATGGCCTGACGCCTTGCGCGATCTCTCGCGCCCTGAATCCGCCGCCTCCGCTCCGGGCCCGAGGAGAAGCAGCGTCAAGGCGCTGGCGGCAAGCATTGCCATGGCCTTCGTGCTCATCGTGGTTGCCGTTCCTTTCTCCCAGCCCGCAAGAACTTCATTTCCGCAAATGGGCTGGCAAGCGATCACAACACTATCCGATGTTTTCACGAACGCGTGAGACTTGCGAGCGCGCTGCATCCGCGATCTGGCCGCCGCCCGTATCTGCGCCCGTACCCCCACAAGGGAGCATTTGCAATTCAATAGGAGGATGCCATGAAGTTCGCCAAATCTGTTATGGCCGGAGCCGCTGCTGCCGGTTTGGCTTTCGCCGCTCTCACCGCCGTTCCCACCTTCGCCGCGGAGAACACGGTGATGGTCGGCGGAGCGCCGATGTATCCCTCGAAGAACATCATCCAGAATGCTGTCAATTCGAAGGATCACACCACGCTCGTCGCCGCGGTGAAAGCCGCCGGCCTCGTCGAGACGCTCCAGGGCAAGGGCCCATTCACCGTCTTTGCGCCGGTGAACGACGCTTTCGCCAAGCTGCCCGCCGGCACCGTCGACACGTTGCTCAAGCCAGAGAACAAGGACCAGCTCACCAAAGTCTTGACCTATCATGTCCTTCCCGGCCGCTTGACCGCGAAAGACCTGATGGCCGCGGCTGAAAAGGGTGGTGGCAAGGCCATGTTCAAGACCGTCGAGGGCGAAGACCTCACGGTCCAGATCAAGGACGGCGCCCTCTGGGTGTGGGATGCCAAGGGTAACGCCGCCAAGATCACCATCAAGAACGTGATGCAGTCGAACGGCGTGATTCACGTCATCGATACTGTGCTGCTGCCGAGCTAAAGGGCGCTCCCCCTTTATCGCTCAGCAAAGGCCGAGCCCGCCGCGGCAGCCCGCGGCGGGCTTCGCGTTCGGGGAATGCTAATCGCCGGTAGCAGCGGCGTGTGGCCGAACGCATCGGAAGGCCAATGAAGATACAAATGAATGAAAAGAGCACATGAATGGACACCACATCACCACTTTGCGATGCTACAGTCATGGAAAGGCGGGGGGCCTATGCCGATCGCATATGGAGAACCGCAATGTGTGACTACAGCCTTCATCTCGTCGCATCACGCCCGGCAAAGGTTGGCGATAAACTCGTATCGACGGGCTTTGCGGGTTCGGTGACGCGTGGCTTCGCCGCGGTTGACAACCTCAACGTGGCGGTCTGCTTGCTGCCCGGCACCGAGATCGCCTTCGACAAGGAAGTCGAATGCGAGTCGCGCACCATCTTCAGCGCGAAGCTTCGCCTGCCGCACAAAGTGGCGCGCTTCCGGCAAGTCAATATGCAGGAGCTGAATGCGCATCACGACGCGCTCGAATTCCCGGACGGCAAGATCGTGCTGCTCACGACCTTGTGCCAAGGGCAGAGGGCGACCGTACTGCAACTTCCGGCCGAGCCGAAGGCGGAGAAAGTGGAAGAGCGGGAGCCCGCGGAGGAGCGGGAGCCGATCACCGTCTAACGCTCGTTCGCCGGCACGGCGGCTAAAGCGTGGCCCGCGCCTGGCTCAAGCCTTTGCATTATGCCTTGCGCGGGCCACCGATCTGGAGCGCGCATGACTGCTCCGGCATTACAGGCCCCGCGTATCGCCCGCCTCGCCTGGGGGCGGATCGAGGTCGAAGGCTATCCGGCCTTTAAGGATGTCAAGGTCTTCCCCGGCGGCGCGCGGGAATGGGATTGGAGCGAAACCGGCACGCGACACTCGCCCGGTATCCAACCGGCCGATGTTCGGGAACTGATCGAGCGCGGGGCGAAGACCGTGATATTGTCGCGCGGCATCTGGAACCGGCTGAACGTCTGTCCGGAGACGCTCGAGCTTTTGGCAAAGATGGGGATCGCGGCCGAAGTGCTGCAAACCGAGGCCGCCGTCGAGCGCTTCAATGCGCTGCGCAAAACGCGGCCCGTCGCCGGGCTTTTCCATTCCACCTGCTAATCCTACTTCTTGCCCCGGAACTCTCGGGCAGAAGGCGGAGGCAACCGCCATGCCTTCGGCCGGGGTTTCTGCTACAGGAAGTTGGCAGGGGCATCGACTGAGGGATCAAGCCATGATGGATTGGCTGCGCAGCGTCGTCCAGGACCCGCGAACCGAGCGCTTCATCACCGCGCTCATCGTCATCAACGCCATTACGCTCGGGTTGGAGACGAGCGAAAGCGTGATGGCGCGCTTCGGGGCTTTGCTGACGGTTCTCGACCGGCTCATCATCGGCATTTTCGTGATCGAAATTTTTTCGCGTTTTCTCGTGCAGCGGGCCGCGTTCTTTCGTGACGGCTGGAATATTTTCGATGTCGTCGTCGTGGGCATCGCCGTTGCGCCGGCGACGGAAAAGTTCTCGGTCCTGCGGGCGCTGCGCGTGCTCAGGCTCCTGCGCCTGATTACGGCCGTGCCGAGTCTGCAACGCGTGGTCGGCGGATTGATCGGCGCCTTGCCGGGCATGGGTTCGATTCTGTTGCTGATCGGGCTTGTGTTCTATGTCAGCGCGGTCATGGCCGTGAACCTTTATGGCCAGGAGTTTCCCGAGCAGTTCGGAACGCTCGGCCGCTCGCTCTACACGCTCTTCACCATCATGACGCTCGAAGGCTGGACCAACGATGTGGTCAACCCGATCATGGCAAAGCACCCTTACGCTTGGCTGTTCTTCATTCCCTTCATCGTCATCACCACGTTCTGGGTCCTCAACCTCTTCATCGGCATCATCGTCAATGCCATGCAGGAGGAGCATGAGAAGGAGATGGCCGCGCAGCGCGAAACCGAGCGCGAGCTCATTCAGGACGAAACTCAGCTCGTGCTTACCGAGATCAGGACGCTGAAGAGCGAGATAACCTCGCTGCGCGAGGCACTGAAGCGCAAGGCCTAAGCCGCCGCTAGTCTCTGCGCTCGCCGGCGCGATAGAACCTGTCGGGAAGGGCAAGGGGGCTAAAACCAGACAACATGTGGCTGGCGCTCAGCCAGGGCAACCAGCAAAGCCGGATGAGATCGGCCCAAAGCGCCAACGGGTTTGCCGCCTCGAGATAGCGCCCGAATGCCTCGAAGGAGGGCACCGCCTTCAGGTTGATGGCGATGTGCTCTTCGCTCGCGTCGGGGGCGCGGCGATGCAAAATCTCGATCTCAAGACCTGGAAGGTAAGCCGTCGCCCGCGTCGTTTCGCCGCCGCTTGCCGGCATGATCCGCTCCGATCCGTCCACCGCTATGTCCTCGGTCTCGTCCCGATAGCTAGGCAGCCGGAACCGTGGCCGTCAAGTTGCCGGACCGGGCGGCGAACGTGCCCCGCATGGGAACTTGGAGCGCCCCTTGCTCGTTAGGCCGCAACAACCAACGAGCGGGGGAAATCCATGCGCGATCTAAGAGACGACCTGCGCCAGCGGGCGGCGATGATTGAAGAGCAAGTGCAGTCGGCGCAGGCGCAATTCGAGCAATATCTCGAACAACTTAAGCGCGATCACGACAACCGGCTGCAAGACTTGAGAGCGGAGCTCGAGGCCGTCAAGGTCTTGCTCAATATCGAGCAGCGCCGCCATGGCGGGGCGCCGGCGCCCGTCTCCGCCGTGCCGGTGCAAGCCGCGCCGGCACAAGCGCAAAGGGCCAAGCCGCAACAGCCGCTGGCTGATTTCCTCATTCGCAAGCTCGGCGAACTTGGCCCCATGCCGAAAGAGGAACTCGAGCAGATGGCGGTGAAGGAGGGCTATTTCTCCGACGGCGACGCCGAGCGCGGCGTGCAGGCGGTCCTCGCCTATGTGGTGAAATCCGGCCATGTGCGGCAACTGCCGAACGGCGACTTCGCCGAAGTCATCAGGCTACGCCGGGCGATGTAGCGTAATGTTGCCTAAGCGCTCCCGGTTCTGCATCCCTCGCCCTCGCGGCGAGGGATGCGTCTAACCCTGTGTAATCAGCACGGCGCGGAAGTCGTTAACGTTGGTGAGCGTGGGTCCGGTCACGAGCAGATCGCCGGCGGCGTTGAAGAAGGTCCACGGGTCGTTGTCGGCGAGCATCGCCTTGGCGTTCACGCCCTTCGCCGCCGCGCGTGCGAGCGTATCGGGGTAGAGGATCGCGCCGGCATTGTCCTCCGAGCCGTCGACGCCGTCGGTGTCGGCGGCGAGGGCATAAATGCGCGGGTCGCCTTCGAGCGCGATGCCAAGCGCAAGCAGAAACTCGGTGTTGCGGCCCCCTTTGCCTTTGCCTTTCAGCGTCACCGTGGTTTCCCCGCCCGAGAGCAGGACGCAAGGGGGTCGCTCCGGCTGGCCGTAATCGGCGCATTGGCGCGCAATGCCGGCATGCACAATACCGACGTCGCGCGCTTCGCCTTCGATGGCGTTGCCGAGGATTACCGGTCTAACGCCTTCTCTGCGGGCGAGCTCCGCCGCAGCTTCGAGCGACATTTGCGGTGTGGCGATCATGATGTTCTGCACGCGCTCGAAGCGGGGATCGCCCGGCTTCGGCGTTTCCGCCGCCTTTGTCCGCAACCGCTCGATCACGCCGCGCGGCACGGGGATCGCATATTTGTCGATGATGGCGAGCGCCTCTTCGGTGGTGCTCGGGTCCGGCACCGTCGGACCCGACGCGATCACCGAGGGATCG
>DATLXW010000020.1:0-4904 GCA_035575415.1 Methyloceanibacter sp. | reverse complement strand
CACCGAGTTCGGACCATCCTTATCGGATGTGACGACCAGCGTGTGGCCGGCGCTTTCCAGGAATTTGCGCAGGCCCAATTCGCCGGACACGCAGCCGAGCAACTCACCCGGCTTGAAATCGATCTTGCTCGGCGTCGGCGTGGTCATGCCGTCGGGATAGCGGTCGATCCTGGGAATGTCGTCGCGAGCATAGGTCGGCGGATAGCCGTTGAGTGGATCATCGTAAAGAACGCAAAGTACCTTGGCCATTGAGCACTCCTCCTGGGCGGGCAAAGCGAAGCGAATGCGCGCTTAAGCGCGACGAACGCAAACGCTCGCCTGCGGTTGATCGATAACGAGGAGGGCTGTTGTTCGCCGCCGACCTCGCGTTTCCTCACGCCGGCCTCTGCGCATTTCGCGGCATTATATGCATGACCGGCGCGTTCAACTTTGAACACCGCCGCGGCGAAGGTCAAATCGATTGCGGGAAACGATTGATAGCCGGGATCAATCGATGCGTTCCGCAGTTCGCGCTTCGAATCGCAGCGCACGCTCCAGGTCGAGACCCCGCGCGCAGCGAAGCAGAGCATTGGCAAGCGGCGAAAGCGGCTCGCGGTCGGAGACGACAAGACCGATGGAGTGCGTGCAGACAGGATTCACCAGCGGCAGAGCGCGCAAATCTTGCGCCAGACCGAGGCGGTCGACATAGGTATGCGGCACGATGCTCGACCATTCCCCGCTTCTGACATGCGAAAGGATACAGACGAAAGAATTGGTTTCGATGCGCGCTCGCGGGGTCACGCCGGCGCTCTCGAAGACCTGATCGATGATCCGGCGATTTTGCATATCGCGGCTCAGGAGGCAGAGTTGCGCCGCCGCGGCGTCCGCCCAGGAAATCGTCCTGCGCTTCTCCGCGCGGGCGGCCTGAGTGATGAAGACGTAATGTTCGTGGTAAAGGTGATGGCAGCGAACGCGCCGCAGCGGCTCGTTGTCGAGATAGGTGACGCCGGCGTCGATCTCGAAGTCGTCGAGAGCCCTTTGAATGGCGATCGAGCTCAAGGACTGCACCTGCACATTGACCCCGGGATGCCGCTGGCAAAACGGCGCGATCAAATGCGGTAGCGAGGGCAAGGTGGCCGGGATGCTGGCGAGCCTCAGCGTCCCGAACAGGCGGTCGTCGCTGGTGCTGAGATCCTGCTTCAGGCTCTCGTAATCGGCGATGATCTGCTTAGCCCAAGACAGAACCCGTTCACCCTCCGGCGTAAGGCCGAGAAAGCGGTGGCCGCGGATGACAAGCGGCATGCCGAGCTCTTCTTCCAATTTGCGCAAACCCGCGGAGAGGGTCGGCTGGGAGACGTGGCAGGCGGCGGCAGCCCGCGCGAAGTGGCGTTCGCGGGCGACCGCAACCAGATACATCATCTGACGAACGAACATGGCCGGCCTCCAGAGGCTTGGACCCGAACTGAAGCTTCGGCGCAGTCAAGCCTAGCGCAGCGGCACGGGAGCGGCTAGGTAGGACTTGACTGACGCCCGCTCCTATTGATCTTTCTGCCGCCGCGTTGTCTTCCACCGGAAGAAAGAGGAGAACGAACTTGCCGCTGCCCGAATCGCTGCTCGAAGGCCATCGACGCTTCCGCCGCGACATCCATGCGCGCGAGCGGGGCCGTTATCAACAACTTGCCGAACTCGGACAGGCGCCAACGGCCATGGTCATCGCTTGCTGCGACGCGCGGGTCGACGTCTCGCTGATTTTCGACGCCAGGCCCGGCGATCTGTTCATTCTGCGCAATGTGGCCAATCTCGTTCCGCCTTATGAGCCCGAGGGCAAGTATCACGGCACCAGCGCGGCGATCGAATTTGCGGTGCAAGGGTTGAAAGTGCCCAATCTCATCGTGCTCGGCCACTCGCGCTGCGGCGGCGTCGCCGCCTACCGGCAGAAGGTGCGTGAGAATATTTCGAAGGAGGGATTCATCGGCCGCTGGCTCACGTTGCTCGACAATCTGAAGCCAGACGAAGCGGATATTGCCGCCGTTGGCGACGAGACCGCGTTCGAGCTTGCGGCGATCCGTTCCTCGATCGCCAATTTGCGCAGCTTTCCCTTTGTGCGCGAACGCGAGGAGGCGGGCCTGCTCGCCCTGCACGGACTTCACTTCAATATCGGCAGCGGCGAATTGCTCGCGCTCGATCCGGCGGCCGGGCGCTTTGATCCGCTCGTCGAGGCGTAAAGCTTAAGCCGCGCTGCGTTCGGGCGCCCCCATTTCGCTACAGCTGCGCGCGCAGTGGCGGCAGGTCTCGGCGCAAAGCACCATCGTCTCGTCGTCGGCGATCTTGGCGCAATCGTCGGCGCACATCTCGCAAACGCCGGCGCAGATGCGGCAGGTCATCTGGTGCAGCGGCGAGCCGCGCAACATGAAATCGGCGCCGGCGATGTATCGGCAGAGTGGTTTGCATGCGGAGGAACTTACCGCCGCAGAGAGAGTATCGGCAATTCTGCTGCTGCTTGGAATGTCCGCGCGCGATTGCCGTTAAGGCGAAATTGTCCTTAACGGGTTTGGCCGAGACGAGTTCGTGTACCGCTTCAAGCGGCTTTTTCCAGCAGATTGCGGTTGATGATGGTTTCCGCGATCTGCACCGTGTTGAGGGCGGCGCCTTTGCGCAAATTGTCCGACACGACCCACATCGACAGGCCGTTGTCGACGGTTTGGTCGTCGCGGATGCGGGAGACGAAGGTCGCGTAGTCGCCGACGCATTCGACCGGCGTAACGTAGCCGCCTGGCTCGCGCTTGTCGACGACGAGCACGCCCGGCGCCTCGCGCAGGATATTGCGCGCCTCCTCGACGCCAATCGGGTTCTCGAACTCGATGTTGACTGCCTCGGAATGGCCGACGAAGACCGGTACGCGCACGCACGTCGCGGTCAGCTTGATCTTGGGGTCGAGAATCTTCTTAGTCTCAACCATCATCTTCCACTCTTCCTTGGTCGAGCCGTCTTCCATGAAGACGTCGATATGAGGAATGACGTTGAAGGCGATTTGCTTGGTGAATTTCTTCGGATCGGGCGGATCGGTGACGAAGATGCCCTTGGTCTGGTCCCAAAGCTCATCCATCGCCTCCTTGCCGGCGCCGGACACCGACTGGTAGGTCGCCACCACCACGCGCTTGATCTTGGCGGCGTCGTGCAGCGGCTTGAGCACGACGACGAGCTGTGCGGTCGAACAGTTCGGATTCGCAATGATGTTCTTCTTGCTGAAGCCCGCGACGGCGTCGGCGTTGACCTCCGGCACGATCAGCGGAACGTCGGGGTCGTAACGCCAGCAGGACGAGTTATCGATCACCACGCAACCTTGCGCGCCGATTCTCGGCGCCCATTCCTTGGAGACGGCCGATCCGGCCGACATCAGCGCGAAATCGACGCCCCTGAAGTCGAACTGCTCGAGGTCGCGGCATTTCAGCCGTTTGTCGCCATAAGAGACCTCGACGCCCATGGATTTGCGCGAAGCAATGGCGAACACCTCGTCGGCGGGAAACTCGCGCTCGGCGAGGATGTTGAGCATTTCGCGGCCGACATTGCCGGTCGCGCCGATTACGGCCACTTTATAGCCCATGCGTCTGCCGCTCCTTGAACCGCTGCTGCTTGCCGCAAATTTGCGGCCGATTTACGAGGAAGCGCGCGGGGTTGTAAAGCTCGATCGCGACGTCGACGGTCAGCGGCAAGCGGCATCCTCGATCTTGCCGAAGAGGAGGCCGCCGAACCGGTCCTTATAAGGGGCGATCAGGCGAAAACATGTGCCAGGCGCCGCCGGTCTTCCGACGCCCTTGAGCCATTTGTAGAAGTCGTAGCCCATCGAGGCAGCGCCGGCATAGGCGCCGAAAATCTGTCCGCCGATTAGGGTGAAATTTCCGCCGGCCGCCTTGATAACGGTGTCAGAAATCGGCCGGGCGAAATCGATCGCCGCTCCGTTTGCGGTGGTCCATTTTGCGCTGTGCTCGGGATCGTCGAGAATGGCGACGTAATCGTTGCCGCCGATGCGCTCCAACAAGGGTGGAAGCGGCGGCGCGACCGCGGGCGTGCCGGCCGCGCCTTGCAGGATGCCCTTGTCGACCGGAACCGAAGTCTCGATGATGGACCGTCGCGCGGCGGGCGAGAACCGAACGCCGGAGTATTTCTCCATCACATCGACGGCCCACTCACGCGCTCCAATCTTGGACGGTTCCACGTTGGGGTCTGGTTTGAGCAAACTCAGCGCAATTTCGACCATGCGGATGTCGAGCTCACGCGATCTCTGCTCGGCCTGGGACTTGAGTTCCGCGATCTTGGCTTCGGCGTCGGTTGCCGCTGATTGGATCTTCTGGAGCGCCTCCTCCCTCTGCGACCGGTAGGCCATGTATTGCGTGATCAAAGTGAGGATCACCGGCACAACGAGAATGCTCGCGGCCGTTACCCACCATGGGAGCCGAGAAGTTTGTCGTATGGCGGCGTCGGGCAAGGGGGAAGACACATTCTAGGGTTGTGTCTACACAATTTATACTATCAATGCGGGTGCAACGCAAGGCCGCGGATGGTAAACGCTAAGGGGCGCTCGCCGTATTGGCCCGAACGACTGGAGATGCCGCAGGCGCTTCGACCTTCACTTCGGCGCATTTTTTGGTGGTGAACTCGTTCACCATGCGCACGACCTCTGGTCCAAGCACATTGGCGGAGTTGTCGAGGCCGGTCCCGGCATAAATCAATGGATAGATGAAGATTGGCGCCGAGGCGTCGCCCCAATTGATCCGCGCCTCGGTTGCCTTGCCGTTCTCGAATCTGACTCGCGGCGCCAACGTCACTTCGATGGCGTAAGGCTCGCCGCCCGCCTTCTGCGCGAGCGTGCAGCGCACCTTCTGTACGGGCATGACCACCTCATATTGCGCCTCGCTCATGGCGAG
>DATLXW010000019.1:0-21294 GCA_035575415.1 Methyloceanibacter sp. | reverse complement strand
ACGCATATCGGCGACGTTGTATTCGACTATCAGGACCTGTTCGACAAGTTCGACATTCCCAATACAGGATTTCTTCCCTTCGGCGTCGAAGGCGTCACTCCGTACGGAACCGGACTGCTGGTGACCTATTTCAATTTTATCGGCAATCCCGTCGGCAACTTTTTCGTTCCGGGGGTATAGCCTCGCGCAGTTCACGCTCGACGACTTCATCTAAAGCGCGGCACTCGAATGGCGATGCGGCCGCCAGCACTCGGAGCTCAAGCTTCGGGTCGAAAAGCGGCTTTGACGGTTCCGACCGGCGCCTAGAAGCCGAATAAAGCGCGCGCAAAATCGCTCGCCGCGCCATTCCGCCCCGGACGGTAACGCCGCCCAGGCGGCGCGCTCCAAGACTGATTGTCGGCAACCGTCTCCTCGCCGAAGACCGGTTCGACCGGATATCCCCTGCCCTCGAGCACGGAGGCCATCCTCGTGTCGTGCCCGTAGATGTCGTTGAATGTCGTCAGAGTTCCATCGTCGTTCACCCGCAAGGTGAAGTAAGTGATATAGACGGGAATCTTCTGGTCGAGAGCGATCGGATTGTCGTCTTGGCCGTGCCACACCGAATCAAGCTGCGCGCGGCTCCAGCCCTTGTCATGCTTCAAGATGACCTCAGCCAATTGATCGGGATTCTGCACGCGCATGCAGCCATGGCTCTCGGCCCGGACCGTGTTGGCGAAGAGGTGCTTCTGGGAGGTGTCGTGCATGTAGACGTCGTGCGAATTGGGGAAGAGGAATTTCACCTTGCCGAGAACGTTGGAAGGTCCCGGCGGCTGAACCAGGTCGAAATTGCGCAAGTCGTAGCGGTTCCAATCCACGCTATCCGGATCGATGATACGGTTGCCGTATTTCAGCATCAGCCCGTGGCGCCGAAGCACCGAGGTGTCCCACCCGCCGCCGAAGAAGCCGCCGCCCTGGCCGAAATAGGGGGCGATTTCTTCGTTCTTGATCGAGTTCGGTACGTTCCAATAGGGGTTGAAGACGACTGTCTCCATTTCGTCTGAGATCACCGGCGTCGGCGTGTTCCGCTTGCCGACGACAACACGCGCCGTGTGGATGGGCTTGCCCTCCTCGACCACGCGCAAGGTGAACTCGGGGATGTTAACGGTGACATAGAAGGGGCCGAGGTCGTTGGGAAGCCAGCGCCAGCGCTCCATGTTGACGAGAATCTGACGCATGCGTTCGGAGCCCGAGACCTGTAGCGGCGTCTGACCCCGATTTAAGAGGCGCCTGGTGCCGCGGCCGACCATGCCGTCGGCGGCGACGCCGTTAGCCGCCTGGAACTCGCGCACCGCCTCGAGCACGGCCTCGTCGAATCTGGTTTCGGAGCCGCCTTTCGGCACGCCGAGGCGCTTCCTGAGGAGTGCCACTTGCGGGTGATCGACGCCCAGTTTCAGCACCGGGCCGTCGGGAATGACGACGATATCGGTCTCGGTCTCTTCCCGATTACCGCCGCCCCTAAGCTCGAGCAGCTTTTGCCTCAGGGCCTCGAATTGCGGCTGGGCAGGCTGGAAGCTGCGCAAATAGGCCGCAGGGTCGGCGCGAATGGCGATCGAGGCGATCACCTCCGACGGATTGGGCAGAGCAAGAGTCGGGTCGAGATTTTTGCTCAGGCGCTGCGGGTCGATGCGGCCACCTCTCGCATCCCTGGCATAGTTGAGGACGGCATAGCTGAGCTTCAATTCGGCGTCGGCGAGCCAGTCCTTGGCCTTGGGGTCATCGGCGGAGAAAGCGCTGGCGTCGGGGAGCGGGTAGTCGGAGGCGCTAAGACCGTAATCGTCGGCCCTGCCGATTTCCGCCATCACCAGCTTTGCGCGGTCGTTCAGGCCCTTCTCATTCACCCAAAGCAGGCGCTGATCGGGAATCGAATAGTATTCAAGCAACGCGTCCTTTTGGATTTTGCGTGAGGCGGTGTCGGCGACCTGGGCCGACAACATGCCCTGCAGGCCGATACGAACGGCTTCGATCTTGGTGATGAGCTTGTCGGGTCCGTCCGGTTCGGCGCCCCGGGCAGGAATGACGGCAGCCGCCGCGAGCAGCAGCCCTAAAGCGAAACCCCTCATTCTCAGCTCCCTCGCCAACCCCCAAGTGCCCGGTTCATCCGACCGATAACATGAAAAGGGGCGCAAATTTGGACAGAAAAGAGGGCGCCCAAGCAGAAAAAGCTGCCCACCCTTCCGCGACCAAGCGCTTTAACCAGCCCCCGGCACGTTACGCTCGAAGGCCACGAAAATCTTATAGTCCTCCGGCCTGGTTCCCAACGCAACCGGGAAGGCAATTTCCCGCACCATCGAGAAATAACCGGCTGGCGCATCGGGTGGGATGGTGGCAGAGACGTTCATCTTGTCGGTGGCGAGCGTCTTCTGCTCCATGCCCGCGACGCGGATATTGACGCCGAACGTGACGGTACCGGGTGCCCCTTTGGGCCCAAGCAGGACACGGCCGGCAAAGCCATATTTGACGATCACCCGATCGGAATAGAGCGTGCATTCGCGCGCCATCCTGGTGATCTCGCCGCGGTGGACGATTGCCTTCTGGTCGCCGACATGGCCGGCCGTGTAGATAGTCAGCAACCGGTCGCGGGGCCAAGCCACGACCTGAGGGCAATTGGCGCTCTTACCGCCCGGTAAGGTGCTTTCGGCATCGGCCTTAGCGGTCTCGAGCAGCCGGTCCTCATTGACGGACGAGGCGGATGTGTCCTCGTTACCGGAGCGGAAGGGATTGGACAGGGTGGACACGGCGCAGGCGGCCAGGAGAATCGCTGTGGCGAACGGCCCTAACAGGGCCAAAACGGACGGCCATCCAAGACCCTCGGTACGCCTCACTTGACCCCGTCCTTGGCTTGACATGCCGGGCTTCCACGCCTGATATGCCCGCTGGTTGCAGAATTGCTTGGAAACGGCGCGCAGGGCCAGTTTCTTTGCGATTGGGTCGCCAAACTATCCGCAGTCGGCGGACGCGACAAGGCTAGACTGGGGCCGCACGCGGCGAGACGGACGCCAATTTTGAGACGCCAATGAGCGGCACGACCAATGCCAATGGCCGGAACAGCGGCCGTCCCCCCCTGACCATCTATCTCGCCGCCCCCCGCGGCTTCTGCGCCGGGGTGGAACGCGCGATTCAGATCGTCGAGCTCGCACTCGCCAAGTATGGGGCGCCCGTCTATGTGCGCCACGAGATCGTCCATAATCGTTATGTGGTCGAGGCCCTCAAGGCCAAGGGAGCGATTTTCGTAGAGGAATTGGACGAAATCCCGGACACCGACGCGCCGATCGTTTTCTCGGCGCATGGCGTTCCGAAGGCGGTGCCTGAGGCCGCAAAAGCGCGCAATTTGTTCTATCTCGACGCCACCTGTCCGCTCGTCTCTAAAGTACACATCGAGGCGGAACGGCACCATGCCGCGGGACGCGAGATTCTGCTTGTCGGCCACGCCGGCCACCCGGAGGTCGCAGGCACCATCGGCCAGTTGCCCCCGGGCGCGGTGCATCTGATCGAGACGATGGAAGACGTGTCTTCCTTTATCCCGCGCGATCCCAATAAGCTCGCGGTGATCACCCAGACCACACTTTCCGTCGACGACAGCAGAGAGATCGTCGCCGCGCTGAGAGAGCGCTTCCCGCATATGGTCACGCCGCGCAAGGACGACATCTGCTACGCGACCACCAATCGCCAGGAGGCCGTGAAGCGCATCGCGCCGGTTTGCGATTGCATCCTCGTGGTGGGCTCGCCGAACAGTTCCAACTCGCTCCGCTTGGTCGAGGTCGCGAGGCGTGCGGGCTGTCCGCATGCCGTCCTGGTCCAATGCGTGAAGGACATCGATTGGAGCAGGCTTGGCAAAATCGGCCGGCTCGGGGTTACGGCCGGGGCTTCGGCTCCGGAAGTCCTGGTGGAGGAGATCATCGACGCCTTCAAGTCCCGCTTCGAAACCAAAATCGAGACCGTGACGACGGCGGAGGAGAGCATCGCGTTCAAGCTGCCGCGCGAGCTCAGAGATATGCCGGCTCTGTAAATGGCCGTCTATACCGACGTCTCCGACGAAGAGCTCGAAGCCTTCATTGCAAGCTATGCCATCGGCGCGCTAACGTCGTTTAAGGGCATCGCCGAGGGCGTCGAGAACTCGAACTATCTCGTCCACACGGAAAGCGGTCCCTATATCCTTACACTTTACGAGAAGCGGGTGCGCCGCGAGGACCTGCCGTATTTCCTTGCGCTGATGGAGTATCTCGCGACGCGCGGAATCAATTGCCCGCTGCCGGTGCGCGATCGGGAAGGCTGCAGTTTAAAGCAGCTCGCTGGACGGCCGGCCGCGCTCATCACATTTCTCGAAGGCTTGTGGGTGCGCCGGCCCAACATCGAGCATTGCGCCGGACTCGGCGACGCACTGGCCAAATTCCATGTCGCCGGAGAAGGCTTTCCCATGCGGCGGCTGAACGATCTTTCCCTCCCCGGCTGGAAAGCGCTGTTTTCTTCCATCGGCGCCGGAGCCGACAAGGTGAAGCCGGGGCTGGGCGGCGTCATAGACAAGGAGTTGCGCTTTCTCGAAAACAACTGGCCGCACGGCCTGCCGCAAGGAGTCATCCACGCCGATCTCTTCCCCGACAATGTGTTCTTTCTCGGCGACAAGGTCTCCGGTCTGATCGATTTCTATTTTGCCTGCAACGACATGCTCGCCTACGATATCGCCGTCTGCCTCAACGCTTGGTGCTTCGAGCCGGATGCAAGCTTCAACGTCACCAAGGCAAGGGCGCTGCTGCAAGCCTATGAGCGCGTGCGGCCGCTGACCAAGGTCGAACACGAGCTGTTGCCCCTGCTCGCACGCGGCGCGGCACTCAGATTCCTGCTGACGCGAACCTACGATCTCCTCAACACCGACGCCAGCGCTCTGGTGAAAACCAAGGACCCGAACGAATATCTGCGCAAGCTTCGATTCCACCAGCGGGTCAAATCCGCCCGCGAATACGGGCTCTAGGCAAGAGGAGATTGCGGTGCCGCAGCGGCCCAAGGTCGTCATTCATACGGACGGCGCCTGTTCCGGCAATCCGGGGCCTGGCGGCTGGGGTGCGATCCTCGAAT
The DNA here is from genome assembly GCA_035575415.1 of Methyloceanibacter sp. GTDB lineage: Bacteria > Pseudomonadota > Alphaproteobacteria > Rhizobiales > Methyloligellaceae > Methyloceanibacter. Next base: position 16,185 of record DATLXW010000019.1, on the reverse strand, counting down.
CGGGACCGCATCGCAAAGAGCTGAAGGGCGGAGAACCGCTCACCACCAACAACCGCATGGAGCTAATGGCGGCGATCGTGGCGCTGGAGACGCTTAAAGCGCCTTCCGAGGTCGATCTCTACACCGACTCCAACTATTTGCGCGGCGGCATCACGAGCTGGATCAAAGCGTGGAAGCGAAACGGTTGGCGCACGGCAGACCGCAAACCGGTGAAGAACGCGGAACTGTGGGAGCGCCTGGACAGAGCTTCCGCGCCTCATGCAGTGCGCTGGCACTGGGTGAAGGGCCATGTCGGGCATGACGCCAATGAGCGCGCCGACGAGCTTGCCCGCGAGGGCATGGCGCCCTTCTTAGCTTCTCGTAGCGAGAGCGGCTGAGGATTATAAGCGTTCGAGCATCTTGGCGGCGGTGCTCTCCACGGCTACGCCGGGCGACTCCTCGATGTTGAGCGCCTTTACTACTCCGTCTTCGATCAGCGCTGCGTAACGCTTGGAGCGCGTGCCGAGGCCAACCCCGCTTCCGTCGAACTCCATGCCGACCTTCTGGGTGAACTCGGCGTTGCCGTCGGAAAGAAACAGCACCTTGCCCTTGCCGCCCGATTTTTCCGCCCAAGCGGCAAGTACGAACGGGTCGTTTACGGCAACGCAGACGACGGTATCGACGCCCATCTTTTTGAAATCGTCGGCCTTCTCGATGAAGCCGGGCAGGTGCTTGAGATGGCAGGTTGGGGTAAAAGCACCCGGGACCGCGAACAAAACCACCTTCTTGCCTTTGAACACGTCCGAAGTGGTCAACGTCTCGACGCCGTCATCGCCCAAAACCCTAAAGGTCACCTCGGGCAGTCGATCTCCGATCGCGATCATGGTTCGCTCCCTGAAGCTTTGCGGATGCACCATACCGGGTCGCGCAGGCAGGGCCAAGCAGGCTTATTCAGCCTTCCAGAGCGTCTCCGTGGATCCTAGGTCGGAAACCAGCGTAAGGGCCAAGGTTTTGCCTTTGAGGGCATCGACCTCGGCGGGAGAAGCGAAGCTCAACACGAAGCGTTGCGTTCCATCGACGGGAGGGCCGATCGGACTGGGGACCGAAATGAAGCTGTCGCCGGCATAGACAAAGAGGTCGCTTACCGCGGCATCGGGGGGAAAGGCTGCGTCGACGATCAGCTCGGGCGTTCCACCGCCGGACTTGAAACGTGCGTCGACAACCCTAGGCAGAAGGTTCGGCGCCGGCGGCTTCGGTACTTGAGCGAGGAACGTTTCGAGCAGAAGGGTTTCCGCTTTTCCGGTGCCCTCCTCCACCTTGAGTTCGAGCGCGACCTCATTGGGGATACAGAGATCTTTGCAGAGCCCGTAGGAAAAATTGAGCCTGAGCTCGATGGGCTCGCCATCGCGCTCCGGCGTAAGCCTGACGGGAAAGACCACCTCGCCCTCATAGCCGATCGCCGTGCCTCCCGCATCGGCAAAACGATGCGGCGCGGGATACAGCACCTCGGCTGCCTTGAGATTCTTCGATTCCGACCAGTCGAAGGCGGGAGGCACGCCCGAATCGCCTGGATTCTTCCAATAGGTCTTCCAGCCCGGAGACATGCGCAGTTGCACGCCGGCAAGCAATTCGCGCTGGCCATTCGCATCGACGGCGGCGGACACGAGTCGAACCTTGGAGTTGATCTTGTCGGTCCAGGCGGAAACGCTTCGAGCGCCGGCAAAGGCGACATCTTCGTGCGTTGAGGCGACCAAGGCAAAGATCAGCACAAGTGTGACTGGCGGAAGTGGAGACAACGATCCGTTCATGATTTCCGAGAGCTTTCCTCGACGTCCGATTTAGGGCGCAACTCTAGCGGCAGACACTTATTCACGCGACTTACGGGACGGCAATCTGCCCTCAACCTTTCGTGAGTTTCATGCAGCGAAAATGCCTAGGCGGGCGTTAATCGCTCGATTTCACTTTCTTCGGCGCGGAAGTGCTGTAGTCTGGAGCAATGACAACTCGCAGCGGCAGAAATCGCGGCGCCTATCTCGACGGTCAATTGCTGGTGGCCATGCCATCAATGGGCGATCCGCGTTTTGCGCGCGCGGTCATTTATATGTGCGCACATTCGGCCGACGGCGCCATGGGTATCATCATCAATCAGCGCGCGCCCAATATTAGTTTCACCGAGCTTCTGGAACAGCTCAATATCGTACCGCCACAGGACCGGATCAGGCTTCCTTCCGGCTTGCGCGCCATGGGCGTGCATCTCGGCGGACCGGTCGAGACCGGCCGCGGGTTCGTGCTGCACAGCTCGGACTATTTCAAGCCGGAAAGCACGCTTCCGATCGACGAGAGCGTGTGCCTCACGGCGACGATCGACATCTTGCGCGACATCGCCAAGGGCATCGGTCCCAACAAGGCGCTGCTTGCGCTCGGCTATGCCGGCTGGGCGCCTGGTCAGCTCGAGAGCGAGATCCAGGCCAATGGCTGGCTCAATTGCCCGGCGGACCCCGAGCTCATCTTCGATCCCGATGTCGAGCGCAAATATATGCGCGCGCTGCATAAGCTCGGCATCGACCCCTTCCGGCTTGTCAGCGATTCGGGACACGCCTAGGCCTGGAGCCAGCCGCGGGCGCCGATTTCCCTCACGACGCGGAGGGAAGGGTTCCAGGCCGAGGCAAGGCTGGGATCGCAGGCGCGCCACCAACCTGCACTTCCAATCCCGTTGGCGCCTGCGGCTCGACAGGGGCGCGGGCGCGCTCGCGTTCCCTGCGCCGCCGGTGACTGGCGAGAGCTGCGAGCAGACTCGCCACATCCTTGGCCGACATCGGCTCACCGTAATAATAGCCCTGCCCATATTCGCAGCCGATCGAGCGGAGATAGGCCGCGTCGGCTTGCGTCTCGACGCCTTCTGCTACCACCTCCTTGCCCAGCTCATGCGCGAGCGCGACGACGGAGCGGAGGATGAGAGGGCTCGAGCCGTTGAGACCGGAATCGCGAACGAGCGAGCGGTCGACCTTGATCGTGTCGCAGGGGAAGCGATGCAGATAGCTTAGAGAGCTGTAGCCGGTGCCGAAATCGTCGAGCGCGAGACTTGCGCCAAAGGTCTTGAGCCAAGTCAGGATCTCCACCGCGCGCTCGGGATTCTCCATCACCAGCGACTCGGTGATTTCGAGTTTCAGCGTTCCTTTCGGGACCGCCTCGCGCGCGAGCAGCAACCTGATCTCCTGCACCATGTCTTGGCGGAAGAGCTGCCGGCTCGACACATTGACGCTGACGAACAAAGGATCGCGTTCGCGCGGCAAAAGCTTGTGCCAGCGGCCCGCCTCCTCCAAGGCCTGATTGAGGACGTAATTGCCGAGCTCGACGATCAACCCGCATTCCTCGGCGAGCGGAATAAAATCCTCCGCACCGAGCCGACCGCGCGTCGGGTGGTCCCAACGCAACAAAGCTTCGAAACCGGCGAGCTGATTCGAAGCCAGCCGTGTGATCGGCTGATAGAGAATGGCGATCTGCTGGCGTTCGAGCGCCTTTCTCAATTCGCTCTCGAGCGGAAGCTTGCCGTCGTCCTCGCCGCGCATCGACGGATCGAAAATCTCGATGCGGTCGGCGCCCGCGCGCTTGGCCCTCAGCATGGCGAGTTCCCCCTCGCGGAGCATGTCCTGCGCCGTCTGTTGCGCGCCGTCATAGACCACGATGCCGATCGAAGCGGTGAGAATGATCTCCTTGGCGCTTATCTTCATCGGCGTCCGAAGCGCGCGCCGCACCCTTTCCGCAAGGGTCGCCACGTGATGCGGGTCGGCATCGGAAATTAGAAGGATGGCGAACTGGTCGCCGCCAAGCCGCGCCAGCGTGTCTTGCGGGTTGAGATGGCGGCTCAGCCTGCGGCCGAGGGTGAGCAGCATGCTGTCGCCGATGACCAGCCCAAAGCTCTTGTTCACGTTCTTGAAGCGGTCGATGTCGATGAACAGGACGGTAGGCCGGTTGGCTTGCCCCTCGCGCGCGCGGGTGATCGCGCCCTGCAAGCGGTCCATGAACAGCTCACGGTTGGGAAGGCCGGTCAGGCTGTCATGCACCGCGTCATGGATCAGCCGCTCATAGGAGCGCTTCAGGTTGGTCACGTCGCGCATCAGCCCGGTGCAGCGCAGGAGCCGCGCATTTTCGCTCGGCGCCGCATGGGCTCTCAGGTCGTACCAGAGGTAGGTGCCGTCCTGGCGGCGCAGGCGGAAATCGATCTGGAGGTTGCCGCCGTTCTTCTCTTGCAGCGACCATAGCATCAGCCGGAAGCGCTCGCGGTCGGCGTTGTGCATATATTGGAGGAAGTCGCTGACAGCGACATTGAGCGCGCCGGGCTCCAGCCCGAGCTCCTGCTCGACGGCCTCATCCACGGTGATGGAATCGCGGCCCGCATTCCATTGGAAGACGTGGGCGCCGGAGCCGTCGACGGCGAGCGACTTCATCTGCACGAGGCTCGGCGGCCCGAGGCTCACGGGCGATGCGCCCGAACGGAAAGCGAATTGGGTCACGGTGAAGCCCAACAGGACGAGGATCAAGACGAGCCCCGCCACCAGACTGGAAACGACGAGATCGCCGGAGAGCTTTCCAAGCACGACCATCGCCGCCCCGAACAGCCAAACGATGAGCAGCATCCAGCTCGGGATCAGGAGGAGCGCGCGGTCCTGGCCGCGCAGCGCGAGATAAGCGATCAGGCCGGCCCCTACGCCGGCGATGATGGCGAGCGAGAGGCGCGCAAGGCCCGCAGCAAAAACCGGGTCGATGATGGCGACGAGCACGAGCGAGAGTTGCGCCCCGAGCCAGCACCAGAATGCAGTCTTGATCCAGACATGCCAAAGCCCGATGCGCAAAAACGTGTAGAGGAAGAGCACCAGGCTTGCGGCAAGCGCCGACTCGGCGGCGGCGCGGTACAGCGCGGTGCGGTCGGGCCCCACAGGGAACAATTTGTTCCAGAAGCCGAAATCGACGCAGAAATAGGCCAGCGCAGCCCAGGCAACGAGGGCCGTGGCGGGAAAAACGGCGCGATGATTGGCGGCAAAAATGGCAGTGAGGAAAATGGCGAGAAGCCCGGTGATGCCAAGCAGCACGCCGTTGAACAACATGCGGTCCTGCTGCTTGGCCTGATAGGCGTTGGGGTCCCAAAGACTGAGGCGCGGCACCTGTGGCGAGGCAAGCTCAGCGGCGAACGTCACGGTCTGGCCCGGTTCGAGATTGATCCGGTACATGTCCGCCCGGTCGCTCTTCAACGGCTCAGGCCTAAAGCCAAGCGAAGGGGTCACCGCGGAGATACGCGGCGCATCGAGAATGGGCCGGAACACGCCCGAGCCGACCATGCTGTAGCGCGGCGCGACCAGCCAGCGCACGATGCGTTCCGAGGTCGGATTCGACAAAGCGAAGACGAGCCAGCCGGGATTGGTGCCGGGAATCGAGGCGGAGACCGCCATGCGTCCAATATAGCCGTCAGGTCCCGGCGCGGTTTCGATTTGCAGGCGGTCGCCACGCCCTTCGTAGAGTTCACCCTTGGCGGTGATGTCAATCTTGTCTTGGTTCGGCTCGACGGTGATCGGTTCGATGGCGAAAGCGACGCGAGCGGAAAGACCCACAATGGCGGCAGCGAGGGAGCAAACGAGGAGACCGAACGCCGAGCCCCAATGCCGGGATGGCGCTCTTCGCCCTCGTCCTGAGGCGCCAGACTTCGCCATACTTCCCCCGTCTCTCTTTCGTTGCTGCTTCGGCTAGCGGCGTACGTCCGTATCGAGCAGCGCGTAAAGCAGATGATCTTGCCAGATGCCGTTGATCCGCAGATAGCGCCGCGCGAGACCTTCGCGCTTGAACCCCGTCTTCTCCAAAAGTTTGATGGAGGCGATATTGTTCGGCAAACAAGCCGCCTCCAATCGGTGCAACTCAAGCGAATCGAACACAAACGGGATGACGGCGCGAACGGCCTCCGTCATGTAACCTTGTCGCGCATATTTGGCGCCAATCCAATAGCCAAGCGTGCAAGACTGGGTCACGCCACGACGAACATTGCAGAGCGTGAGGCCGCCGACCAAAGCGCCGGTCCGGTTGGAAAACACAAACAGTGCATAGCCAACGTCCTCGCGCAGGTCGCGGAGATAATGCCGCACCCGGCGCCGGAAGGATGCGCGCGATAGCTCGTCGCTGGCCCAAAGTGGTTCCCAGGGTGTTAGGAATTCCCGGCTCTGCGCCCTCAGCTCGGCCCAGGCGGGATAGTCGGACATCTGCGGCGTACGCAATGTAACCCTTTCGGACTCAATTAGCGGTCCTAGGTCGCTCGGGGAAGCTGCTCGCAGCAAGGCCATGGCTAAAAGACCCGTCTCAAGCGGCTCTGGTCGACGGCAAGGTGAATTTTTCCGTCACCCGGTCGAATCTTGCAACATTAACGATGGGCCCAACTGTGGCCAGGCTCACGGGCGAAGCGAGGAGGCGCTCCATCAGGGCGTGCAGGTCTTTGGCCTCGACCTTCTCCACCCGCTCGATCAGTTCCTCGGTCGAGAGCGGACGTCCGTAGACGAGAATTTGGCGCGCAAGCTGCTCGGCGCGGGCGCTCGAACTCTCGAGCCCAGCCAGCAGAGCCATCTTCAGCTGGGCTTTGACCCTGGCAACCTCCTCGGGCGTGAACCCTCGCTCGGCGGCTTTGACCAGCTCATCGCGAATGACGGCGAAGAGATCATGCGCACGCTCAGGATTGCCGGCCGCGTGGACGGTGAACATGCCGCTGTCGGAGAGCCCGTTGGAAAAGGCGTAGATCGCGTAACAAAGCCCGCGCCGTTCGCGCACTTCCTGGAAGAGACGCGATGACATGCCGCCTCCAAGCGCGCCGGCACAGATTTGCAGAGCGAAATAGTTCTCATGCCGGTAAGGGAAGCCCTCGAAGGCGAGTACAATGTGGGTCTGTTCAAAGATTTTTTCCGACCGCCTCACCCCACCGCTATAGCGGGCCGGCTCGGGCTCCGGCGCAGGCTCGGCGTTGAAACCGACAAGCCTCCGTTCGGCTTCAGCGACGAGAACGTCGTGACGGACGGCGCCGGCGGCGGCGAGGACCATGTTGGGACCGTGATAATGCGCGGCGAGGTAGCTGCGAAGATCGTCACGCTTGAAGCGGCTCACGCTCTCGACCGTGCCGAGAATTGGACGGCCAACCGGCTGCCCCGGAAACGCAGCCTCCTGGACGAGATCGAAGGCAATATCGTCTGGCGAATCCATGGCGGCGGCGATCTCTTGCAGGATAACCTCGCGTTCTCGCGCAAGCTCCGCAGGATCGAAGCGCGGCGACACGATGATGTCGCTTAAAATGTCGAGCGCAAGCGGCAGGTCTTTCCGCAATACGCGGGCGTAGTATGCGGTAGAATCGATTCCTGTGGCGGCGTTCAACTCGCCGCCGACTGCTTCGATCTCCTCGGCGATATCCCTGGCGCTTCGATGCGCAGTGCCCTTGAAGGCCATATGCTCGAGGAAGTGCGCGACGCCATGTTCGGATTGCGTCTCGCTGCGGCTGCCAGCGCCGACCCAGATCCCGATCGACACGGTCTCGACTTCAGGCATGGCGTGGCTGACCACGGCCAGTCCATTGGCGAGTTGCGACCGTTCGACACTCACACGCCCACTCCCGCGCGACGCCCGGTCGAGGAGGCGGCACCTCCGGCGCGGGCATTGCTTTCGATCAAGTTCGCCACGACCGCGTAATCGTTCGGTAGCGTCGCGCAGCGCTCGTGCTGGCCAAGGCGCAGACGCAGCCGCTCCGGCTGTTCCGGTTCACGCCCGCAGGCGCGCATTACCGCCTGGGGGAACTTGGCCGGATGCGCCGTTGCAAGCACCACCATGGGACAAGACCCGAGTCCCGACTGAGCCCAGGCAGCCGCAACACCGACCGCAGTGTGCGGATCGACGAGCATGCCGGTTTCCTCATACAGCCCCCGTATCGTCATCTCGGTCTCATGCTCGCCGACCGAATGCGCGGCGAAGAGCTTGCGCATGCCAGCAAGCTCAGCCTCGTTCAGCCGGAAATTTCCCGCCCGGCGGAGATCGCCCATGAGTTCCTTCACCCGAGCGGCATCGCGGCCGGCAAGCTCGAACAGAAGGCGCTCGAAATTGCTCGCAAGCTGGATATCCATGCTCGGGCTGGAGGTGGCGACCACGTCCCTGGGCTCGTAGGCGCCCGTGGAGAGGACGCGAACCAAACTGTCATTGAGGTTCGTGGCAATAACGAGGCGCGCGACCGGTAAGCCCATCGCTCTCGCCGCGTAACCAGCGAAAATATCACCGAAATTTCCAGTCGGCACGGTGAAGGCGACAGGCCGGTGGGGGGCGCCGAGGCTCACGCCCGAGGTGAAATAATAGGCGATCTGAGCGAGGATGCGCGCGAAGTTGATCGAATTGATGCCGGTCAGTTCAAGCTTTTTGCGCAGACGCGCATCGCTGAACAGTTTCTTCACGATGGTCTGACAGTCGTCGAAGGTTCCTTCGATGGCTACATTGTGGACGTTCTCTTCGACGGCAGTCGTCATCTGCCGCCGTTGCACGTCGCTGATCCGCCCCTTCGGATGCAGGATGAAAACGTCAATCGCCTCCAACCCGCGAAAGGCTTCGATGGCGGCAGCCCCGGTGTCGCCGGAGGTGGCGCCGATCACCGTCGCCCGCACGCCTTTACGCAGAAGCGCCCGGTTCATCAGCCGCGCGACCACTTGCATCGCCAAATCTTTGAAGGCTAGCGTGGGACCGTGGAACAGTTCGAGTATGAAGCCGTTTGGTGCGATCTGGCGCAAAGGCGCGACGGCAGGGTGATGGAAGCTGCCGTAAGCCTCCTCCAACACCTCCTCGAGATCGGCAAGACAGGGATCGCCCTCAAGATAAGGGCGCATGACGCGATAGGCGGCATCGGCATAGTCCAATCCCGCCAGGCTCGCGATCGCCTCGGTCGACATTTGCGGCCAGGTCTCGGGCAGGTAAAGCCCGCCATCGCTGGCTAGCGCAGCAAGGAGCGCCCCTTCGAAGGAAAGCGCGGGCGCCTCGCCGCGCGTTGAAACGAATTTCAAGACGGGCCTCGCAGGGCAAAAAGGAGTACTGGCCGAAACCTAGCCGCCGGAGCGGCCAGCCGCAACAGGGCGCGGGGATCATGCTAAAGGCGTCCGGCGCCGGTACCGGCCGAACACGAACGCGCCGTAGACGATCAGGAGCGCGGCGGCCAGAAGGAACCAAGTAATGGCGTACTGCAAATGGTCGTTTGGGATGTCCACTCTGGTTTGACCGCCCTTTGGCCAGCCGCCGGGGACAGGGCTTGCGTCAGCTTCGAGGAAAAAGGGAGCGACAGTAACGGTTCCTTCCGGGACGATTGCGCGGGACATGGCGTCGAGGTCGCGCCAGAACCAGCGATTGGCCTTCGGCTCATTGTCGGGTGTAAACAGGCCTTGCTTATCGGGAACGCGCACGATGCCGGTGACCGTGGTCACGCCTGCGATCTGACCTTCGCGACGAGAGGATGGATCTTTACGATCGTCGGGCACGAAGCCGCGGTCGACGAGCACCATTTTGCCGCTTGCAGTTTCAAGCGGGGTGATGACATGCCAGCCGGGCTTTCCGTCCGACAAGGCATAGAGATAAAGCTCCTTGGCGTGGTGGAAGCGGCCCTCCACCCTCACGCGATAGTAGCTCGGGTCATGGCCTTCATGCGCAAGGTTCTCAGTCTCCTTAAGGGCAATGGGGTCGGAAGCGATGCGCGCTTCGATCTGGGCGATCAGTCCTTCCTTCCACTCGAGCCGTCTGAGTTGCCAGACGCCGAGGCCAATGAGCACGGCAAGAGCGACCAGCGTCAAACCGGTGAGCCAGATCAGACTTCTCTGCTGCACACATCGACTCCTAATGCGAGAGAAGCTTTCCTTCTTCGGCTTTGTTGCGGAACTGGAGCCCAATCAGCACACCCTTGAAAGAGCGAAGCATGACGAGCGGAAGCAAAATGGCGAGCGGCACCCACAGCAGGGCATGCAGCCAGTATGGCGGGGCATAAAGAATCTCGGCGGCAAGGGCGAGGCCGGTCACAATGAAGCCGGTGACGAGAATGACGAAGACCGCAGGTCCATCACCAGCGTCGGCGAAGCCATAATCGAGTCCGCACGCATCGCATTTCGGGGCAAGCGCGAGATAGCCCGAGAACAGCCTGCTCCGATGGCAGCGCGGGCAGCGGCCAAAAATCCCGGCCCAGATCGTTGCGCCAAGCGACGGCATAGACGCGCTTTCGATGTTGCCCATTCTACCTCCGCAAAATGAAAAGGGGCGGCCGCTCAGACCGCCCCCCGGAAGAGCAGCTCGGTTCTCGCTAATGCGTCGGATAGTTGGATCCCGCTCCCCACACATAGATGCAGGTGAACAGGAACAACCATACGACGTCGACGAAGTGCCAATACCAAGCGGCAGCCTCGAAGCCGAAATGCTGTTTCGGCGTGAAATCGCCGCCGAGCGCCCGGAACAGGCACACAGTCAGAAAGATGGTGCCGACGATCACATGGAAACCGTGAAATCCGGTGGCCATGAAGAAGGTCGAGCCGTAGATGTGGTTGGCGAAGCCAAAGCCGGCATGCAGGTATTCATAGGCTTGTAGCGTAGTGAACAGAATGCCGAGCACGACAGTGCAGGCGAGGCCGAGGATAAGACCCCTGCGATTGTTCTCTAGCAGCGCATGATGCGCCCAGGTCACCGTGGTGCCGGACAGGAGTAGGATCAGGGTGTTGACCAGGGGCACGCCCCAGGGATCGAAAGTATGGCCGAAATAGCCGAGGCCCGGCACGCCGGTGTCCGCGCTCGGGATCGGCGGCCACTCGCCGCCGAGCACCTTGGTCCGCGCATAGGTAATGGCCTCGTCGGGATAGAGCGCCGCGTCGAAATAAGCCCAGAACCAAGCGACGAAGAACATCACCTCGGAAGCGATAAAGAGGATCATGCCGTAACGCAGGTGGAGCTGCACCACCGGTGTCTCGTAGCCCTCGTGGGCCTCCTTGATGACGTCGCGCCACCAACCGAACATGGTGATGATGACGAGCACGAGGCCCGGCAGCACGTACCAAAGCTGCGGGTCACCCGCTTTCTTGGAAATAAAGTACATGATCGCGCCGACAGCGAGAGTGAGCGCGCCGACGGCGCCCACGATCGGCCACGGGCTCGGATTTACGAGATGATAGTCGTGTTGCGGTTTGGCATGCGCTTCAGCCATGATTCGCTCCTGCTCCTCCCAAACGTCGAGGCGGCGCGCCGCCTCACCGCCCTCATGATCCCGAATTGGCGCCGGTCGCCGCGGCGACGCCGGGCTCCTTGCCGCTGCGATAAAAGGTGTACGACAACGTGATCTCTTCCACGTTCTTGGTATCCTCGTCGTCGACGATCTTGGGATCGACGAAGAAGGTCACCGGCATTTCGATACTCGCACCAGGTTGCAATGTCTGCTCCTTGAAACAGAAGCATTCGATCTTGGTGAAGTAGCGGGCGGCAAGCTCGGGCACCACATTGAACACGGCAGTGCCGGTGACCGGCGCATCGCTCTCATTGGAAGCCTTGAAGAAGGCGAGTGCAGTCTCGCCGATCTTGACGTCGAGCGCACGCGCGACCGGGGCGAAATGCCACGGCAAAGCGCGATCGACGCTGCTGTCGAAGCGGATGCGGATGGTGCGGTCGAGGACTTCGTTCGGCCCCTTCTCGGCGCGCTGGGGCACGCCGCCATAGCCGGTGACCTGGCAGAACAGGCGGTAGAGCGGCACCGAGGCGAAGGCGAGTCCGGTCATACCCGCGACCAAGCCAGCGAGCATGAGCGCCACCGGCGCGTGGCGCGGGGGCTTGTCTTCCTTGTGTGCGTTCATTCCTGCCGCCCCCGCTTAGAAAGTCCGGTCGGCCACATGGCCGCCGAGCCTGACGATGGTGACGATGAAGAACAGCACCACGAGCGCCGCGAGCGTCCAGGCAATGGCCAAGGAGCGCATGCGTTGGCGGCGTTGTCGTTCCTTTTCCGCATCGTCCATCACAATGCCCAAGGGGACGGAGCAAGACCTCCGCTGGTGTCAAAACCCCGCTCGACCAAGAGGGCCGCGAACAAGAGGAAGAGATAAAGCACCGAATAGGCGAAGAGGTTTTTCGCCGCACGGGTCGCCTCTTCCCCTTCCCGCTTGCAATAGCAATCGTAGGCCATGACGACGAACAGCGAACCGAGCACCGCGGCGGAAGCCATGTAGAACGTGCCGCCGAGCCCGATAATGGCCGGCCACATGCCGAGCGGGGCGAGAACGAGGCTGTAGATCAGGATCTGGCGCCTGGTCGCGTCCGGGCCGGCCACGACCGGCAACATGGGAACTTTAGCTTTGGCGTAATCGCCGCTCCGGATAAGAGCCAGCGCCCAGAAGTGCGGCGGAGTCCAAACGAAGATGATGAGGAATAGAACCACAGACTCAAGGCTCACGCCGCCCGTCGCAGCCGCCCAGCCGATCATCGGCGGAAAGGCTCCGGCCGCACCGCCGATGACAATATTCTGCGGCGTCGCCCGCTTCAGCCACATCGTATAAATGAACACGTAGAAGCCGATGGTGATGGCGAGCAGGAGAGCGGCGAGCCAATTCGCCATCAGCCCGAGGCAGAGAACCGCGCCTACCGCCAGCACCGCACCAAAGGTGCGGGCCTCTTCCGCGGTGACGTGGCCGCGGGGAATCGGCCGTGCAGCGGTGCGCGCCATCTCCGCATCGATGTCGGCGTCGTACCACATATTCAAGGCACCTGCGGCACCGGCGCCGGCGGCGATGCAAATGAGCGCGGCGAGCGCCAGCACCGGATGCATAGAGCCGGGAGCGGCGATTAGTCCGACCAATGCCGTGAACACCACGAGGAACATCACCCGCGGCTTCATCAGCGCGACATAGTCGGCGACATCGCCGCCGGCGCCGGCCGTTCCGGCCTTTACAGGAAGTGCGACGTCAGCCATGCCTCACTCACTTACATCGTTGCCGACGGCTTGCTCAAATCTGACACCCTTCTCATTTGATGCGCGGCAACGTCTCATAAGTGTGGAAGGGCGGCGGCGAAGGCAGCGTCCATTCCAGCGTGGTGGCGCCGGCTCCCCAGGGGTTGGCGGGCGCATGTACCCTGCGCAGGAAGGCCTGAGCAATCCCAAACAAGAAGACAAGGAAGCCTGCAAAAGCAAGGTAGGCGCCGATCGAAGAGATGAAGTTCCAGCCCGCGAAGGCGTCGGGATAGTCGGCATAGCGCCGCGGCATGCCGGCAAGCCCGAGGAAATGCTGTGGGAAGAAGGTGAGATTGGCCCCGACGAACATCAGCCAGAAGTGCAGCTTGGCCACCGCCTCGCTGTACATGTAGCCGTACATCTTCGGGAACCAGTAGTACCAAGCGCCGAAGATGGAGAAGACGGCGCCGAGCGAAAGCACGTAGTGGAAATGCGCCACAACATAGTACGTGTCATGCAGCGAACGATCGACGCCGGCGTTGGCGAGAACGACGCCGGTGACGCCGCCGATGGTGAAGAGGAAAATGAAACCGAGCGCCCAAAGCATCGGCGCGCGGAAGCTGAGCGAGCCCCCCCACATAGTGGCGATCCAAGAGAAGATCTTTACCCCTGTCGGCACGGCGATGACCATGGTGGCAAACACGAAATAAGCTTGCGTGTTCACCGAGATGCCTGCCGCATACATGTGGTGCGCCCACACGACGAAGCCGATCACGCCGATGGCGACCATGGCGTAAGCCATGCCGAGATAACCGAACACTGGTTTACGCGAAAAGGTCGATACGATCTGGCTGATCATGCCGAAGCCGGGAATGATCAGGATGTAAACCTCGGGATGGCCGAAGAACCAGAAGAGATGCTGCCAAAGCAGCGGGTCTCCGCCATGCGCGGAATCGAAAAAGGCTGTGCCGAAATTCCGATCGGTCAGGAGCATGGTGATGCCGCCGGCAAGCACGGGCAGCGACAGCAGGAGCAGAAAACCCGTCACCAGCACCGACCAGACGAAGAGTGGCATCTTGTGCAACGTCATGCCCGGCGCGCGCATGTTGAAGATGGTGGTGATGAAGTTAATGGCGCCGAGGATCGAGGAGGCACCGGCGAGATGCAGCGACAGGATGGCGAAATCCATGGCCGGTCCGGGGGTGCCCTTGGTGGAAAGCGGCGCGTAGATGGTCCAGCCGCCGCCGACACCTTTGGTGCCGGGCGGTCCGGGCATGAATAGGGAAGTAATGAGCAGGATGAAAGCCGCCGCCAGTAGCCAGAAGGAGATGTTGTTCATGCGTGGGAAGGCCATGTCGGGCGCGCCGATCATGAGCGGCACCATCCAGTTGCCGAAACCTCCCATGGTCGCGGGCATGACCATAAAGAACACCATGATCAATCCGTGGGCGGTGACGAGCACATTGAAGGCCTCAGGATTGCTGAAGACTTGCATGCCGGGTTCCATCAGCTCGGCGCGCATCCCCATGGATAGAAGTCCGCCAACGACACCGCCGATGAGCGCCAGCACGAGGTACATCGTGCCGATGTCCTTGTGGTTGGTGGAATAGAGCCAGCGCCCTATTCCGCTAGGGCGATCCGCATGATGGGCTTCGGCATGGGCGCTGTGTGCCATGGCTATGTTCCTTGTGTGTCTTCTTGTCTAACTCGGTCTCAGCTCTAATGGGGCGTGATCTCGCACCAACTCGCTACTCTTGGGCCGCAACCATTCGGCTCGAACTGCCATTCGAGGCGCTCGCCTTCTGCTTGGCGACCCAATCCTCGAACTCGGCTTCCGAGACCACTCGAACGGCGATCGGCATGAAGGCATGATTGCGCCCGCAAAGCTCCGAGCACTGGCCGTAGTAGATGCCTTCGCGCTCGGCTCTGAACCAGGTGGATTGGAGGCGTCCCGGAACGGCATCGAGCTTTACGCCGAACGCTGGAAGCGCCCAGTCGTGAATGACGTCGTTTGATTTCAGACCAACGATCACGTTCTTATTTACCGGCACAACCACCTCGCGATCGACAGTCAGGAGACGCGGTTGCCCTTCCTTTAGGTTGGCCTCCGGTACCATGAGCGAATCGAAAGTGATGCCGTGATCCGGATATTCGTAGCTCCAATACCACTGGCTGCCGGTCGCGGTGATATGGAGATCGGCCTTGGGAAAATCGTATTGTGCAAACAGAAGCCGGAACGAGGGAATGGCAATCGCGACGAGGATCAGGACGGGGATGACGGTCCAGGCGATCTCAAGAGGGGTGTTGTGCGTGGTGCGGGAAGGCTCGGGATTGCGTCTCTCGTTGAAGCGCACCATCACGTAAACGAGCAGGCCAAGGACGAAAAGGGCGATAAGGGTGATAATGACGGTGACATAGGTGTGGAACGAATGGATCTGTTCCATGATCGGCGAGGCGGCAGGCTGAAGACCGAGTTGCCAGGGAGCCGGCTGGCCTTCCTTGGCGAAGGCGGCCCCGGAAAAGCCGAGACTCATCAAAGATAAAGTCACGATCCCCAATCGATCGAAGAGCGCCATTCCATCCACTCCTAGCCTGCCTTAGGCCATGCGTCTGATCTCCGTCAGGAGATATCGGCGGGCCTTCCATTTATGAGGCGTGGGGCGAACCAAGCGTCGCCTACGCCGCTTGATCGAAGCAAGGGCGGCGCGAAACTTCGGCAGCGAAAAAGGCGTCGCCCCCACCCGAAATTCGATTGCCCAGACCTCCGCGCGCTTTGCGGGGCTGAAGGTTCTTTTCCGGTGTTCAAATCATAAAGAAAATCGGTTGGCAACACTCATGATTCAGGGCGGCGCTGCGGCATATGCACGCCCGGCGTACAGTTTTTTCGCGGCGGACAAGGTTTCCGCAGCGCCTTCAGGCCGAAATTTGGCCCCAATACTCGGCGAAGGCGAAGCCAATGTTGCGCAGCCTGCTTGCCCGGGAGCCTTTATGCGCGCGCATCGCGCCAGCGGCAATTCGCACTTGCACCCGCACCATTGCCGAGTCTCTTTAGCAGTATGACCAGAATATCCCAGGCTCATTGGGTTAAGGCTGCGGCCATCGGGCTGTTGTTCCTGTATGCCGAAACAGCGCCAGGTGGCGCGCAAGGGCCAGCTCTAGAGGCCGCCCCGGCCGCAACGGGGCCTGGCAGCATCGTGAAAGAGACGCATGGGGCATGGCAGGTCTCTTGCCGCACTCCTCCCGGCGCCAAG
>DATLXW010000018.1:0-3374 GCA_035575415.1 Methyloceanibacter sp. | reverse complement strand
AGTTGCGCCGGAATGTGGCGGATTGGCCACGCTCTGTTCCATTCTGCAACCGAAGTTAGCATTTCGTTAACCATTCCCCACCCATAGTCCCGGAACGACGGCCGAAGCGCGCAAAGCCTTAAAAGGCAACGCCTTTCGGCTGCGGTCGAGAGGGGACAATCAATGGGACAAATTCGCAAACTCGTTTTGGGAGCGGCGCTGGCGCTCGCGCCGGCGGCCACGGCTTATGGTGCCGATCTCGGGCTACCGCCTCCGCCGCCCGAGCCTTGCCCAGGCTGCGCCGGGCCTTGGTATTTGAAAGGTTTCGTGGGCGCCGCCAATCCGCAAGTGGGCGGGCTCGACTACGAGCTGTTCGGGCCGAACTTCCAGTTCTTCGACAAGGACATCAAGAGCACGCCGTTGTTCGGCATCGGTTTCGGCTACGACACGGGCCATTATTTCCGCTTCGACATTACCGGCGAATATCGCGGCAAGGCGGTGTTCTTGGCGCATGACAGGTATTCGAATAATGGCGTCTTCACTCCGCCTGCCGGCGGCACGAACGAATACACCGCAGACATCGAAAGCTGGGTCGGCCTGTTCAACACCTATATCGATCTCGGCACCTGGTATTGCGTCACGCCTTATGTCGGCGGCGGCGTCGGCTTCGCCTCGCTTTCAGTCTTCGGTTACAAGGACGTGAACGTCCCGAATAATGGCGTCGCTTTCGGCAGCGACAATACCGAAACCAATTTCGCTTGGGCAGTGTATGGCGGCCTCGCCTATCAAGTGACGCCGTCGCTCACGCTCGATCTTGCCTATCGCTACACCGATCTCGGCGATGCGAAAACGGGCAGGACCTTCGCCTACGACAATTCGACCGTCGCCGGACCCTTCACGATCGAGGACATCACCTCCCATGACGTGATGCTCAGCGTGCGCTGGGCGCTCGGCTCGCCGCCGGCGCCGATGCCTGTCGCCTTCAAATAAGAAAAGCCCCTCAACACCCAGACTGCTAGCCACTTGCCGCCCGTCTCACCCACGGGCGGCTTTTCTTATCGGCGCGGAAATCGGGGAAGCTTGACGCTCACCGCGCCTGTCATTAAGGCGAACGGCTAAGGGCGCTGCCGGCTGCGAAAGGCGTAACGTGACAGCAAACAAGAAGCCCGCGCGGCTGCCGAAGAATCCACGTTTCTCCTCGGGACCGTGCCCGAAACGGCCGGGCTGGAGCGTGGAGGCACTGAAAGGTGCGCTTCTCGGGCGCAATCACCGCCAGCCCGAAACGATGGCGCGGATCGAGCTTGCGCTCAAGCGCACGCGCGACCTGCTCGCTCTGCCGTCGGACTACCGCGTCGGCCTTGTGCCGGCGTCCGACACTGGCGCGGTGGAGATGGCGCTCTGGTCGCTGCTCGGCCCGCGCGGCGTCGACGTGCTCGCCTGGGACGCCTTCGGCCGCGATTGGGTCACAGATATCGTCGAGCAACTGAGATTGCGGGATGTGCGGGCTCTGGTCGCGCCCTACGGCGAGCTTCCGGATCTCTCCGAAGTCGATTGCGACCGCGACGTGGTGTTCGCCTGGAACGGCACCACCTCAGGCGTGCGCGTGCCGAACGCCGATTGGATCGCGAGCGACCGCAAGGGACTAACGATTTGCGACGCGACCTCGGCCGTGTTCGCGCAAGAGATCGATTGGCGAAAGCTCGATGCCGCCACCTTCTCCTGGCAGAAGGTCCTGGGCGGCGAGGCGCAGCACGGCATGCTGATCCTCGGTCCGCGCGCGGTCGAGCGGCTCGAGAGCTATACGCCGCCCTGGCCGCTTCCTAAGCTCTTCCGCATGACGAGGGACGGCAAACTCAATTCCGGCCTGTTTGAGGGCTGGACCATCAACACGCCGTCGATGCTCTGCTTGCAGGACTATCTCGACGCGCTCGACTGGGTCGAAAGCGTGGGCGGGCTGGAAGGGACGATCGCCCGCTCGGACGCCAATGCCGCGGTCATAACCGAGTGGGTCGAACGCACGGCTTGGGTCGATTTTCTCGCGCGCGCGGCCGAAACGCGCTCCAACACCTCGGTTTGCTTGAAGATCGTCGATCCGGAGGTAGGGGCGCTGCCGCCGGCGTTGCGCGACGCCTTTCCGGCGCAAATGGCGAGCCTTCTCGACGCAGAGAATGCGGCCAAGGACATCGCCTCCTATCGCACCGCCCCTCCGGGCTTGCGCATCTGGACCGGGGCGACGGTGGAGAGAAGCGACGTCGAGGCGCTCTTGCCTTGGCTCGACTGGGCCTTCGCCGAAGTGAAGCGTTCGCTCGCGAAGGCGGCTTAGCGCTGCTATATACTCTTCATGAGCAAGACACTCGGACGCGGCGGCGCGCTTTAGCGTCCATCGACGTGCCATTCTGCGAGGCGGGGCTGCCCGAAGACGATTAATACCTCTGAGGTTGTGGTGGAGGCCTTGGCGGGTGTGTCTCTGTTTGCGGTAGTGGCGCGACCGTCCAGGCCGCGCTATAAGCGGACACGGCCCTGCAGGAATGCGGGGCCGTTTCTGCGTCCGGTCCATGCAAAAGGAATAGCCAAGTGGCCAATGTCGCGGTCGTCGGCTCCCAATGGGGCGACGAGGGCAAGGGCAAGATCGTCGATTGGCTGTCGGAGCGCGCCGATATCGTGGTGCGCTTCCAGGGCGGGCATAATGCCGGCCATACGCTCGTCGTCGATGGTACGACCTATAAGCTGTCGCTGCTTCCGTCCGGCGTTGTGCGCAAGGGCAAGCTCTCGGTCATCGGCAACGGTGTGGTGGTGGACCCTTGGGCGCTCGCCGACGAGATCGCCAAGATCGAGGCGCTCGGGGTCAAGATTGGCCGCGACAATCTCAGGATCGCCGAGAACGCGACGCTGATCCTGCCGCTCCATCGCGAGCTCGACGCGCTGCGCGAGGCGGAAGCCGGCGACGGCAAGATCGGCACCACCAAGCGCGGCATCGGACCGGCTTACGAGGACAAGGTCGGACGGCGTGCGATCAGGGTGATGGACCTGCAAGACCTGCCGTCGCTCCGGCCAAAGATCGAGCGTATCCTCGCCCATCACAACCCGCTCCGGCGCGGCCTCAACCAGCCTGAAATCTCCGCCGACCAGCTGTGCCGTCAGTTGTCTGAGATCGCGCCGAAGATTCTACCTTATGTCGACACGGTGTGGGCGCTGCTCGACCAAAAGCGCCGGCAGGGCAAGCGCATCCTGTTCGAAGGCGCGCAAGGGGCGCTGCTGGACATCGACCACGGCACTTATCCTTTCGTGACGTCGTCGAACACGGTGGCGGCGCAGGCGGCGACCGGCTCCGGCGTCGGTCCCGGCGCGATCAACTATGTGCTCGGCATCACCAAGGCCTATACGACGCGGGTGGG
>DATLXW010000017.1:0-4586 GCA_035575415.1 Methyloceanibacter sp. | reverse complement strand
CGTGCGGAAAGCGAGCCCGAGCCCGTCGCCCTGCCGCTCGACGATCTCATATTGCGCGCCGATTTCGAAACGCGTGGCCTCTATCGGCTCCCCGATGTCCTGCCGTAGCACCCCCTCGACAATGAATTCCCATCGCTCGGTGATTCCATGCTTCAACTCGAGCTCATGGGACTGCCTGCGCCGCTCCTCTTCCCCAGGCCCGAAATAGACGGCGCCGTGCTCCTCGATCGCAGTCTGGCCCTTCTCGACGTCCGGCGAGCGCACATAGAACTGCGCCTCGGCCGGCTCACTCGAAAGCGAAAAAAAGCACGACGCAAATCCAAGCCACGCGAAGGTTCGCGCGCCGATCAAGCGGTTCCGCCGCAGATCCATCCCTACCCCCCAATAACTCCTTGCAAAGAAAGACTTTACCGGCGGCCGTCATGAAACCGTAATGAAAAGTTTACACTGCAATTGCTGCACGCCATTCATCAGATGTCATGCACAACTTGCATGGCATGCGCGCCCTGCGGACGCTGCCGGCCCTCGCTGGACACGGCGTTGGCGGCAACCGCATAGTGGTGGACCCCTGAGCACGCCGAGAGATCCCATGTCGCCTGTCCTGAAGCTAGTTGCGGTTCTCGCAGCCTGTGTCCTTCCCACCATACCCGCATGCGCCGCCGAAGACGCGCCCTCTGGGGACTCATCGCCTGCCGTACAGGACCAAGCAGCGCCTCAACAAAAACGCGAGCTGACGCCTGAGGAGAAGGCCGAGAAGGAAGCGCGCAAGGAATGCAAGAAGAAGATTTGCGACATCATCGCCACGCGCGATCCCGACGGCGAGGACGTGGCTTGCGACATCGTCAAGACCTGGCGCGAGGAGGACATCGTCAAGATGCTCGGCGGCCGCATCGATTGGCCTTGGGGCAAGGCCGTGTGTCAATCGAAGCTGGAGCTCAAGCGCAAACCGCTCGCGCTTGCCATGAGCGAAGCGCACTATGAGATCGCCATGCCCGAGCAGAAGGTGCGCTGTACGCTCGCGCAAAAAACGGGCGGCGATCCTTACGCCATCGAGGTCACGCTGGCGCCCAAGGTCAAATTCGAAAACGGCAAGGCGACCGAGGCGCGCATCAATTGGGGCGCAGCCTCGGCGCCGATGTTCATCTATCCGCTAATCTATGCCGGCACCGGTCTCGACAATTCCGCCAACGTGCTCGGACCCGAGGTTGTCCGCATGGTGAACGAGTTCACTACCAAGAAGTGCGCGGAAGTAAGGGTGGAAGTACCGCCGGCGCCGGACGCCCTTCCGGCCGACGCCGCGAGTTTTCGCTAGCCTTGCCCTCAACGGCGCAACAAGGCGATCCCGCCTTCGTTAACTCAGGCTCGAGCCGTCCGAGGCGTCAGTGCTTAGACGGTGTGACCCGCCACACAGTATTGCCGACATCGTCGGCGACAAGCAGAGCGCCGTCGTGGCCAAGGGCGACGCCGGCCGGACGGCCTTGCGCCTCCCCGCGCTCGCTGAGAAAGCCGGTCAGCACGTCGCGCGGAAGCCCCGCGGGACGCCCATTCGTGAACGGCACGAAGACAACCTTGTAACCGCTCAAGGGGATGCGGTTCCAGGAGCCGTGTTCGCCGATAAAGGCGCCGTTTCGATAGGCCTGGGGCAGAAGATCCCCCTGCGAAAGGGCAAGTCCGAGGGGAGCGACGTGATTTCCGAGCGCATAGTCCGGCTTGATCGCGCTCGCCACAGCCGCCGGGTTATGCGGTTTCGCGCGCCGATCGACGTGCTGGCCCCAATAGCTGAAGGGCCAGCCGTAGAAGGCGCCCTCTTTCACTTCGGTCAGATAATCGGGCACGAGATCCGACCCAAGTTCGTCGCGCTCGTTCACTACTGCAAAGAGCGCTCCGCTCTCGGGCTCGAAGGCAAGCCCGACGGGATTGCGCAAGCCCGTGGCGAAGCTTCGCGCCACGCCGGTCTCAGGGTCGATCTCGATGATCTGCGCGCGGCCCTTCTCCCCTTCGAGCCCGTTCTCACCGGCATTGCTGTTCGAGCCGACCCCGACATAGAGCCGCTTGCCGTCCGGACTCGCCACCAGGCTCTTGGTCCAATGGAGGTTGATCCGTCCCGCCGGAAGGTCTGCGATCTTGGTTCCCTTCCCCTCGATCTTGGTCGCGCCGTCGGCGTAATCAAATCGCAGCACCGCATCGGTGTCAGCCACATAAAACTTATCCCCGATCAGCGCCATGCCGAACGGCGAGTTGAGGCCGGCGAGGAAGACGCCGCGCGTTTCGGCCACGCCGTCGCCGTCGCCGTCGCGCAAGAGGATGATGCGGTTCGGACTGGGCACGCCGGCGCCGGCGAGATTGATGGCCCAGGTCATCACCATTCCCTTGAAGCTCCACGGCACATCTTGCTTCGGCGTATTTGTTTCCGCGACCAGCACATCCCCGTTCGGCAACACATAGAGCCAGCGGGGGTGGTCGAGTCCGCTGGCAAAGGCGTTCACCGCGAGGCCCTCAGCCGCGACCGGCGTCTTGCCCTCCTGCCAGGCGCCGGCGGGGGCGATATTGATGGCGGGAATGAAAGCTTCGCTCGGCGGCGGAATGGTGGGATTCGGTCCTTCCGTCTCCTCCACCGGCAGTTCGGCCACATCGCAAGCTGCGAGCAGAAGGACGGCAAGAAGCGGAAGTCGGGCGCGCGTGAAACTCATGAATCGCTCTCTCCGCCGCCCGTCCGCAGGTCCAAACGCCCCAGGCTCCGCTGCGTTTCCGCCCCCATCGAGCTTTACAACCGCGCACACTTCCTCGTAAATCGGCCGCAAATTTGCGGCAAGCAGCAGTGCTTCAAGGAGCGGCAGACGCATGGGCTATAAAGTGGCCGTTATCGGCGCGACCGGCAATGTCGGGCGCGAAATGCTCAACATCCTCGCCGAGCGCGAATTCCCCGCCGACGAGGTGTTCGCCATTGCCTCGCGCAGATCGATGGGCGTCGAGGTGTCCTATGGCGACCAGCGGCTGAAATGCCGCGACCTCGAGCAATTCGACTTCCGCGGCGTTGACTTCGCGTTGATGTCGGCCGGATCGGCCGTGTCGAAGGAATGGGCCCCGAAGATCGGCGCGCAAGGTTGCGTGGTGATCGACAATTCCTCCTGCTGGCGTTACGACCCCGACGTCCCGCTGATCGTGCCCGAGGTCAATGCCGACGCAGTCGCGGGCTTCAGCAAGAAGAACATCATCGCCAATCCGAACTGCTCGACCGCCCAACTCGTCGTCGTGCTCAAGCCGCTGCACGATGCAGCCACGATCAAGCGCGTGGTGGTGGCGACCTATCAGTCGGTGTCCGGCGCCGGCAAGGAGGCGATGGACGAGCTTTGGGACCAGACCAAGGGCATTTTCGTCACCGATCCGCCCGATCCGAAGAAATTCACCAAGCAGATCGCCTTCAACGTCATTCCGCATATCGACGTCTTCCTCGACGACGGCTCGACCAAGGAGGAGTGGAAGATGTCGGTCGAGACCAAGAAGATTCTCGACCCCAAGATCAAGCTGACGGCGACCTGCGTGCGCGTGCCGGTCTTCGTCGGCCATTCCGAGGCGGTGAACATCGAGTTCGAGAACCCGATCACCGTCGAGGAGGCGCGCAACATTCTGCGCGAAGCTCCCGGCGTGCTCGTCGTCGACAAGCGCGAGCCTGGCGGCTATGTCACGCCGGTCGAATGCGTCGGCGATTACGCGACCTTCGTCTCGCGCATCCGCGATGACCACACCGTCGACAACGGCCTTTCAATGTGGGTGGTTTCGGACAATCTGCGCAAGGGCGCTGCGCTCAACACGGTGCAGATCGCCGAAACCATCATCAACCGCAACCTGCTGGAAAA
Source organism: Methyloceanibacter sp. (assembly GCA_035575415.1). Lineage (GTDB taxonomy): Bacteria > Pseudomonadota > Alphaproteobacteria > Rhizobiales > Methyloligellaceae > Methyloceanibacter. Next base: position 729 of record DATLXW010000017.1, on the reverse strand, counting down.
AGCGGCCTGAAGAAGGTTTGCGCTTAGGCCCTAGGGAACCGCTCCCGGCGGCAGACCGTTTTTCTTGCGAACAGCGAGGAGAACGGCATGGCCACCATGCAACAATGCATCACGGACTGTCTCGACTGTCATTCCGTGTGTCTGTCGACCATCACGCATTGCCTCGAGAAGGGCGGCGAACACGCGGCGCCTGCCCATATCCGCCTGCTACAGGACTGCGTGCAGATTTGCATCGCGAGCGCCGATTTCATGCTGCGGGGCTCTCCGCTGCACCAGATGACCTACCGCATCTGCGCCGGAGTGTGCGAGATGTGCGCCGACGATTGCGCCAAGATCGCCGACGACGAGACGATGGTGCTTTGCATCGAGACCTGCCGCAGGTGCGCGCGAAGCTGCAGCGAAATGGCAGCGGCCGAGCGCAAGGCCGCTTGAGGCTTAAGCCTCCACCAGCGGCGCGAAGCGAACCGCTTCGGGATCGAGTGCGAGCAGCGCGCCGCTGCCGATATCGAAATGCAGTCCATGCAGGGCGAGTAGGCCTCCCTCCTCGCGCTCGCGCACGAACGGAAAGGTGCGCAAGTTGGCGATCGAGGAACGGATCGCTGCCAGTTCGAACGCTGTTTCGTCGCCGTGCGCGAAAATGTCCGCCTCATCCGGCTTCAGATTGTCGAGCAGCGTGAGCCAGCGACCGATGAATCCTTCCCTCGTCACGTTGTCGCGCACCTTCTGCCG
>DATLXW010000016.1:0-6528 GCA_035575415.1 Methyloceanibacter sp. | reverse complement strand
GTATAGCGAGATCGAAGACCTGTCGCATGCCGGGAGTTGGGACGATCAAAAGCATCGCCTCGGCCCGGTCGCCTATCTTGAGCTCGAGCGAGAGGGGTCCAATCTCGAATGGGAATTCGCCGTGGGCACCCTCTTCGGGGTCTCGGAGGCAACCTCCGACCTTACCCTCAAATTCGACGCAGAAGCGAAGTTCTAGCTCGCGCGATCAAGCGCAGCGACGATGGCCTCGCCCATCTCGCGCGTTGAGACCATGCGGCAGCCATCCTGCCTGATGTCGGCGGTGCGCAAGCCGTCGGCCAGCACTTTGGCGATGGCCTTATCGATGCGATCGGCGACTTCGCCAAGGAAGCAGGAGTAGCGCAGGCACATGCCGAGGCTCGCGATTGTGGCGATCGGGTTGGCAATGCCCTTGCCGGCGATGTCGGGCGCCGAGCCGTGCACCGGCTCATAAAGCGCGCGCCGGTGCCCGCGCGCGTCGGCCGCGCCGAGCGAGGCGGACGGCAGCATGCCGAGCGAACCGGTGAGCATGGCGGCTTCGTCCGAGAGCACGTCGCCAAATAAATTGTCGGTGACGATCACGTCGAATTGTTTCGGCTCGCGCACGAGCTGCATGGCGCAATTGTCGGCGAGGATGTGCTGCAAAGTCACGTCGCCGAAGCGCTCGTTATGCACTTTGGTGACAACTTCGTTCCAGAGCACACCGGTCTTCATCACGTTGCGCTTCTCGGCGGAATGCACGAGGCGCTTCCTCTCGCGCGCGAGCTCGAAGGCGACGGCGGCGATGCGCTCGATCTCGTAGGTGTCGTAGACCTGGGTATCGATGGCGCGCTTCTGCCCGTTGCCGAGATCGGTGATGGTTTTCGGCTCGCCAAAATACACCCCGCCGGTCAGCTCGCGCACGATCATGATGTCGAGCCCGTCGACTTTGTCGCGCTTGAGCGAAGAAGCGTCGGCGAGAGCGGGATAACAGATGGCGGGGCGCAAATTGGCGAACAGTTCGAGGTCCTTGCGCAGGCGGAGTAGCCCGGCCTCTGGGCGCTTGTCGTAGGGAACGCCGTCCCATTTTGGCCCGCCGACGGCGCCGAGCATCACGGCGTCGGCGGCAAGCGCGCGCTCCATCGTGGCGTTGGAAATGGCCTGACCGTGGGCGTCATAGGCGCAGCCGCCGACAAGGTCCGTCTCGGTTTCGATCGAGGCAAATCCCCTGGCATTGACCCATTGGACGACGCGCTCGGCCTCGGCCATCACCTCGGGACCGATGCCGTCGCCTGGCAGGAGAAGCAGTTTGTAAGTTGTCATGGAGCCCGCCGTTCCTCATTCTAAAGCCGGTCCGGATTGCCTAAAGGGAGTGTGAAATGCTGGCAAGGGTGCTGTTTGCCCTGGGGTTGCTTTGCTCGGCGGCGGCGGCCGGATCGGCGGAGGAGGTCAAGCTGCTTGCGCTCGGGCTCGCGGACCACGCCGTGACGCAAGGTGAGCTGGAACAAGGAGCCGCCCTTTCGCCGCCGCGCTTCAATACGCCGGCCGTGGCCTATGTGCTGCTCGACGGCCTTGCCGAGGGCGACGAGGTCGAAATCGCGCTCGTCAAGGACGGCAAGGCGTTGATGCACAATAAGGCGACGGCGGACGATGCGGTGCCGCTCCTGCTTCAGGCCGGCAAGACCGGCGTGCCGGCCGGCGGTTGGCCCGAGGGCGAGTACAATGCCGCGGTCATCGTGACGAGGAACGGCAAGCCCGTTCTCACGCAGTCGTCCGAACCGAGGCCCTTCGAGTAAGGCGCAGCGATGCTGATGCGAGCCCTCTTAATGTTGAGCGCGATGGCAGGTCCTGCTGCCGCTTTCGAATTGGAGCTGCCGCTCGCCTGCGCGATCGGCACCGACTGCTTCATCCAGCAATATGTTGATCGCGATCCGGGCCCCGGGGTGCGGGACTATGCCTGCGGGGCGGAGACCTATGACGGGCATGACGGCACCGACATTCGCCTGCGCACCACGGCCGACGTGGCAAAAGGCGTCGCCGTCCTCGCCGCGGCGCCGGGAACCGTGGTCGGGGTGCGCGACGGCGTTCCCGACCGTCTCGTTCGGAACGAGAAAGACAAAAACGCGGTCGCCAATATCGAATGCGGCAACGGCGTACGCATCGACCATGGCGGCGGCTGGGTCACGCAATATTGCCATATGCGGCAGGGCTCTGTCGCAGTGAAGAAGGGCGAGCAGGTCAAGACCGGCACCAAGCTCGGCGAAGTGGGCTATTCGGGCAACGCCGCTTTCGCGCATCTCCATCTCGGCGTAAGCAAGGACGATCGCTGGATCGATCCCTTTCTGCCCGACCCCAGCGGCGCATGCGGCGCGGAAGCCGCCCCGTTGTGGTCCGCGAAGGCGAAGGCGGCGCTCCCATATCGCCCCGGCATCTTGCTTAGCCTCGGTTTTGCCGACGGTCCGGTGACGCTCGAGGCGCTTGAGACCGGGGCTCCGCTCGGCATGCCGAAACGAAACACGCCGCTCGTCTTTTATGCCTGGGCGATCAATCTGCAAGGCGGCGACGAGATGAAGATCGCACTGAAGCGCGGCGAGGCGGTTGTGGTCGAGAACGCGGAGAAGCTCGACCGCAACAAGGCGCAATATATGCTGTTCGCCGGCAAGAAAGCGCCTTCCGGAGGCTGGCCGGAAGGTCCCTATACCGGAATTGTCTCGGTGATGCGCAACGGCAAGCCCGTCATCGAGGAGACGGCGCTCATCTCACCCGAGCCGTAGCGATCCGGCTTAGAGCCAAGGCCGCTCGGCGCGCGAGCGCGCCTCGAAGGCTTCGATCAAATCGGCTTTCTCCAACGTGAGTCCGATATCGTCCAGCCCCTCGAGCAAGCAGCGCTTGCGGAAGGGATCGATGTCGAACTGGATTACGCCGCCGTCGGGCCCCCTGATCTCCTGCGCTTCAAGGTCTATGGTGAGCGTTGCGTTGTGCCCGCGCGAAGCGTCGTCGATCAGCTTGTCGATCTCCTTTTGCGGCAGGGCAATCGGCAAGATCCCGTTCTTGAAACAGTTGTTGTAGAAGATGTCGGCGAAGCTCGGCGCGATGATGCAGCGGATGCCGAAATCGAGCAGAGCCCAGGGCGCATGCTCGCGCGAAGAGCCGCAGCCGAAATTCTCGCCGGTGATGAGAATGACGGCCTTATCGTAGGGCGGTTTGTGCAGGACGAAATCGGGATTGGGGTTGCCCTTCTCGTCATAGCGCAGCTCGGCGAACAGGCCGCGCCCCAAGCCGGTACGCTTGATGGTCTTTAGATATTGCTTCGGGATGATCATGTCGGTGTCGACATTGATCATCGGCAGATGGGCGGCGATACCGGTCAGGGTGGTGAATTTCTGCATGTGGTCCTCGATTTGCGAGGGGCTATGTAACCTCAAGCAGGCTGTCTTTCCAGTCGCTCCTGGGTCGCAATCTTGGGCTTTTCAGGCCGGAGGCGAAGCCCTAAGGTCCGCGAGGCTTTAGGGGCGGGAGGGACTGTCCATGGCGGAAACGGTGATCTACGAGGCGCATCCGGCGATGTTCCGGGCGCACCCCTTCTGGTTCATCCTCTGCGTGCTTTTGATCGCGGCGTTCGGCATCGGCATTCTTCTCTTACTCTATTGGTACATCAAGACGCGGGCGACGGCGCTCAGCGTGACCGAGCACGAGATCATGTATGAGCGGGGGATCTTGAGCAAGGACCGGACCGCGGTGTCGCTCAGGCATGTCCGCGCGGTGCATATCACGCAGGGCTTCGTCAACCGTATCCTGGGCGTCGGGACGATTCAAATTTCCACCGCCGGCGACGAACCGGAATTTACGGTCGCCGATATGCCGGACCCGCACGCGATCAGAGAGGCGATCTCGAAGGCGCAAGCCATGGACCAGGAGCAGAACTAGCCATGCCGGCCGCCGACCGGCGCGACCGCCGAGAAGCGCAGCGGCTGTTGATCGCCGCCGCGGCGGCGCTTCTGTTGCTGCTCATCATCGGCGGGGCCGGACTTTATTGGCTGGTCGGGCTCGGCGAGAGCGATCCTTTCGCGCCCGGACTCGGACTTAAGAACGCGGCAATCGTTTCCTTCGTTGTGTCGCTGGTGGTGATCCTGGTGATGGCCGTGGTCTCGGGGGGCGATGCCATCTTCGGCGAACTGCCCTTCACCATTCTCGGCTTTCTGATTTTCTTCGTCGTTTTTTGGCTGATGATCGCCTGGATTTTCTAGCCGCTATTGCGCGGGTCCCAGCGTCTGCGGCTTGGCCGTATTGGCGGGAGAGGCCGTCTGTTGCCGATCCCCTTCGAGCAATTGCCGGTAATATTTGCGCATGGTCTCGCAGCGTTGCGGTCCGGGAGGATGTACAGCGTCCCCCTTCAGTTGCGAGATGAAGGTGCAGATATCCTCCATGCCTTGCGCGTCGAGCCAGCCCCATTTCACCCCGCGCCTGATGGCGAAGAGATCGGCTTTGGTCTCGTCGGCGCCCTCGAATTGGTGCCCGCATTCGTGGCTATAGATGTAGAGTTTCACTTGCGTCGAGAGGCCGCCGATCTTCTTGGTGTTGAGGATGACGAACCCGGGGAAGGCGCCGCCCCAACTGTCGAAATTGGGATTGAGCACGGTCGGCCGCGTGCCGCAATTGACAGAACGGCCGTCGATCTTGAGCTGACCGTGAGGGACGACCTTGGCGTCGGAGCCGACTTCCTTCAAATAGGCGTCGAGCGTGGGTCCGGAGGTGGTGGAGCCTTCACGGCCCGACCATTCTTGCGCCTGTGCGCCGTTCGCGTTCGCAAGGCAAAGCGCCAAGCTCACGGCGACCGCAAACGCAAAGCGACAAAGTGCCCGTCCGTCCACCATCGAATCGTACTTTAAGGCGCGCACCAAATCTCTGCAATCGGCGACGATGTCTCACCGCGCCGCGGTCGGGCTTTTTCCGGCAAAACATTGCCTTAGCTGCTCGCAGCGCGCTTCGGGATCGGGATGCACCGGCCCGTGTCCGGCGATGTTGAAGACGGCGCAAATGTCTTCGAGGCTTTGCTTGCTGAGCCAGCCTTCACGGCGGGCGCGGCGAACGGCGTAGCAATCCGCAGCCGTTTCGCTCGGCCCGTAAAGGATGTGGCCGCATTCGTGGTAGTAGATCAGCCACTGCACCGGGCGCGGCAAATCTTTCAGCGCCTGCATATTGAGCATGATCACCGTGGAGGAGACGGCGAAGCCTTCGAAGTCACGAATGAGAGTGGCGGTCGCGCCGCAAGACAGTCTGCGCCCCGCCACCACGAGGCGTCCCGGCGCGACAAGCTTGCCTTGCTCGATGGCGGCCGCCGTTTGCGTTCCACTATCCGGAATTCGAGGGACGAGGAAAAGCGCAAGAGTGATGGCAATTAAGGCAGCCAATCGCGTTCGCATATCCCTCCGCCGCCCCTTGCCCTCCCGCTTTGCGCGCAGTCTGCGGGGCGGCTTGCGAGCCGTCAACGGAAAAGCTCGGCTCAGGCGCTAAGCGTCACGCAACGGTTGCGCGGCTGTGGCAACAGAGTCGCCTGCGAGCCGTTACGGAATATACGCCCTGAACGCGGGCACAACGGGCGGAGTTGAGGAGACATTGTCATGCCGAAGGAGAAAATGCGCGCGAGTCTCACGCGAGACGAAGCGGCGGAGAAGCTGGAGCAATTTGCTCAGCAATTGCGCAAGGGTAGCCTATCGTTCGGCGAAGGCGAAAAGCAAATCGCGGTTGCCGGCGAGGTCGAGTTCAAGGCCGACCTCGATAAGGACAAGCTCGAAGTCGAACTGAAGTGGGAGACTTAAAAACTTTCTTCCAGTATCGTCTGAGCATTCAAAGGGATTCCTGGCAAACGGTTTGCCGGTTTCCATCCCTAGCGCAAAGGCTCGAATTTGCCTAAACTGAGTTGTTGGGGCGGCCACCTCGGCGTCGTCGGGTTTTGCTCGGATCGAGATTCGCGTTGTGCTGACGCTCCACAAGGAAACAAAAAGGCCGGAGTCCTATCGCAGCTTCGCGCCCTTCGAATGGAGCGAAAGCTTGCGCAGCTGGTGTGTCTTGCATCCGGGCTCCATGGTCGCCGTTCTGGAATTGCCGGAGTTAGATGTCGTCGATGATGCCGCCGCGCCTGCGCGCGCAAACCATTGCGTTTTCACCATTTATGAGCGTATCGATGGGTCCATCAATGAATGAAGCTTTAAGCGCCGGATGTGCAAAGATTTTTCGGGAAGTCAGCGGACTTGGCAATTCCAGCACGCATTTCGCGTGGAGCGATGAAGAACTCCTCAAAGCGCAATTCGACGCGCTTGGCGTCGACAGTCTCGTCCTTCTTGAGTTCGTGATGGAGGTCGAGAACGCCTACAATGTCAGCTTGAACGAAGAGGACGTCAACCGTTGCGAGCGCGTGGCGGACCTGGTGGCACTGGTTGCGGCAGCACGCAATGGCGCGAATTGAGTTCGATCGACGTAAAGCGCAAAAACTGCTTGAAGACACGTTTGCGCCGGCAGAGATCGCGGCGATCATCCGCGATGACGGCGGGG
>DATLXW010000015.1:0-20425 GCA_035575415.1 Methyloceanibacter sp. | reverse complement strand
TGAGGCGCGATTGTTATGCCGGATCGCTCTACCTGCACCCCGAGTGGTTCGGTGCCCACCGCCTCCAAGGACTCGCCAAGCCTGACCTATCGCGACGCGGGCGTCGACATCGACGCCGGCAATACCTTGGTGCGCGCCATCGCCCCACTTGCCGCAAACACCAAACGGTCCGGCGTCCTCGGCGCCATCGGCGGCTTCGGCGGCCTGTTCGACCTGAAAGCCTGCGGTTTCGAGGACCCCGTCCTCGTCGCGGCAACCGACGGTGTCGGAACCAAACTTAAACTCGCCATCGAGACTAAGGAACATGCCGGAATCGGCATCGACCTCGTCGCCATGAATGTGAACGACATTGTCGTCCAGGGCGCCGAGCCGTTGTTCTTTCTCGACTACTTCGCTTGCGGCAGCCTCGATCTCGGCGTGGCTGAAACCGTGATCGCCAGCATCGCCAAAGGCTGCAAGGAGGCCGGCTGCGCCCTGATCGGCGGCGAAACCGCCGAAATGCCGGGGCTCTACGCGCCGGGCGATTACGATCTGGCCGGCTTTGCCGTCGGCGCGGTCGAGCGCGCGCAAATCCTGCCGCGAAAGGACATCGCCCAAGGCGACATTCTTGTCGGCCTTGCGTCTTCCGGCGTGCATGCCAACGGCTTTTCGCTGGTGCGCCGCGTTGTCGCCAGGATGGGCCTCGGCTGGAACGATCCCGCTCCCTTTGCACCGGGGAAACGCTTGGGCCAAGCCCTGCTCACACCGACCCGCATCTATGTCCGGCAAATCCTTGCCACGATTCGCGGAACTGGCGCCGTGAAAGCGGTCGCCCACATCACCGGCGGCGGCCTCACCGAGAACCTTCCGCGCGTGCTGCCGGAACATCTGGCGGCCGAGATCGATCTCGATGCTTTTCCCCTCCCTGCCGTGTTCGCGTGGCTCAAAGCCGAGGCAAGGCTCGATCAGGCCGAGATGCTGCGCACCTTCAATTGCGGTATCGGCATGGTGCTGGTCGTAGCTCCCAAAGAGGTCGAGCGGAGCCTGGCGAGCCTCGGCGAAGAGGCGAAAGTGATCGGCGTCATCGCCGCACGCGGGTCAGGCGCCGCCATTCGTTACAGAGGCAAGCTCGCGTGACCGGCTTGCGCAATTCGTGATGACCAAGAAGCGCGTCGGCGTTCTCATCTCCGGCCGAGGCTCAAATCTCGGAGCGCTGATCGAGGCCTGCCGCTCTCCGCGCTACCCCGCCGAAATCGTGCTCGTGATCTCGAACGTGACCGGGGCACAAGGTTTGGCGCGCGCCGAGGCCGCAAACATCCCCACCCTGACGATCGACCACAAGGATTTCTTGACGCGCGAAGCCTTCGACACTGCCCTCGATGCAGCGCTTGCCTCAGCCGGCGTCGAGCTTCTCTGCAATGCCGGCTTCATGCGGCTGCACACGGAGGGCTTCGTGCGGCGCTGGTGGAACCGCCATCTCAATATTCATCCCTCCCTCCTTCCTGCTTTTAAGGGATTGCACGCCCATGAGCGGGTCTTGCAGGAAGGCGTAAAGATTACCGGCTGCACCGTGCATTTCGTGCGGCCGGAGATGGACTCTGGCCCGATCGTCGCCCAGGCGGCCGTCCCGGTTCTCCCCGGCGATACGCCGGAGAGTCTCGCCGCGCGCGTGCTCGAAGCGGAACATAGACTCTACCCTCTGGCGCTCCGCCTGGTCGCCTCCGAAATCGTGCGGGTCGAGGGAGAACATGTTGTGGGAATGACACAGGTCAGATCCCAGCCGCCGCTTTTTTCCCCGCCCCCCGAGGAAGCGCTTTGATTGAAATTGTTAACGGCCCTAAGATAGGAGCCTGGACGGGACGGCATGTCGCACCGCAAGATGTGCCGTGCGCCAAAGATGGACAGCGCCAACGGCCGGATGCTAGAGACTGGCCCAATTGCGGACAATTCCGTGTCCTATTTGCCGCGGCAAGATGACGGCGCGCGCGACGCGGAACGGGCCGCTTCCTAGCGCTTGCGGCCGCCGGGAGTGGGACCATGATGGCCCAAGACCAAGAACAGGGAGCTAGGGGGAAGGCGTAAATGGCGGATATGACGGTCGCCTATTCTCCAACGCACGGGCTCGGCGAAGAGCAATCCATCTGGTTCAAGCTCACGCCGCTGCTTGCCCAGGAAAATCCGATGCAGACGCTGATGGCGCTCAGCGACAAATATGGCGGCGTCGTCCCGATCAATTTGAAGAACCAGCGCATCGTTCTTTTGAGCGAGCCGGCGCATGCCGAGCGTGTGCTGGTGACCAACGCCGACAATTACACGAAATATTTCGACGGGCTTCGCCCCATTTTCGGCCGGAGCATGATCACGGTGGATGGAGCGCTGTGGCAGAAGATTCGTGCGCCGCAGCAGCCTGCGTTTCACCCGCAGATGTTCGAGGCCTACTTCCCCTATCTGATGTCGGCCATCGAATCGAAGATGGGCCGTTGGGCGAAATTCGCCGCAACCGGGCAGACCATCGAGATGGTGGAAGAAACCTGGACTCTCGCCGCCGAGATGGTGTGCAAAGCGCTATTCGATCGCGAGATGCCTTTCAACCCGCATTTCGTGTTCGGTCAGGTCAAGACCTACACCAATGTGATGAACCACAAGTCGATCCGGTTGAAGAACGTGCGCGGCGAGCTCGTCGAGGTCACGCAGGAAGACGCCGCCAAGGCAATGGAGGTTTGGGGTTCCATTCCCGAAACGGTCACCGGGGCCGGCATTCTCGACCATCGCGAAAAGACCCTGCTCAAGATGCTGGAGGCCGCGGAAGCCGATCCAAACTTCCCCGAATTCGATCGCCAGCAGGTCATCGACGAGATGAAGCAATATCTCTGGGCGGGCACCGAAACGACGGCGCTGACCCTCGCCTGGTCGCTCTACCTTTTGTCGCAGCACCCCGAAGCACTCGAGCGCATCAGGGCCGAGGCGCGTGCCGTCTGCGGCGAGCGCGATCCGGTCTGGAACGAGGTGCAGCAGCTCGCTTATACGCGCATGGTGATTCAGGAAACCATGCGCCTTTTCCCGCCGATCTGGGCCTTGATCCGCATCGCCGCCGGAGACGACGAGATCGAGGGGCAGAAGATCAAAACTGGCGACAAGGTCGTGATCCTCGCCTATGTCATGCACCATAGCCCGAAATTCTGGGACGAGCCGGAGAAATTCGATCCCGAGCGCTTCGCGCCGGAGCGCGCCAAGAAGCGGGTGAAGTACAGCTATTTGCCTTTTGCGGCCGGTAAGCGCTCGTGCATCGGCGGCGCATTATCGCAGATCGAGAACACGCTCGCTCTGGTGCAATTGCTTCGCCGCTATACGCCGGAATATGTCGGGCCGAAGCCGGCCAAGATTCACGCCACCGTCACGCTCTGCCCCAAGGGCGGCCTTCCCTTCAAGATTCATGCGCTGAGCTGACACTACTTGATAGAACCTCGCTCAGGAAGAAGGCGTTGACCGTGGCGGAGTGCGCGCCGAGCTGTAGTTCTACCCGAATTCAGAAGCTCGCCTCGAAAGCCTTGAAGCGGCGTTCCAATTCCCATTGCTGCGCCGCCTTCTCGCTCGCCGCGAGCGCGCCGGCGCAACCGGGCGACGGTTCTTTCCCGTCCGGAACGTCGCGCGCACAAGCGGGCGCAAACCGCAGATAGCCGCCTTTGCCATCCCACAGGCTCTTCCCCGGCAAGAAGCTATGTTCGAGACTGTTGCGGACCAATTCCTTGAGGTCCGCATAGGTGAGTCCATAGGTGCTGACCGCGCGAACGAATTCGTGCGTGAGATCGATCCGCTCGATACCGGCATCATCGGTGGCGAGAGCCACCGGCACCCCGAATTGGCGATAGGTCAAGAAAGGATGGTGCTTACCGCGAACGCCAAGGATCATGTCATTGCTTGTGAGATTGATCTCCACCAGCACGCCTTTGTCCGCCATGTTGCGCAAGAGATCGTATGGCTCGTCTTCATGCATGATGTCGACGCCGTGGCCGATGCGTTTCGCCCTCGCCTGCTCCACGGCCAGACGGATGTGACAGCACAAGCCTTCGGGTGGAACGAGACCGGGCGCGAGCTCGCCGGCATGGAGGCTGACGTGAACGCGAGGATAAACATTGCGCAGGAAGCCAACCATGCGCATGTGTTCGGCATAATCTGTCATGGCACCATGTGCATCCTCTTCGCCGACCAAGCTTACGGCGACGATGCGCGGATCGCTCAAAGCGAGCTCAAAACCGAGGAGAGCCTGCGCGAAGACGAGTTCCTTCGGCGTGTTGCGGAAGACCTCGAAGATGTAACGCAGCTCGACCTTACACCCTGGTGCCTCATGGGCTTGCCCGCATTTTCCGAGCTCGTTGCGCTTGGTCTCCGCCGTGTCCCAAAACACGCGTGCGGCAGCCACGTCTTCAGCAAGCCCCTTGCGCAGCAACTCATCGCGCAGCGCACCGAGGTCCTCGCGATAGGCGATCTCCTTGGTAACCGTATTAAGCCGGTTCCACGGCGGCACCGCCATCAGTTCCAGATATTGCATGTTCTGGCGGGCAGCGCGGTTCGCGACCTCGTCCAGCCATTCGCCCGTATGGCTTGCGTCGACACCGGCGAATTTGCTGAAAGCGCCGAAGAAATGATCGCGCCCGCTCTCGCTTTCGGAGGGAACGAAGTCACGCATGGAGAAGGCTTCGATCAAGTCGTTATAGAGCGCCATATCCTCATAAGCTTTAGCCGCCGGCACGGCAGTCTTACCGCAAGCCGGGCCATTTTCTTCCACTGATGTCGGTTTTGTGAACGCGCGCACCACCGGATCAACGCAGAGCCCATCTTCGACGGCATTGCGGATCAGCGTTTCCGCGTAAACGGCGCTATGCAGATGACTGTGCAGGTCGGCGCCCTTCGGCATGCGCTTGAGAAAGACGTAAAGCGCCAGCGGATCGCCGCGGATGGCTTCGAGCGCTTGACTGGCGCGCAACTCGGTTTGTCCCGGCTCTCTTTGCGCAGCGGCAGGGGCTGCCGGAGCGAGAGCCGCGAGCAGCAGAACGTAGGCAATGACTGAGCGCGTTCGGCGCATTGCGCGCTGTCATACCACAACCGGTCGGAGCTCGCCTTCCCGGTTCCTTAGCCTACGATCTCGCTTTTCTTGAAGCAAAGTGCGATTTCGCGCTTGGCGGTTTCTGGGCTGTCGGAGCCATGCACCGAATTGCGCTGTAGGTTGACGCCGAAATCCTTGCGGATTGTGCCGGGCGCAGCGTCGACCGGATTGGTCGCTCCCATTACTTCCCTGTTCTTGGCGATCGCGTTTTCCCCTTCCAGCACCTGAAGTATGACCGGCCCAGAGGTCATGAAGTTGACGAGGTCCCGAAAGAAGGGTTGGTCCTTGTGCACCTCGTAGAACTTGCGCGCATCCTTCTTCTTCCACCACACACGCTTCTGCGCGATGACGCGAAGGCCCGCGGCCTCGAGCCGCGCAATGATCTGCCCGGTAATATTCCGCTCCGTCGCGTCGGGCTTGATGATCGACAGCGTGCGTTCGATGGCCATAGCCAGAAAGTCCTTTAATGCCTTGGAAGCTGCGGCTTATACCGGCCGCGCATGACAGTCACAAGGCGCTTTTTCAGGCATATTTGCCGACCTGTTGCCGATTCCGATCAGCCTTTCTGCCGCCATTTGCCGGTCTCGTCCTGCTGCCAATAGCTCACCGTCTGCCCTCTTGCCTTGGCCGCTTGCCAGGCCTCCCGTGCCACCCTGACGGCTTCGGCGTCGCGCCCGTCGAAGACGTAAGCCACTCTGACATAAGGAGAAGTGTCGGCAATGGCGGCGCCGTCGATAAGGAAGCGAATCTGCGCTCCATTTGGGTTGTCCTCTCCTTCGGTCAGGTAGATCGGCTGCTCGGCGGCGCGCCCGTCGCGGGCGCTTCCATGCGGCAGAAAGCTATCCTCGCGATAAGTCCATAACAGCGTATTGAGCGCCTCGACTCGTTCTTCGCTCGTAGCCTGCACGACCGCGCGCCAGCCGCGTTCGAGCGAAAGCTCGAGCAGCTTAGGCAGCGCCTCCGCCAGCGATTGCCGCTCGAGGTGATAAAAATAGATCTCCGCCGTCCTTTCCTCGCTCATCTCCGCCGGCCTCCCGCGAAGGGGTTCTCGCCTTTACGCAGATTGAACCGGATCGGCACGCCGAACATATCGAAGCTCTCGCGCAGGTCATTCATAAGATAGCGGACATACGACTCCGGCAGCGACTTCGGCTGGGAACAGAAGAGAACGAGGGTGGGCGGCCTGGCATTGGCCTGAGTGACATAGCGTAACTTGATACGGCGCCCGGATACTGCCGGAGGCGGATGCGACTCGACGGCAGCTTGCAGCCATTCGTTCAGCGCATGCGTCGGCAATCTGCGGTTCCATTGCGCCTCCGCCGCAAGAATTGCCTCGATCAACCGGTCGAGCCCCTGGCCCGTCAGCGCCGACACCGGCACCAGCGCCACGCCCCTGATCTGCGGCAGGAGCCGCTGACACGCCTCGCGCAGGGATGCAAGCCGCTTCGCCCGGTCGCGGACGAGATCCCATTTGTTCACGGCGATGACGAGCGCGCGTCCTTCCTGCACGATGAGATCGGCGATTTGCAGATCTTGCTTCTCGAAGGGATGCTCGGCGTCGAGCGTCAGCACCACTACCTCGGCGAAGCGGATCGCCTTCAATGCGTCGCTCACGGAAAGTTTCTCGGCCCGCGCCCCGATTCGCATCTTACGCCTGAGCCCCGCCGTATCGAATAGCAGCACGCGGCGCCCCTCCCACTCCATTACGCTTGCGATCGCATCGCGGGTAATGCCGGCTTCGGGACCGGTGATCATGCGCTCCTCGCCGAGCAGCGCGTTGACAAGGGTCGATTTGCCGACATTCGGCCGGCCGACGATGGCGACGCGCAAGGGATGCGGCTTTTCCTCCCTCTCTTCCCTCGTCAAAACGTCTTCGGCCTCCGCCTGCGTCTTGCAAGCATCGACGATAGCTGCGCTCAGCTCGCCGATGCCGAGATCGTGCTCGGCGGAAATAGCCAGCGGCTCGCCAAGTCCAAGTGAAAAGGCTTCATAGATGCCGGGCTCAGCCGCCCGGCCCTCGCATTTATTGAGGACGAGGATGACCGGCTTGCCTGCACCCCGCACCAGCTCGGCAAAAATCTCATCGGCAGCCACCACCCCGTCGCGCGCATCGAGCAGGAACAGCACGAGATCCGATTGCGCGATCGCCGCTTCCGTCTGCCGCCGCATGCGCGGCGTAAGGCCTTGATCGCCCGGCTCCAATCCCGCCGTGTCGATCAGCGTCACGGTGCAGCCGCCGAGTTGCGCTTCGGCTTCCCGCCGGTCGCGCGTAAGGCCCGGCTGGTCGTCGACGAGGGCGAGTTTCCTGCCCACCAGCCGGTTGAACAGCGTGGACTTGCCGACATTGGGCCGGCCGACGATGGCGACGGTAAAGGGCATGGATCCTCGGGGAGGAAAGCGCCGGACTGTCTGACCCACCCTGTAACGGGCGGGTCAATTGAGAGCAATCAAATCGGCATTGTCGGTCAGGATATACATGCGTCCCGCCGCCACAACCGGGGTTATGAAAACCTCTGCATTGAGATCGACTTGACCCGCGAGCTGGCCGGTCCTCGCATCGACGCCGACCAGAAGCCCTTGGCTCGATACGAGCCAAAGCTTGCCTCCGGCGAGCACGGGCCCATTCCATCTTGAGCTTTGGGGAAGGTCGGCGATCCAGCGGACTTTGCCGTCGGCGCGTGACAGTGCGATCAGCTTGCCGGAGAGGTCGACCACGAAGACGCCCTCGCCGGCGACCCATGGCATTTGCGTGCTGGCGAGATTGCGCGACCATAATCGCGCGCCCGTGGTTTCGGCGGTCGCGACCATCTTGCCGCCATGACTCACCGCATAGACCACGCCGCGATCGATCACCGGCCGCGCCGGATCGACCAGAATGCCGGCGGCGGAGGTGTCGGCCGAGCGCGAGAGCGAATCCGACCACGCCGCTTTGCCGCTGCCGCTGTCGAAGGCAATGATATCGCCGGCGGGAAAGGGAGCGATGACCATATTGCCGCTGGCCGCCGGGCTGACATTGCTGAGCAGGGTCGCCGTCTGCGGCAGACCGCGCGACTTCCATAGTTGTTCGCCGCTGTCGGCGCTCAATGCGTAGAAATTATTGTCCGTCGAAACGAAGTAAATTTTTCCGCCCGCGGCCGTAGGCGAACTGCGGATCGGCTTGCCCACCACCTTGGTCCACACCACGGCGCCGTTATTGGGATCGAGGCAGACCACGGTTCCATAGCCGGTGGCGGCAAATAGCCGGCCGCCGTCGATAGCGAGACCGCCGCCGAACCCTTCCTTGCTTTTCTCGTTGTCGGGAGTGAGATCCGTCGCCCACAGCCTGGCGCCGCTCGCCGCGGAGAAAGCCGACACGCGGCCGGCCGCATCGAGGGTAAAAACCTTCCCATCGGCCACGACCGGCACCGCGCTCAGCCGCCCGCTCGACGACGATCCGGTGCCGGCATTGGCGGACCACACTTTGCGCAATTCGCCGCTGAGTTCGAGGTGGCCGGGACTGTTTGACGGGTTGCCTCCGGGCTGCGTCCAGGAGGCGTTGGCTTGGGGCGGAGGCAGGGGCAGCGGCTTTCCCGCTTCGGCTGGATCGACATCGAGGGTCGGATCGGTAAGGACCGCTATGCGCTCGCCCGGAAGCGGCTTCTCCTTCTCCGCGAAGGGATTTTCGAGCTTCCGGCTGAGCTCCGAGAAGCCGCCGCTGCAGCCGGAAAGGGCCGCCGCCAGTCCTATGCAGACTCCGAGCCCGGCAATCGAGATCGCGATACCCCGTCTCCGACCCGCGCGCAATTTCGAGTCACCCTCAATCTCGCGCTAGTTCGACGTGGTGCTTAGCGCTTTCGGTGTCCCCACGATCAGCGCCAGCATCATGTCGGCGCGCTCGCGCAAATTCGGCGGCGTTCCTTGATCGCCGACCAATGCGCTGAACTGTTTTTCGGCCTCGCGCATATTCTTGAGCCGGTAGGCCGAAAGACCGAGCAACTCGCGCGCGGAATACTCCCACGCGCTATTTGCGTCGATGAGTCCCTTGAGCCGCTCTTCCATTTCCGCGTAGTCCGCCTTATCGAGCCGAAGCAAGGCAGCTTGCAGCGTCGCATGCCCTCGCAGAATCGCATCGACATCGGAATCTTTCGCGAGCGCGTCATACTCGGCAACGGCCTTGTCGGTTTCTCCCGCCTTCGCTGCCGCGGCGGCAAGCTGGAAACGCGCCAAAATGCGATAACCCTCAGGCCCTTTTTCCGCAAGCGCGCTCAACATTTCGTGCGCCTTCGCGGCATCGGGGCCGTCCACCAAGTTCAGCGCCTGGGCAAATTTCGCGCCGGACTCCTGTGCTTGCTTCTCCTGCCAATAAGCGAAGCCTTTGTAGCCGGCGACGGCCACGACAATGAGGCCGGCTAACCCGAGAACATAGATGCCATATTGGTCCCAGAGCCGTTTGTAGCGCTCTTGGCGGACCGCCTCGTCCACCTCACGAAAGAAATCCTGGTCGCTCATTGGCTGCGGACTCTTATTGGCGTTGCGGTTGCGGTGAAACCGGCGGCTGGTGTTTTCGACTTTTCGCCGTTCCTCCCCTCCCGCCGTATTAGTGAAGGCGCCCTAGGCGCGCAAGGTAAACGGGCCCGCACAGGCTAACTGCCTGTCATTTTGGTCTTTTTCGTGACTTCCAAGTCGTCTTCGAACATCGGATAGGTGTATTCCGCGGACGGGAAGGCGCGCGTGCGGACCTCATGCGCATAAGTCTTCACCGCATTCTCAATGCCGGCGGCGAGCTGCGCATATTCTTTGACGAACTTCGGCACGCGCGGCGAGAGCCCGAGCATGTCTTCAAGCACGAGGATCTGGCCATCGCATTCGACCGACGCGCCGATGCCGATGGTTGGAATGTCGATCTGCTTGGTGATGCGCGCAGCAAGCAGTTCCGCAAGCGCCTCAATCACCACGGCGAAAGCGCCCGCCTCCGCCACCGCCTTGGCATCGGCCTCGAACGACGCCCACTCAGATCGCACGCGTCCGCGCGGGGCGAAGCTTCCAATGGTGTTGATGGCCTGCGGCGTCATGCCGATATGGCTCATGACGGGAATGCCGCGCCCGGAGAGATAGCGGATGGTTTCTGCCATCTGAACGCCGCCTTCGATCTTGATCGCGCCGCAGCCGGTCTCCTTCATCACGCGGCAGGCATTACGGAAGGCGACCGACGGACTCTCCTCATAGGAGCCGAACGGCATGTCGACCACGACCAGCGCCTTCCTCGAGCCGCGCACGACCGCTTGCGCATGCATGATCATCAGTTCGAGCGGGACCGGTACGGTCGTTTCATAGCCGTGCATCACCATGCCAAGGGAATCACCGACGAGCAGCATGTCGACATAAGGATCGATGATGCGCGCGGTATGCGCATGATAGGCCGTGAGCGCGACGATCGGCGCTCCGCCCTTGCGCTTCCTGATCTCCGGCGCGGTAATCCGCTTAGCGGCAACTTCCTGCGACACGCTGTCAGAGCTCCTCGGGTTCGGACTCGGGGTCTCTTATGACAGAAATATAGGGAGTTTTGCAGTGCAAAAACATGAGGCGCAATGGCTGTTTTCCCTCACCCCGGCAGCGCCGGCGTTCCGATCAGGAGCGGATGCAGCCAGAGCAGGAACGCGAGATAGAGCGCACTCCCAAGCAGGACGGCTATGACGTCATTTCGCGTCCCCCCTTCACTCGGGGCCTCCACCAGGCCGGTGGGTTTCCGGCCTTTTAGAGTGATGCGGTCAAAGACGGCATAGGCCAGGAACGAGCCGAACAGGATGATCGAGGCGAGGTCGCCATTGGCGATCAGGTGCGCGAGCGCCCAAGTCTTGACGGCGACAAGAAATGGATGCTTGAGCTTGGCCTTGATCCGGCCTGGCACATAGGCCGCGACAAGGAAGATGAACGCCGGCAGCATGAGCGCAATCGCCACCCACCGCGTCCAGGGCGGCGGCGACCACACCTGCACCACCGGCGCTTGCGCGAAGCCGTAAACGAGCAGCACGAAAGCGGCGATCGACGCGAGCGAGAAGAGCGCCTTGTAGCCCCTCTCGCCCAGGCCGGCGACGAGGCGCTTACGCCAGTCCGCCGCCGCCGGCAGAAGATGAAGACCCAGAAAAACGACGATGCCGGCGATGAGAAGCGTCATGCGGGCCTCCCTCGAGCGAGGTCCCTTCCCTCCACTCGGTTCCAATGGATCAGCAAAGCGCCCATCCCGTCAACGCCCAGGCAAGCGGTATTCGTCTCTTGTCTGGGAACTTCATCGGGAGACTCGGGGTTTCTCCTGTCAGGGAACCCCTAGCGTCGAGCATCACAAGCCTATAGACACGTCTGTCGAGGGAGGTTGGCGAGATGATCCGCGAATTCTTCATGGCATTCTTCATCGTGTCCCTGGCTATGACCGCAGTGTTGTGGCTTGGGTCGGGCCGGTCGCTCGATGTCCGCCAAGTCGAGGCAAGCCTCGCCAAGTGATCGAAATTCCTGCCGCCGGCTTACCCC
Source organism: Methyloceanibacter sp. (assembly GCA_035575415.1). Classification (GTDB taxonomy): domain Bacteria; phylum Pseudomonadota; class Alphaproteobacteria; order Rhizobiales; family Methyloligellaceae; genus Methyloceanibacter. The sequence goes on along the minus strand of DATLXW010000015.1, from coordinate 8,838 downwards.
GTCGAATCGTTACCCGCTGAGTAACCGAGCATCCTAGCCTGCGCGCGAGCGCGGTACGGCCCGGTGCTGGCGCATCTGCGCCTGCCCTTTTGCCGGGCGCAAATAGCGCCGGAAGAGACGCAGCAAAGACTCGCCGGGCGCGACCTCGCAGTCCCGAAGGAAATCGAGCACGGCGCCGAGCGCCCGCGCTTCGGCCCGCGCGTCCGCTTCCTCGCGTATCGCCCCCACCTCCAGCTCCATCGCGTGATCCTGCTCGTTCTCGGCGAGCTTTCCCTTCAGGATCTGCAAAGCTTCAAGCACACGCATTTGCGGCATGACGCGATACCCTGCCTCAACAATGCCCCGATCCCGCCAAGCCCACACTCCCAATGGCGTCAAATTCCGCAACGATAATTTGCGCCTACGGGTCGCTGTTATACCTTCGAGGGAGCGTTCGCATGTGGGATCGATCCAGAACCTACCGGCCCGAACTCCACTATATGCGAGGACCCGGGCCGAAGTGGCGGGAAAAAAACGCGATGGTTCCAGCGCGAAAACCGGCAAGAATCCTTGAGCCCCTGGTCATAAGCTGGCTGATCCCGGCGGCGAGCGCCTTGCTCCTGGTCGTGGTGACGGCCCTCGTTTTTGCCTAGCCGGCTTTTCCGCCCGACGCGTCCCCGGGTCTCGCCATCACCTCGATGAGAGTGGCGGTTCCCGTGCCCCATGCTGTCGGCATGACAATCCGATAAGGGAAGTAGAGCGCGTTTCCCTTGAGGCGCACCAGCCACACCTCGATATCGTCGTTCGCCATCACATATTTGACGCCCGCGTGGTCCGGGCGATAGCCGCCGATCGGCACATATTTCACTTGGCAGACGGCGGCATTACCGGAAAGACCGGCCGGCGCTTCCTCAAGCGCTTCCGTTCGCTTTGGCTTTAGCACGATATCGAAGCGTTGCTTGCCGTCGAAGACGGGTACGGTGCGATCGCAAACCGTGCCCTCAGAGCCGCCGGGCGGCGCATAGAGAAAGGCTGCGCTCAAAGGATCGAGCACATCTTCGAGCTGATCCTTGGTGACGGGCACCTGGCGCTTGCCGATCTTCGTCTTGCGCGGATGCAGCAAGATTTTCGTCACCGCGCCGCGGGCGAAAACGAGCTCACGCGACTCTTTTTTGCTGCCGTTGTCGAAGGTAACGGTGAACCTGGAAGGCTTCGGCCCCTCTTTCGCCCATTGGCCTTCGCTCGCCGTCGTGCCAGTGGCCCGATAAAGAATGCCGGCGAGAAGCGAAAACTCGCCGTTGGCACTCACTTCGTATGCCGCGCCGTTCAACCTCGCGGTTACGGCGAACGTGCCGAGGCTGAGCCCGGCGAGATCGACGCGATAGCGGGCTTCGATATGCTCGTCCGCGGCGACTTTCTGCGCGCGCGCCTCAACCGGCCCAAGAGCGCAGGCCGAGCAAAGAGCTACGGTGGCAAGGAGCAAACGAGTTCTCAAGCGCATCGAAACATTCCGTCAATCTTAGGTCTGCGGCCATTATCGCCAGTTCGGCGGTCAAATTATGGAGGTTGCTAGGAGCGGCGAAGCAGCTCCGCCCCTCGAGCACCCGATAAGCTTGGCCGTTGAAAAGGTTCACTGGCCTTTGCAAAGCGGAAGCGGTTGCGGCGGCGGCGCCGGATGATCCTTCTTGAATTGTACGAGGATCGGCTCAAGCGTTTCTTTCGGCCAGAATTTGGGGACGCCGATCTCTCTCAAGCACGATGCGTTCCAATAGAGTCCGGCGCGCGCGAGGGACTTGCGCGCCTTCACCGCTTGCGCGACCGCGGCGATGTCGGCCGCCTCGGGGTATATGTAAAGCGTCGTCGGGTTGTCCTTCACCATGGCGAGAATTTTCTCGGCGTCCGACGGCGGCCAGGTGGTGCAGCCGTTGCTGCGCCCGGCGCTGTAATTCACCAACGCTCCATACGGCACGTAGCCCTCTTTGTCGGCGTAGGGACTGTCTGGAGCCTTCAGGCGGCACGACGCTCGCAGCACCACGGCCGGATGCCCGCCGATGGCGCGGTCGCGCGCGTTGGCGGTGTCGCCTTCGCCCTCGAACTGAACGAAAGAACGCAGCAAAGAGGCATATTTTCCCGCCGCACGATGATAGCCCTTGAACGACGTTCTGATCTCGGCCGTCACATAGGGCCCGCCCGTCGTCAGCTTGGAGTCCATCGCGTTGCTGAAGTTCTTCGCACAGCGAATGCCGTTGGAGAAATCGGCTGCGCCGCTAATCTTGCGGCCATTGCCATGCCCCGAGGGGATGGCGCGGAACGACCGGTCGGCTTCGCAGATGATGTAGAACCGGCGCGTTAGTCCGCCCGGGCGCGTCGCGTCCATGGCGAAATAGCAGGGATTCTTTACAATGCCCGCGCTGGTTTTCCTGAAATAGAGTGCGCGCGCCCTGTCCAGCACCACCTGGGCGATCTGGCCCTCGCCCTCGCCGATATGGGCCTTGAGCCACGCCGGAATGGCGGGAACGGCCTGCGGGGCGGCCGGAGCGGCCTGCGGGACCGGGGCAACCGGGACGGGAGAAACATGCCACGGAAGTTCTTCGGCCAAAGATCGGCCCGGATTTGGGAACGTGGCGGCAAGGATGACGCCGGCAATAGCTGGCCAGGCGATAATCGGCAGCGATCTCAACAGCATCGGTGCATCCCCCGTCGAAGCTGTTGTCCTCAGGCGCGGCGCCCGGGCGCAGCCGATGCGGCCGGGCATCCAACCCGGATCATCCTGACTCTTATTGTCTTAACTTAGACGAAACGTTGCGCACAATCATTCCCACTCGATGGTGCCCGGCGGCTTTGAGGTGATGTCGTAGACCACCCGATTGATGCCGCGCACCTCGTTGATGATGCGCCGGGCGACAGCCCCCAGGAAATCGTGGGAGAAGTCGTAATAGTCCGCGGTCATGCCGTCGGTTGAGGTGACCGCGCGCAGCGCGCAGGTATAGTCGTAGGTGCGCGCATCTCCCATCACGCCGACTGTCCGTACCGGCAGCAGCACGGCAAAGGCCTGCCAGATCTTGTCGTAGAGCCCGTGCCTCCTGATCTCGTCGAGATAGATGGCATCGGCCTTGCGCAGGATGGCGAGCTTCTCGTCGGTCACTTCGCCCGGAATGCGGATGGCAAGGCCCGGTCCCGGAAACGGATGGCGGTTGACGAAAGCGCCGGGCAGCCCGAGTTCACGCCCGAGCGCGCGCACTTCGTCTTTGAACAATTCGCGCAACGGCTCGATCAATTTTAGTCGCATGCGCTCTGGCAGGCCGCCGACATTGTGATGCGACTTGATGGTGGCTGACGGACCGCCGGTCGCCGAGACGCTCTCGATCACATCGGGATAAAGCGTGCCTTGGGCGAGAAAATCGACATGGCCGAGCTTCTCCGCCTCAGCTTCGAATACGTCGATAAAGACTTTGCCGATCATCTTGCGCTTCACTTCCGGGTCGGTGACGCCGGACAGCGCATCGAGGAAGCGCGAGGAGGCATCGACGGCAACGAGCGGAATGTTGTAATGGCCGCGGAACAACTCGACCACTTCCTGCGCTTCGCCTTCGCGCAAGAGGCCATGGTCGACGAAGATGCAGGTGAGCTGATCGCCGACCGCCTCGTGGATCAGAAGCGCCGCCACCGCCGAATCGACGCCGCCGGAAAGCCCGCAAATGACGAGCCCATCGCCGACTTGCGCGCGGATGCGTTCGACCTCGCTTTCGCGGAAATGCGCCATGCTCCAATCGCCGCGGCAGCCAGCGATTGCACGCACGAAATTGGCGATGAGCGCCGCGCCTTTCGGCGTGTGCATCACTTCTGGGTGGAACTGAAGTCCGTAGAGGCGCCGCGAATCGTCGGCGATGGCGGCGAAGGGCGCACCGGTGGAAATGCCGACGGCGCGGAAACCGGGCGGAAGCCGCGTCACACGGTCGCCGTGGCTCATCCACACCGGTGCCTTTTCGCCTACCTTGAACACGCCCTCGAACAGCGGCGTCTCGTCGATGATCTGCAATTCGGCGCGGCCGAATTCGCGCGCATGCCCGCTTTCTACCTGGCCCCCGAAATGCGCCACCATGGCCTGCTCGCCATAACAGATGCCGAGCACCGGCACGCCTGCCGTGAACACCCCCGGTGGCACCTTGGGCGTTCCCTCCTCGGTGACGCTCGCCGGTCCTCCTGAGAGGATGATCGCATTCGGGGGCGCCCCCTGAAGTGCGGCCTCAGCCTTGTCGAACGGCACAATTTCCGAGTATACGCCCGCCTCGCGCACGCGCCTGGCGATGAGCTGTGTCACCTGGCTGCCGAAATCGACGATCAGCACGCGCTCGCTTTCCGGGCGATGCGCAGCCGCCTGGGCGCGTTCGCGGCGGTCGATCGGCTCTGGCGTATCGTCCATCATGGCGGCTGGGTTATCGCAGTGCCCGCGCACAAGCAATGGCCCTGCAAAACCGCTCCCGCGAAAGCGGGCGCCCTTGTGCCAGAACGGCGCATATGCGAAGCGGTTTGTGGGGGACCTTTGGGCGGATGAGCGAGCCAGAGAGGGAGATCGAAGAGCGGCTCAGCCGCTCGGTGGCGGCCTATCATGAGGCCGCGCTCGTCTATACCGCGGTAAAGCTTAACCTTGCGGAAAAGATGGGCGCCGCGAGCTGGCGCGCCAAGCCACTGGCCGCCGCGCTCGGCCTTTCGGCGCCGCATCTTGGCCGCTTCCTGCGTGGGCTCTGCATCATCGGTCTTTGCGAGGAGCGGGCGGACGGCAGCTTTGCCCTGACGAGCGCCGGCCGGTCACTGATGCCCGGCTCACGTTTGGCAATGAAGGTCGAGATCGTGGTCGAGCAATATTGGCAGCCTTGGGCCAATCTCATCTTGACCTTGCACAATGGAGTGCCCGCCTTCGAGCGGGTTTTCGGCGCAAGCGTTTTCGATTGGCGGCGCGCGCATCACGAGCAAGGCGCCTTGTTCGCCTCCTATCTCGCCAAAGAGAACGCGAGCGCGCTTGATGCCATCATCCAGGCGGTGGATTTTGCCGGCGTAGCGACCGTCGCCGTTCTGCAATCCCAGTCGCAATTTGCCGGAGAGACGTTCGACAGCGCTCGCATGGTTGAGCTGTCGCGGCCCTTCTCGCGACTGTTCGATGTCGCCAGCCGCGTCGAATTTGTTCCCGGAAATCTATTGGAGGAAATTCCGGTCGAAGCCGATCTCTATCTGCTGATCGGCGTCCTCCAGCAATTTGCCGACGCAGATGCCGCGACGATCTTGAAGAATTGCCGCGCGGCGATGCGGGACGGCGCGCGGCTCGTCATCGCCGAGCGGCTCCTGCCTGCGCGCGCGACCGAAGACCCCGGCGCAGTGATGCTCGACCTGCATATGATGACGATCACCGGCGGCCGCGCCCGCACGCTCGCCGACTTCGAGACGCTGTTATCTCACTCAGGTCTTGCCCCATCCAATGTCAAGGCGACCCGCACCGGTTTGTCGATCATTGAGTCGACAGGTTAAAGCGCGGGAGAAAGCGACTTCACATAGACGATCTTGCCGTCGCCGGGCGCGTAGAAATCTTGGAGATGCGCCTGCGCGACGAAGCCCATGCGCCGGTAGAATTCCCGCGTCGGCGCGTAGCGCTCGGACGACGAGGTGTCGGCATAGATGCGTTTCGCGCCCATTGCCCGCATCGCATCCTCCGCGCGGGTATAAATTTCGCGGCCAAGCCCCTGCCCTTGCACCTCCGGCGCCACCGCGATCCAGTAAAGCTCGAAAGAGTCCTGCGTGCCGAAAATGGGTCCGTAGCAGGCAAGCGCAACGAGCACGTCCCCGCGCTCGGCCAGCACGAAGTCGTAGCCGGAGCGCGCCCCCTTGCCCACACGCTCGCTGACGAGATCGGCCGCGATCTCTGCCTCTATGGCGTTGAAGAATCCCGTGGCCGTTACGAGCGCACGTACGCGCTCTGCGTCTTCCGCTGCCACCGCATTCCGCCAAGTCATGGCGGGCGCGTCGCCTTGGATATGGGTTGAAGGATCGAAGCCATGAATTTCGGATTGGAACATGGCGCAGCCCGCTCCGCCTAGGCTGTAGCCTGCATGGCTCCGAGCGAGGCCTCGACGATGCGGCGGATCAGACCGTCGTAGGAAAGGCCGGCCGCTTCCGCCGACGCGGCGAAGCCCGCATCCATGCCCAGGCACGGATTCATGTTGACCTCCAGGATGAAGGGTTTGCCGCAACCATCGACACGAAAGTCGACCCGCGCATAGCCGTTCACCCCGAACAGATCCCAGCAGGCGCGCGCAAGCCGCGTCAACTCCGCGGCAAGCTCGGGCTGCTCCCGTTCGACGCCGAAACGGCGGGGCGTGCCTGCATAGGCTTGGCTCCCCGGCGTCCATTTGGCGTCGTAATCGGCAATGCGCGGCTCTCCCGCCGCGAAACCCTGGAACAGCGTCTCGCGGATCGGCAGCACCTCGATGCCGCCCTCGACCTCGATCATCGCCGCAGCAAACTCCCGGCCCTCGATATAGGCTTCGGCGAAATGTTCCGTCTTCCACCGCAGGCTGCGCTCGAGGATGGCACGGCTCGCTTTCCTGCCCGGCACGACCGACGAGGGATCGAGGCCGAGGGAACCGTGCTCCCACACCGGCTTGACGATATAGCGCGCATCCGGATCGAGGCCCTTGCCATCCTCCGACCACTGCGGCGTCGGCAACCCGGCATGTTCGAGCTTGAGCTTGGTGCCGATCTTCGACAATGTCTCAAGCCAGGCGGCCGTCCCGGCTCCGGTATAAGGCAGGTGGAGGGCATCGAGCCGCGCAGGCACCATCGGCGCGAGCCGGCAATTGCCGCCGACCGCATCGACCAAATTGAAGACGAGGAGCGGCCGGCGCGCAGAGAGCGCGTCGATGCCGCGAAGATCGGGCGCAAGCGCGATGATTTCGGTCGCATAGCCGAGCCGATGTAGCGCTCCAGCCACCGCCCGGGCGGATATGATCGTGTCGACCTCGTCGGGGCGGCTGTCGAGCGCCGCATGCAGGACCGGGATGAAGCCTGCTCCGGTTCGCATCATGCGCTCTTTCGCGGCCGGGCGCTTCCCTGCCGCGCAAGTCCGTAGCGGGCCAGGCCTGCATCGAGGATCATGCCGATCAGGGCGACATAAGCGACGCCATTTTGCGCGGCGAGAATCGGCAGGTCCGAATGCCAAGGATTAAGGCCGGCAAGCGGATTGGCCTCGAGGAAATGCGGCTCGCCTTCCGCGTCGGAGCGGAAATCGAGGCGCGCAGCGTCGCGGCACTCAAGCGCGCGATAGGCGGAAAGCGCGCGGCTGGCCGCAAGCCGCGCTTCTGCGTCATCGGCGGGCGCGTAGGTCACAAGCTCCTCGCAGAGTTCTTTGTTGTGCAGCGAATAGACATTCGCCTCGGCATTAGGCTTCAGCAAAATCTCGCACACGCCGAGCACGCGTGCGTCCTTGCCGTTGCCGGCGATGCCGACGGTGAATTCGCGCCCCGAAAGATAGGTCTCCACCAGCGCCGGCTGGCGATAACGCGCGACGACCCGCCTGACCGCGGCCTTCAACTCGGCCTCCGTTTGTACCAGCGAGGCCGCCTCGCAGCCCTTGCCTGTGCCTTCTGCGAGCGGCTTCACGAAGGCGGGAAAATGCGTCCAGCCCGCGATATCATATGCATTTTCGGCGACGGTGAAGTGCGGCGTCGGCACGCCGGCATCCCGCACCAGGCGTTTGGCCACCGCCTTGTCAAGCGCGACGGCGAGGGTCAGCGGGTCGGAGAAGAGATAGGGCTGGTCGAAAAGTTCGCACAGCGCCGGCACCTGCGCCTCGCGCGAACGGCCCTTCAGCCCCTCGGCGATGGAAAAGACGAGATCGTAGCGCTCGCCCGCGACGAGCCTAGCAGCGAGCGCCTGACCGCGGCCGACACGTATCGGCTCACAGCCAAGCTCCACCAGCGCCGCCGCGAGCTGATCGACCGTCTCAACGGTATCGAACTCGGCCACCTCCTCCTGGGAATAGCCAAGCGCGCGATAGTCCTCGCGGAGGTCGTAGACAAGAGCGACGCGCATTAGACTTTGTCCGCAGTGAGACGCCGGTCTTGGCCGATTGTTCCTTCTGGATCGGCATAGCGATAGACCTCGCCCTCGAAATTCCTGAGGATGAGGTCGTCGCCTTCGCGGCCGACGACATAGTCGGGCAAGAGAGGAATTTTCCCGCCTCCGCCGGGAGCGTCGATCACATAAGTCGGTACGGCATAACCGGTTGTGTGCCCACGCAGACCGCGGATGATTTCAAGACCCTTGTCGACGCTGGTGCGGAAATGCGCCGAGCCGGAGATCGGATCACATTGATAAAGATAATAAGGCCGCACCCGCCGCATCAGCAGGCCGTGAAATAGCGGTCTCAGTGTCTCGACCGAGTCGTTGACGCCCTTGAGCAGCACCGTCTGGCTGCCGAGCGGAATGCCGGCATCGGCCAAACGGGCGCAAGCCTCGGTGACCTCCGGCGTCAGCTCGGCCGGATGGGTGAAATGGAGGCTCATCCACAAAGGATGATGCTTCTTAAGCACGCGCACGAGTGCCCGCGTCACCCGCATCGGCAGCACCACCGGAACCTTGGTGCCGATGCGCACGAACTCGACATGCTTGATTGCGCGCAGTCGCCCGAGCAGATAGTCGAGGCGCTCGTCCGATAGCGTAAGGGGATCGCCGCCGGAGATCAGCACGTCCCGGATTTCGGGATGGGAGGCGATGTAATTCAGCGCCTCCTCCCATTGCGGCCGGCTGAAGCTGTACTCGCCGCCCGCTTCGCCCACCATGCGCGAGCGGGTGCAGTAGCGGCAATAA
>DATLXW010000014.1:0-8913 GCA_035575415.1 Methyloceanibacter sp. | reverse complement strand
TGATCCATGGTTTCGTCGACCAACCAATCCTGCCATTCGCCGCTTTCAGCGTCATTCCGCACGGGCGCGTTGAGCGAGGAGTCGCCGGACAGCCGCCGGTTCATCGACACCACGTCCTCTTCGGTCACGCCAAGCTGAGTGGCGATGCGCTTGACCTGGTCGGGCCTGAGATCGCCCTCGTCGAGCGCCTTGAGCTGACCCTTGATCTTGCGCAGATTGAAGAACAGCTTCTTCTGCGCCGCGGTGGTGCCCATCTTCACCAGGCTCCACGAGCGCAGGATGTATTCCTGGATCGCAGCCCTGATCCACCACATGGCGTACGTCGCAAGCCTGAAGCCCTTGTCGGGATCGAAGCGCTTCACCGCCTGCATCAGGCCCACATTGCCTTCGGAGATGACTTCGCCAATCGGCAGCCCATAGCCCCGATATCCCATGGCGATGCGCGCAACGAGGCGGAGATGCGAGGTGACAAGCTTGTGCGCGGCGTCGCGGTCGCCATGCTCGCGCCAGCTCTTGGCGAGCATGTACTCCTCCTGCGGCTCCAGCATCGGGTACTGTCTGATTTCTTCGAGGTAGCGCGTCAGTCCGCCATGCGCGCTGACACTCGGCAAACTCCTGGCCATGAGACCCGTCTCCGGCAGCCGCTGCGGCCGCACTGTTCCCAACCAAATTCGCCCCCCGACGAACCTCTCTCTCTATAAAACCTTTGGCCTGGAGATAAAAGACTTTGGCGCGTTCACAGTTCCTTGAAAGCCTCAACGATGTCAGAGAGATCGGGCGGCAGCTCACTATTAAATTTGAGTAAGGTGCCGGTGCGCGGGTGCACGAAGGCGAGCTTTGCCGCATGCAGCGCCTGGCGATCGAGCGCCGCGAGTTTCGCCCGCAAGGGTTCGGGCAAGTTCCGCGATTTCGACTTAAATCCCGCACCATAAAGCGGATCGCCGACGAGCGGATGGCCGATAGAGCTCAAATGCACTCTGACCTGATGCGTGCGGCCCGTCGCCAAAGTGCATTCGATCAGCGAGGCAATTGGGACCTGGTTCGGACCGAAGGTCGCAAGCACGCGCCAATGTGTCACGGCCTCGCGGCCGCTGCCCCAGGGGCGCACGGCCATCTTGGTGCGACTCGTGGGGTGACGGCCGAGCGGAGCGTCGATGGTGCCCCGCGGCCTGCGCGGAGCGCCCCAAACGAGCGAGAGATAACCGCGCTCCATTTCACCTTGCCGGCCATGATCGGCGAATTGCGCGGCAAGCGCGCGGTGAGCGTGATCGGTCTTGGCGATTACCATGAGCCCGCTCGTGTCCTTGTCGAGGCGATGCACGATACCCGGCCGCGCCACGCCGCCGATGCCGGAGAGGCTTTCGCCGCAATGGGCGATCAAGGCGTTAACGAGGGTGCCGCTGCCGTGGCCCGCGCCCGGATGCACCACGAGGCCGGCCGGCTTGTCGATGACGATTAGGTCGGCATCCTCATAGACGATTTTGAGCGGTATGGCTTCGGGAGCAGGCGTTGCCGGCGCGGCCGGCGGCACCTCGAGGAGGAAGCGTTCGGCGGGTTTGACCCGATATTTTACGTCCACTATGGTCGTCCGGCCGGAGGAGACGCGGCCCTCTCTGATCAGGCTTTGGATGCGGGTGCGGCTCAAAGAGGGCAGTTGCGCTGAGAGGAAGCGGTCGAGCCGCATGCCCTCATGGCTCGCTTCAGCCACGGCTTCGAGCCGGGCCGCTTGTTTCGGCTTGGTCATGGGATTTGAGCATGGCGGTAGCCAACCAGGCAGACAATAGGCGACTGGCCGGCGCGGCGTTCACCCCGCGACAGGTGCGTGCGCTGAAAATCGCCGTCATTCTCATGGGAATCGCCCTGATCGGCGGCTTTGCCCTCGTGCTCGGAACCATCGTCTATCAGGCCACACGAGGCGCTGGCCAGCCGAGCGCTGCGCTGAAAGAAACCAAGATCGACCTCGCTCTTCCGAAAGATGCAGGTGTGACTTCGCTCTCCCTTGATGGCGATCGACTGGCAATCCATTTCAATTCGGCGGGAGGCGCGCAAATCGTGGTCGTCGACCTTATCAGCGGGAAGGTCGTATCTCGCGTCAGGCTCAATCCGCAATAAGCCTTGATCGGCTTCGGCGGTTAAAGCTATAGGTTTTTGCTCTGCCAAGGCGCGGCAACGCCCCGTTCGTCTAGTGGCCTAGGACGCTGGCCTCTCACGCCGGAAACAGGGGTTCGAAACCCCTACGGGGCGCCACTTGTTAAGCCGCTGATCGCCTCCTTTACTTTTGCGCATCTTTGGGGGGCCGAGATGTTTCGAGGGAGTATCCTGATAATCCTATTGGTGCTGCTGACGGCGCCGGCCGAGGCCGAACTGCGGATTCCGTGCTTGTGGAACCCATTCGGGGGGTGCTCGGTAACCCTCGTTTCGCCAGAATATGCGGCGCGTCCGGTGCAGCCGCTCAATGCGGAGGCGGCGCTGGCCGAGATCAACGCATATCGCGCCGAGCATGGGCTGAATGCGCTCGTGCTCGATGCGCGGCTCACCGAGGCTGCCGCCAAACAGGCGAAGGAGCAAGCGAGCCGGAGCTGGACCACTCACTATGGCTCGGACGGATCGCGGCCGAAGGACCGCGCCATCCGCGCGGGCTATAACGCCAAGATCGCTGCCGAGAACGTGGCCTCGGGACAGAAATCGTTCAGCGACGTGATGCGCTTCTGGAAAGAGAGTTCGGGCCACCGCGCCAATTTGCTGCGCCGCGAGGTGACAGCGGCGGGAATAGCCATGGCCAAAAACAAGAACGGCCGCGCCTATTGGACGCTCGTGGTCGGCGCCGAACGCTAGGCTTCGGCCCAATTCGATCAGCGTTTTTTGCGATGCATTGGTGTAGGCTCCGCTCATGCCGCTACTTGTCGCGCTACACGCGCTCGCTGCCGTAGTCTGGGTAGGCGGAATGTTCTTCGCCTATTTCGTGCTGCGTCCTTCGGCCGGACCGCTCGAACAGCCTTCGCGTCTTCAGCTCTGGGCGCGCGTGTTCGGGCGCTTTTTTCCTTGGGTGTGGACGAGCGTGGTTGTCCTTCTGATCAGCGGATATGTCATGCTGTTCATGCGCTTTGGCGGGTTTGCCGGCGCGCCGCTCCACGTCAACCTGATGCAGGCGATCGGACTCCTGATGATGCTGCTCTCCTTGCATCTTTACTTCGCGCCATGGCGCCGGTTCGCGCGCGCAGTCGAGGCAGGAGCTTGGCCCGAAGCCTCAGCCGCGCTCAATCAAATGCGTGTGACCGTCGCCACCAATCTTCTGCTCGGGCTTCTCGTCGTTGCTCTAGGGGCGAGCGGGCGCTTCTGGCCGTGACGAAGCCGTGACGATCGGGAATCGCTTCGGGCGGGAAATCATGAACCTTATCCTCGGGCTTGGCGCTGCCTACGTCTTGATTTGCGTCGCGGCCTATTTCGGCAACCGTATGTTCATGTACTTTCCCGATCCGGCGCGGGTGCCACCGGCGGCCGTGGGCCTAAACGGCGTCGAGGAGGTCGAGCTTCATGCCGCGGACGGCACCGAGTTGGTCGCCTGGTATGCCCCCGCCAAAGAGGGCAGAAAGACGATCCTCTATTTTCACGGCAATGCCGCCAACGCCGCCAATCGCGCCGGAAAGATCGCGATGATGCTCGAAGACGGCTTTGGCGTGTTCTATCTCAACAATCGCGGCTATGGCGGTTCCGGGGGAAGTCCGACAGAAGCCAACAATGTCGCCGATGCCGTCGCCGCCTACGATTATCTCGCCGCGCGTGGCGTGCGGAACGAGGACATCGTCGCCTACGGTGAGTCGCTCGGTTCAGGCCAAGCCGTGCGGCTTGCGACGGCGCGCCAAGTTGCGGCGGTGGTGCTGGAAGCGCCGCTCACCTCGACCGTGGATGTCGGTCGTTCCGTCTATTTCTGGCTACCTCTCGACTGGCTGATCACCGACCGTTTCGACGTGGAGCGCCATATCAGCGCCGTCACCAGCCCGCTTCTCATCCTGCATGGCGAACGAGACGAAGTGATTCCGGTCGAGATGGGCTGGAGCAATTATGCTGCAGCCCACGAGCCAAAAGAGATTGCGACCTTTCCCAACGCTTTTCACAACGATCTATTCGACCACGGCGCCTGGGAGAAGATGCGCGAGTTTGTATTGTCGCTGAAGCAATGAGCCAGGTACCCGCCTCGGCGGAAATCAATGTGCGCGCAGGCGAAGGCCGAAAACGGAAATCGGTCCTTTGCCTTTGACATGCAATTCTCCGAGCGCTTCGCCATCGAAGGCGGAGGCGATCTGCTCGAAGATCTCCTTGGTGGTGGCCACGCTTCCAGGCGCGCTCATACCGACCATGCGAGCCGCGACGTTTACGGTGTCGCCCCAGATGTCGAATTGATAACGTTCCTGGCCGACCACGCCGGCAACGACCGGTCCGGCATGCACGCCGACCCGCACCTCCCAATCGAGATGCGCATCAATGATGGTCGAAGCCATCTCCAAGCCGCAGCGGACCGCCCGGCCGACTGGGTCGTCGACCTGATGCAAGAGGCCCGCAACCGCCATGAAGCCGTCGCCGATGGTCTTGATCTTTTCCAGCCCGTGCTTGGCAGCGATGCGCTCGAAGATGACGAAGAGTGCATCGAGCCTGGAAACGACTTCCTCCGGCTCGTGCTTGTCGCAATAGGCGGTGAAATTGGTCACATCACAGAACAACACGGCGACATTTTCGTAGCGGCGGGGGATCACCGTGCCGATCGATCTGATCTCGTCGGCCGCCTTCTTGGGCAGCAGGGCATGCAGGAGCTGATCCGCTTGCTTGCGCGCCTCGCGTGCTTCGGTCAGCGCCTCCTGCAGAGCGAGTTGGGTTCTGACCCTGGCGAGCACGATGGGCCCCGAAAACGGCTTATGGATATAGTCGACGGCGCCGACGTCGAAGCCCTTCTCCTCGTCGACCTCCTCGGTTTTCGCGGTGAGAAAGATGACGGGAATGTCGCGCGTCGACGGATTGTCCTTCAGCCTGCGGCAGACCTCGTATCCGTCCATGCCGGGCATCATTACATCAAGTAGAATGAGATCCGGCTTCTCGGGGCCGAAAGCGATGGCGAGCGCCTTCTCGCCGTTGGTAGCGACTTTGGTTTGGAAGGAGTCCTTGAGGAGTCCCGACACGACGGCAATGTTGGTCGGGGTATCGTCGACGATCAGGATCAACTTGCGTGCAGAGTCCGGCATTATTGTTCTTCTAGGTTGATCGAGAGCCGCGAGACGATGTCGGAGAGGGATTTCAGCGCAGCGTCGAAATCGAAACTGCCGATGTGGTCGGAGAGCGTCTTGATCTCCGCCGCAGTGAGTACGCCTGTGAGCCTGGGTTTGATGTCGACGATGAATTCCGCAGCCTCGCCGTCGTCGGCTTCAAGCAGCCGTCTCAGGCGGAGAAGGGGCTCGGCGACGTTCGTCGTATCCCGGCGCTCCGATTGGGTGCCGTTTCCACCGTTACTGGGGAGAATTTTACGAAGCTCGGAGATTACAGATTCGAGAACGGTAGATAGGTCTTTTACCGCCTCCTCCACGCCGTGTCCGGTTTTAATGGCGGTTTCGGCGCGCGCCGCCGCCTCCGACAAGGTATTGGCTCCAAGCGTCGCCGCCGCGCCTTTGAGCGAGTGGGCAGTGCGCTCGGCAGTGCCGGCGTCGTCCCTGGCCAGGGCGGCGTGAATAGCGGTTGCGGCATCAGCTTGTTGTTCAGCGAATTTGCGCAACAGCGTTTCATAGCGTTGCCGATTGCCGCCGGTACGGCGCAGGCCGGAGCCAATGTCGATCCCGGGGATAGCCAGCCCGCTATTCGCGATCGGTTCGCGCGCTTGCACCTGCATATCGCTGACGACGGCCTCTTCGCCATCGCCCTGCGGACGCTTGATCCATCTGAGCAAGACCCCGAAAAGCTGATCCGGGTCGATGGGCTTGGCAATATGGTCGTTCATTCCGGCTTCGAGACACAAAATGCGGTCGGCCGCCATGGCATTGGCCGTCATGGCGATGATCGGCAAGTTCGCATGGCGCGGAGTTGACCTGATGATGCGGGTCGCTTCCACGCCGTCCATCACCGGCATCTGCATATCCATCAGCACCGCGTCGTAATCGTTGTCCTCGAGCATGCGCAGCGCCACCTCGCCATTTTCCGCCAGATCCACGAAGGCCTCGGCGTCTTGAAGCTGTCCCAAAGCGACTTCGCGGTTGATCTCGTTGTCCTCCACGAGAAGGATGCGCGCACCCCGCATGCGATCGATTTCGAAGGAAGGCCCGGCCTGCGCCGTCTCGCCCCGCTCACGATCTGCGCCGAGCGCGACCACGGCCGTATCGAACAGGATGGAGGAAGTCACCGGCTTGATAAGCACGTTCTCGAAGCCACACTCCTCGGCCTGTTTCAACACTTCCTCGCGGCCGTAGGCCGTCACCATAACGAGATGGGGCGGATTGGCGAGATCTTTCAGTCCGAGGATGCGTTTGCCGGTCTCGACTCCATTCATGGCGGGCATTTGCCAATCGATGAAGACGATCTCGTAGCCTTGGCCTGCGGCCGCGGCCTGTTGCACCATGCCGATGGCCTCGGGACCCGAGGCGGCCTCGTCGGCCACGAGGCTCATATTGGCCAGCATGTTGGCCAAGACGGCCCGCGCGTGGGGATTGTCATCCACGATGAGAACGCGCCGCCCGCTCAGATCCGACTGAAGCAGGCGCGGACGCGGCTGGGCCGTTCCCTTGCCGAGACGAGCGGTGAAGCGGAAAGTGCTGCCCTTGCCGGGCTCGCTCTCGACCGTAACATGGCCGCCCATCAGCTCAGTCAGTTGCCTGGATATCGCAAGCCCGAGACCGGTTCCGCCATATTTGCGTGTCGTAGAGGCGTCAGCCTGCTCGAATGCCTGGAACAGTCGATCGATCTGGTCCTTATTCATGCCGATGCCGGTATCGCTCACCGAAAATTCGATGAGCTGACTGCTGGGATCGTCCTCAAGCACACGCACCTCGACCGAAACCTCGCCCCGCTCGGTAAATTTAACGGCGTTGCTGCAGAAATTGATGAGAATCTGCCCGAGCCGCAACGGATCGCCGCGCAGATGCGTCGAGACGGTAGGCTCCACCTCGAAGATCAACTCGAGTCCCTTGGCGGAGGCCTTTTCGCTCATCAAGTTGCCGACGTTCTCGAGCACCTTGTCGAGATCGAAATCGATGGTCTCGATGGCGAGCTTGCCGGCCTCGATCTTGGAGAAATCGAGAATGTCGTTAATGATGCCGAGAAGATGCTGGCCGGAACTCTTGATCTTGAGGATGTAGTCGCGCTGGCGCGGAGTGAGGTCGGTCTTCAAGGCCAGATGTGAGAGGCCGATGATGGCATTCATCGGCGTCCTGATCTCGTGGCTCATATTGGCAAGAAAAACGCTCTTGGCTTCATTGGCCTCGATCGCGGCCGCAGTGGCCTTTTTCAGCTCAATTTGTGCGGCTGCCCAGGCAAGTTCAGCCGCTTTCCGCGCATCGATATCGCTCCAGGAACCGACCACTTCGACCGGCCGGCCCGTCTCGTCGCGGATCAGATGCTGCTCGTCGCTCACCCAGCAATAGGTTCCGTCCTTCTTGCGAAAGCGGTATTCGGCGGAATGCTCGCCCTTGCGGAAAAGCTGCACTTGATTGGCTTCGACCTCGGGCAGGTCCTCGGGATGCACGTGCGCGCGCCAGAAATCGGCGTCCTTGAGATATTCGTCGGGATCGTAGCCGAGCATCGGCTTGATGCTGGGGCTGACGAAGGTGGGGGCGAAGTCGCCGGTGGCGGCGAAGCTGTACACCACCACGGGGGCGGCGCTCAGCAACATATCGAGCTGCTTGCGCGCGCGTTCGCGTTCCTGCTCGGCTTCCTTGCGCTCGGTGATATCGGTCCACGAACCGACAATTTCTACCGGTGCGCCCTTGTCGTCCCGCACCACATGCTGCTCGTCGTTCACCCAGAAATACGAACCGTCGTTTCGCCGG
Source organism: Methyloceanibacter sp. (assembly GCA_035575415.1). Taxonomy (GTDB): domain Bacteria; phylum Pseudomonadota; class Alphaproteobacteria; order Rhizobiales; family Methyloligellaceae; genus Methyloceanibacter. The sequence goes on along the minus strand of DATLXW010000014.1, from coordinate 892 downwards.
ATCCGGTATTCGAGTGCGCGTTTGTCGCTTTCGAACATGCGATCGACCCAAGCGTCGATACGCGCTACGTCATCGGGATGGACTCGGTTGCGCCAAAGGTAAGGATCGTCGAGATATTGCTGCGGTGTGCAGCCGAATAAGCGTGTGACGCTTTCGCTGACGAAGGTCGGTTCGAAATCGCCGGTGGCGCGGCGGCAATAGATCACCGCGGGTGAAGCATTGACGAGGAGTTTGAGGCGTTGCCGCGCGGCCTCGCGCGCTTCCTCGGCCTCTTTGCGCTCGGTAACGTTGGTCCAGGAGCCGACGATCTCGACCGGCTTGCCTTTGTCGTCGTAGAGAATGTGCTGTCGATCATGCACCCAGCAATAGGTGCCATCGTTGCGCCGATAGCGGTATTCGATCGACCGCGTCGTATCTGCAAACGTTCGACCGACCCATGCGCTCATGCGGGGGATGTCGTCGGGATGGACGCGCTCCTTCCAGAGATCGGGATTTTCGAAATATTCGCGAGGGGTGACGCCGAATAGTTCGGTGATGCTGTCGCTCACAAATGTGGGTTGAAAATTGTCACTGGCGCGACGGCAATAAATCACCGCGGGCGAGGCGTTAAGCAAACGCGAAAGGTGAGCGTGCGCCGAGGCCTGCATTTCGGCGATGCGCTGAAGCTCCTTTTTCTCGCGGTCGCGCGCCGCGTCATGCAGAGCCATCTCGATGATTTCGGCCACGGCCTCGAGATTTCCATCGCCCGGGGCGACCGCCAGGGTGCGCAGAACTCGCGTGGCGGCAAGTTCTGCTTGCTTTCGGTCGCTGGCCATTGGCTGGACCCCCTGGAAATCCGCGGATTTCGAATGTCTATGGGGATATTAGTCCGCCATAGGTGCTTGGCATAGGG
>DATLXW010000013.1:0-25210 GCA_035575415.1 Methyloceanibacter sp. | reverse complement strand
TGCATGTAGACGCTGTCCTTGTTGGGGAAGTTGATCTTGACAAAGCCGAGCGAGTTCTCCTCCCAAGGAAGCTGGCGGAAATTGTAGTTGTAAACGGCTGGGCCGAACCAATCGATCTGGCGCGGATCGAGCGGATTGCCGGCGGCATCGAAGGCCTGCATGTGGTAAGCGGCCAGCATGTCCTGACCGTTGCGGGCGAATTGCTGCGCCTTGGGAATGAGATCCTTGTGAATGATCGTGCGCGGCACGTACCAATAGGGATTGAAATTGATTTCCTGAATCTTGCTGGAGATCTCCGGTGTCGGCCGCTCAGGCTTGCCGACCACGGCGGCGTGGCGCAGAACCACCGCCCCGCCTTCGACGGCTTCGACTTGGGCGGCAGGCACGTTGACCACGACGTAACGGCCGGAGGCGGAGGGAGCCAAGTCTTGCAATCGCTTCAAGCTCGCTTGCAATTGCGCAAGCCTGAGCGAAGCGGGCACATTCAGCGCCTCGACCATGGCTTTGCTGTCGATCACTCCGGTGGCGGGCAGTCCGTGCCGCGCCTGGAATTTCTTTACCGCTTCCATGAGCGTCGGCGTGTATTGGTCGGGAATGCTCGTGCCGACGAGATCGCCGGAAATTTCGAGCCGGCGGTGCAAGGTCACAATCTCCGGACCGCGCGAGCCAGGCTTCATGACCACCGCGGGGACGGCGGGCCAACCTCCCTGAGCCACGATCGCGCTATAGCGTTCGATGGCAAGCTTGGTTGCTTGAATATTGCGCGAAGAAAGGGTGGGCATCCCGAGGGGGGGATTGGTGATCATGTAGGCCTCGGGATCGTCGGGCGGAAGTTCGTCCCGATGCGGCGCCGTCGTCTGTTGGTTCCGATTGCCGCGTCCGCCGCCGAAGAAGGGGAAGAAGCCCGGGCCGCTTTGCTGTTGTTGCTGCTCAGAGTCCTGCTGCCGGTTCTTGCCGGTCAGCCACTGGAAAGGGCCTGCCTGCGCGGCGCCAACGCCGGATAAAGCGGCCAGAGCCGCTGCGGCAGCAACCGCAACGACCGTCAACCTGACTGAAAGCATGTGCCGCTCCCCGTCCAATTGCGGCTCCCTTCCCTCGCAACTGTCGACTATAGGCGCTTTGACCGGTTCGCTCCAGCGCCGAAAGCTGGAACTCTTGTCACAATGGCGCGAGTTACATCCGCATTAGCAGATGTTGCCGAAGACGCATCGTTGCAAGAGGTAGCGGCAAAATCGGGCAATTTTGCGCTTAAGCCGCCCCTAGGAAAGCAAAAACGCCCCGGCGAAATCGCTCTCGCCAGGGCGTTTTATTGCACGCAGCGCTTCAGAGATCAGAGCTGATAGCGAATTTGATCGGTCCAGAACCGCTCGAGCCGGATCAGCGACTTGTTGAGCGCTTCGAGATCGTTCGGGCCTATGCCGCCGACCTGTTGCAGCGACTTGAGTTGCCGCTGATAAAGATTATTCACCACCTTGCACACTTCCTGCCCCTTCTCGGTGAGGCGCACGCGCACCGAGCGGCGGTCGGTGGTGGAACGCTGATGGTGGATGTAACCGGCGTCGACGAGCTTCTTCAGGTTGTAAGAGACATTGGAGCCGAGATAGTAACCGCGGCTTGTGAGCTCTCCGGCCGTCAGTTCCGCATCGCCGATATTGTAAAGCAGGAGCGCCTGTACGCTGTTCACGTCGGCGCGGCCCAAACGCTCGAATTCATCCTTGATGACGTCGAGTAACAGCCGATGAAGGCGCTCGACCAGCTTCAAGGAAACAAGATAGCGGCTCTTGAGGTCTTCGGCCTCGCCAGCGCCAGTACGGTTCCCTAAATCCAGGGCTACACTCATTCGCCTACCCTCGTTGAGTTGTTTTTTGTCCCCAACTTTCAACTGAGATTAGGACGAAGCGAGCTAAAATCCGCTTAAGCAAGACGCTTAAGATTGCATGAAATTCTAGGTTTAATTTTTGATGATGTTGGCTCGCGTTTGAGCCCAGCTCAAATGCTGGGCCCCGCCCCTTGCAGCTCAAGCTCGTCCTCGGCCGGCGTGTCGAACAGGTGCGCGATCGTCTCGGCGCCGACCTCCTCTAGCCGTGCCGGCCGCCATTGCGGGCTGCGCTCTTTCCCGGCAATCCGCGCGGCGATGCCTTCGCGGTAATCGTTGCTCTTGATGAGGTGGGAGGCAAGCCGGAATTCGAGCTTGAGCGCGGAGGCAAGATCGAGCGATTTGCCGCGGCGCATCTGCTCGAAGGCGACCTTAAGAGAGGTGGGCGACTTCTTACGGATTTCCGCCGCGGTCTCGCGCGCAAACGACGCGTCTTCGCCTTCGACTTTGTCCAGCTCTGCGAGAATGGCTTCGACGGAGGGCGCGGCGAAAACGCGGTCGATCAGCGGCGCATAGCGCACCAGTTCGCCTTCGCCAGGGTCCTTGTGCAACCCATCGAGCAACCGGTCGATGGGGTGATGGTCGGCGACCGCGTCCTTGATGACGGAGAAATGCGCCGCCGGGACACAATGGGTGACGAGGCGCTGGCGATAGGCCTCTGCGGGGCCGATGGTGCGGCCGGTAAGCGCGAGATAGAGTCCGGTGCGGCCGAGAAGACGCGGCAGAAAATAAGTGCCTCCTACATCCGGAAGGAAGCCTATTCCGACCTGCGGCATGCCGAAGCGATAACCCTCTCCCGCCACGCAATGGGTGCCATAAAGGCTGATGGCGACGCCTCCGCCGAGGCAGAGCCCATTGATCAGCGGCACGTTCGGACGGATGAATTTCTCCAGCACCCAGACTTGCGTGTAGGCGGCACGATAGAACTCGCGGATCGCCCCATATGCTTCTTGCTCGCACCACTCATGTAGGGCTTTGAGATCGCCGCCGCTACAGAACACGCTCGGATGCGCCGATTGCATCACCACGCCGTAAATGTGCGGCGCCGGAGCCCAGCGGCGGTAATGCGCGCTAAGTGCCGCGAACATTTCCCGCGTTAGCGCGTTGAGACGCTCGGGGCGGTCGAGTGTAATGACCCCGGCGCGATCGATTTCGGTGAAACCGATGCCAAGACCGTCAGACAATCGTCATGCTCCCATCCTTCGGCGTTGCAAAAAGGTCAAACCAATCCCGAAGGTTCGGCCGGGAGGTTTGAGCCGGGAAGGTCCGGGGGCAGCTAGCATCCAATCGCCGAAACTACAAGCTGGTCAGGGCTCCTAATCGTGGCCGTAAGGGTAAGCACGCTGTTCGTCCTTGCGCTCTTGAGCGCACTTCCGTCCGCGCGCGCCGAGGACGGCGAACCGGTGACGCCGCCCGAACCAAATCCGCAGCGCTCCGCTCCAGGCGATTCGGCGACGGGTCCCTGGGGTGCGGAAGAAATCGAAACAGCCGAGACCGAATGCAAAGCGTTGCTCGACGGTATGACAGTCGACTATGAGATGCTTCCTCCAATCAAGGAGGGGGAATGCGGCGCGCCGGCGCCGATTCTGGTCAGATCGATCGGCGAGCCCAAAGTTGTGATCGAACCTGCGGCTACGATCACTTGTGCCCTCGCCGCGAGCCTGAATCGGTGGTTGCGAGAGCGGGTTCAACCGGAGGCCGGCGCTCAGTTCGGCGCGAGGGTTACCAAGCTGCGTAACATCGCGTCCTATGACTGCCGTCACCGCAACGGGGATGCGATTGCGCCGATCAGCGAGCACGCCCTTGTCAACGCGCTCGACATCGCGGCCTTTGTGCTCGAGTCGGGCGAAGAGATCGCCGTGCTCAAGGATTGGCCGCATGACAACTCAGAAGCGCCACCGCCGCCACACCCAAGCCCGGCGCGTCAACCCGAGGTAACGGGCGGCATTCCCTTGCCGCAACCCAAGCCGCCGATACCCGTGGCGCGCGTGAAGTCCTTCAAAACGACAGCCGAGCTTTCGACGTCTCGCCTTCCGGCTTCTGCGCCGCCTGAGGGGAAGCCGCTTTCAGCGCGCAAGGCCGACTTCCTCAAGAGAGTTCACGACGAAGCGTGCGAGGAGTTCCGCACCGTGCTCGGTCCAGACGCCGACGAGGCGCATCAAAGCCATTTCCACCTCGACATGCGCGTGAGACGTTCGGGCCTGCACCTTTGCCAATAAGCTCTTATCTATAAGGATGGCGAAGGCTGGCGGGCGCCGCGGCGCGGTGCTAGTTTCGCGGCACTTCGAAGGGCGGAAAAACGCGAATGTCGTCGGCAAAGGGAAAGGCGGTATCACTGCGGCGCGAGCGAGCCAAGCGCGCGAACGCCAAGTCTCCCCTGATAGCGGAGCCCGGGTTTCCGGCGACACGGATGCGGCGCAACCGGCACGCGGGCTGGTCGCGGCGGCTGGTGCGCGAGAAAAGCCTCACTATCGATGATTTGATCTGGCCGATTTTCGTCGTCGAAGGCATACGCACCCGAACGAGCGTGAGCTCAATGCCGGGCGTAGAACGGCTATCGATCGATCTCGCGGTGAAGGCCGCTGAAGAAGCAGCCAAGCTCGGGCTTCCGGCGATTGCGCTGTTCCCCAACACCGATCCCTCGCTGCGCGATGCCGCGGCAAGCGAAGCGATCAATCCGGGCAACCTCGTCTGCCGCGCCGTGCGCGCCATCAAAAAGGCCGTGCCGGATATCGGCATCATCTGCGACGTGGCGCTCGACCCTTATACCAATCACGGGCATGACGGCATTTTGGTCGACGGAGAGATCGACAACGACCGCACCCTCGAGGTGCTGGTGGAACAGGCCCTCATTCAGGCCGAAGCCGGCTGCGATATTCTCGCGCCCTCCGACATGATGGACGGGCGCATCGGCGCGATCAGAGCGGCGCTCGAGGCGAATGGCTTCGTCAACGCGCAGATTCTCGCTTATGCCGCCAAATATGCCTCGTCCTTCTACGGACCGTTCCGCGACGCTGTAGGCTCCGGCGGCCTGCTCAAGGGTGACAAACTGACTTATCAGATGGATCCGGGCAATGGCGATGAAGCCTTGCGGGAAGTTGCGCTCGACATCGCCGAAGGCGCCGACATGGTTATGGTGAAGCCTGGGCTCGCCTATCTCGACATCGTGTGGCGGGTGAAAGAGGCGTTCAAAGTCCCGACCTTCGTCTATCAGGTCTCCGGCGAATACGCGATGCTGACGGCGGCCTCCGAGCGCGGCTGGCTCGACAAGGACAAAGTGATGATGGAGAGCCTGCTCGCCTGCAAGCGCGCCGGCGCCGACGCGATCCTCACCTATTTCGCCCGCGACGCCGCCAAATTGCTGCGCGCCGCCGCTAGTTCGTGACCTTTACGGTCTTGAATACGATTCTCGCTTCTTTCTCTTTGTCGAAATTGTCGCCGGACAGTCCGAAGCGCCATGGCCCCTTGGGGGCCTGGCCGCGAAGCTCGCGCACCTTGGTGCCGTTGATATAGAAGCTCAGATTGTTACCATTGGCCTTGACCCGCAGCACATTCGACTCGCCGGGGTTCGTTTTGATCGCATCGGAATCGACGTTGGCGGCGATGGTGCCGAGCCATTTGCCGTCCTGTTTGCGCGCGATCCAGTATTTGCCGTTATTGAGAATACCGAATTGGAAATAAGTCCGGTTGTCCTCACCCCAGAAGAGAAGGCCCGCGCCCAGCATCGGCTGCTCGCCGCTCGGCCAGACCGTTTCGGAGCAAATGTCGGCGTCCCTTACCGTGAAGGTAACGTTGAGGTTGGATTGCATGTCATCCGGCGGGAGCTTGAAGACGAAGAGACCGTCCTTTACCTCGACGGTATCCTTCAGCGGCCAGCCGCCGGCGTCATCGGCAAAGTGGTCTTCGAAAATGACTTCGTTGCCTTCGCAGGCGTAAGCCCTCGTCGCCAGGGCCGGGTGCGCGGCGCAAGAAACAGCCAGGCCAAGCCAAAGCAATGATTTCCGCATGCATCGTCCCCGTCGCGGCAGCGCAGATGAGATTGTTAACGTGTCGGCTTCGTCGCGGCAACCCGCCGCGATCAAGGCCCCCCGGTTGCCTCCTCGCCCGGGGTCTCCCGCAGGCTCCACTTACATGCTTGCTTCGAGCCCGGAGCGATACCACTTAACGCCGGACGGCCTTTTCCGAATTGGGAGAGCTTGGATGAACGAGCAGCAGACGCTTCCGACCCGCGGCGGCAATTTTGCCGGCCAGCCGCATGCCTTTGACCCGGTAACGCAGCCGGCGCTCTTCGACGGAGTGATTTGGAAGCGTATCGTCGCCTTCCTCATCGACGCCGTTATCATTCTCATGCTGACGATCATCGCTTACGTGGCCGTGGCCGTGCTTGGAGTCATTACCCTGGGTCTCGCCTGGTTGCTGTTCGGGCTCGTCTTCCCCGCGGTTGGGCTCGGTTACAATGCTGTCACCATCGGCGGACGCAATTCCGCAACCGTCGGCCAGCGAACCATGGGCCTGGAGGTGCGCATGTGGTATGGCGGCAAAGTCAGCCCCCTCATCGCCGCCTTTCACGCCCTCTTATTCTGGTTCTCGCTGGTGATCTTCTGCCCCATTCTGCTTTGGGCCCTGTTCGATTCCCGTAAGCGCTGCCTGCACGACATTCTGGCCGGGGTGGTGTTGATCAACCGGGTCTAGTCCTGAATCATTCTAAAATGCAACGTCAATGACACCCTGCTGCGGCTGCCGGATTGCATTCGCCGCCCGGCATCCGTTAAGCTTGCACCAATGGCTCCGGATTCGAATGCCGGTCGGTGAGACGTGACAGAGCACAAGAACAATTTCCCTGAATTCTACATCACCGCGCCGCAGCCTTGCCCCTACCTCCCCGGCCGGCTCGAGCGGAAGCTCTTTACTCACCTCACGCGCGACAAGCCGCGCTTCCTCATCGACAATCTACTGAAAGGCGGGTTCCGGCGCAGCCAGAACATCGCCTACATGCCTTATTGCGATTCCTGCTCGGCCTGCGTGCCGGTGCGTATCCTGGTGGACGAGTTCAAGCTGCGGCGCTCGCTCAAGCGCATTGCGCGCATGAACGCCGATCTCGTCGCCACGCGCATGCCGCCGGCGCCAAGCACGGAGCAATATGCGCTATTCCGCTCCTATATCGATGTGCGCCACGCGGACGGCGGCATGGCCGAAATGTCGGTGCTCGATTATTCGCTGATGGTCGAAGACAGCGTGGTTGAGACCTTCGTCACCGAATACCGGTTGAAGCCCGATCCCTATAGCAGCGGTGCTTCTCCACTTGTTGCCGTGTCGCTGTGCGACCGCTTGAGCGACGGCATTTCCATGGTTTACAGCTTCTACGATCCCGATCAGCCCCATCGCAGTCTTGGCACCTATATGATCCTCGATCATGTCGACTATGCGCGGCGCCAAGGCTTGCCTTACGTGTATCTCGGCTATTGGATCGAGGGCTCGCGCAAAATGCGCTACAAGAACCGTTTTGAGCCGCAGGAGCGCCTCACCTCCAAGGGCTGGGTGCGGGCGGCTGCCCAGGGTTCGGAAATCAGAAATCTGAAATCGGAATGCGTGCGCTGAAAGTCCCGTTTCCAACATCTGAGTTCTGACCTCTGATTTCAGATTTCAGAACTTGGCGCCGAATTTGCCTGATTTGGGGAAACCCTTCGGCGGAAGCCGACCGGCCTGGGCACGCGTGCCCCACCAATCGCGAAGATCGGTGAGTGTGAAGGAACGGCCGGCAGCATCGATGTAAGTCAGTCCGTCCTTCTTGGTGAAGGTCTTGGCGTCGGCAAGACCGCCGTCCTTGTAGCGCTGCAGCCGGACGCCCTTGCCGCGCGGCATCTCGGGAAGCTCGCTTAAAGGGAAGAGCAGAAGCTTGCGGTTCTCGCCGATCACCGCCACGCTGTCGCCTTCGATCGGCGCGCAAACGGCGGCTTCTTCGCCTTGCCGCAGATTGAGCACCTGCTTGCCTTTGCGCGTCTGCGCCAGCACCTCATCTTCAGGCACGATGAACCCATGGCCGCTCGCTGAGGCGACGAGGAGTTTGCGGCCCGGCTGATGCGCGAAGAGTTCGACGGCATCCGCGGTTTCCTCGATGTCGATCATGAGCCGGAATGGCTCGCCATGACCCCTGCCCCCGGGGAGCTTGTCGGCCGAAAGCGAGTAAAAGCGGCCATTGGTGGCGAAGAGAAGCAAGGTATCCGTGGTCTGTGCCTTGACGAAGTTCTTCAGCCGGTCGCCCTCCTTGAAGGTGAGCGCTCCGGGCTCCGTCTGATGGCCCTTGACGGCTCGGATCCAGCCCTTCTCCGACAGGACGACGGTAACCGGCTCCTTCTCGATCATCGCTTCGGCGAGATCGGTGTCGACGCCCTCCGGCGCTTCGGCGAAGGTGGTGCGACGTTTGCCGAGCGCGGTCTTCTGCCCGAACTGATCTTTCAGCGATTTGATCTCGTCGGCGATGCGTTTCCATTGCTTGTCCTCGGAGCCGAGCAGCGCCTTCAGCTCCTTGCGCTCCTTGGTGAGCTCGTCGTGCTCGCGCCGGATCTCCATCTCTTCGAGCTTGCGCAAGGCCCGCAGCCGCATATTGAGAATGGCTTCTGCCTGCACTTCGGTGAGCTTAAAAGCCTTCATCAGCGCCGGCTTCGGCTCGTCCTTCTCGCGGATGATCTTGATCACCTTGTCGATGTTCAAATAGACGATCAGATATCCGCCGAGCACTTCGAGCCGGTGGTCGATTTTGGCGAGGCGGAATTTGGAGCGGCGCAGCAAGACCTGCTGGCGATGGTCGAGCCACTCGCGCAAGACCTGGCGCAGGCTGAGCACGTTAGGGATTTGCCCCCGGCTCAGCACGTTCATGTTGAGCGGCACGCGGATCTCGAGCTCGGTCAGCTTGAAGAGCGATTCCATCAGCAGCACGGGATCGACGGTGCGGCTCTTCGGCTCGAGCACCAGCCGAATGTCCTCTGCCGACTCGTCGCGCACATCGGCGAGCAGCGGCAGCTTCTTCAATTGAATCAATTCGGCGATACGGGCGACAAGCCGCGCTTTCGGTATTTGATACGGGATTTCGGTCACGACGATCTGGTAGGTACCGCGTCCGGTATCCTCCGTGGTCCAGCGCGCGCGCAAGCGGAATGAACCGCGGCCGGTCTTATAGGCCTGCACGACGTCCTGCCGCGGATCGACGATCACCCCGCCGGTGGGGAAATCCGGCCCAGGCACCATCTCGACCAGTTTGTCGGCCGTGGCATTCGGGAACTTGATGAGATGCAACGCGGCATCGCAAAGCTCGCCGACATTGTGCGGAGGGATATTGGTGGCCATGCCGACGGCGATGCCCGAGGCGCCGTTGGCGAGGAGATTGGGAAAATTGGCAGGAAGCACGACAGGCTCCTGCTCGCGGCCGTCGTAATTCGGCCGGAAATCGACCGTGTCCTCGTCGATGCCTTCGAGAAGTTTCGCAGCGACGTCGGTCAGTCGCGCTTCGGTGTAGCGGTCGGCAGCGGGATTGTCGCCGTCGATATTGCCGAAATTGCCCTGCCCGTCGATGAGCGGAAAGCGCACCGAGAAATCCTGCGCCAGCCGCGCCAGCGCGTCGTAAATCGCCTGATTGCCGTGCGGGTGGAAATTGCCCATCGTGTCGCCGACGATTTTGGCGCATTTGCGGAACTCGCCGTTCGGCGAGAGCCGGAGCTGCTGCATGGCGTAGAGCAGCCGCCGGTGCACGGGCTTGAGCCCGTCGCGCACGTCGGGAAGCGCGCGATGCATAATGGTCGATAGCGCATAAGCGAGATAGCGCTCCTCCAGAGCTTCGCGCAGATCGACTGGCTCGATCGGCCCTTCCGAATCAGGCGGCGACATCCGCTTTCCCATACTCGCCGCTTAGCGCATTGCGGGGTCCGGCTCAAGCGTGCCGCTCGCGCGGCCATTTCCTATGCAGAAGCGGCTCTTGGCTGCGAGAGAAGTGCAATCAGGCGGCTGCGGGCTTGCGGCAGGGAAAGCCCATGCGGCAAGAGCACGTCGCGCTCGAGGAAATGGCCGGTGAGCGCGAGACCTGCGAGGACATCTGAGTGGCTCGCTGGCGCCGCCTCATCGAGCAGAAACGGCGGCAACTTGAGCAGCTTGTCGGCATACGGCCTACCCGCTTCGCGCGATACGGCGCGTCCCGAACGGGGCGACACATAAGCGAGATCGTTGTCCGCTCCGGTCGCGGCGCATGCGCTGAGATCGAGGCCGAAGCCAAGCTCGCTTAAGAGTTGGAATTCCCATCGCGCAAACAGCAACGGCCACAGAGAGATGTCGTCCAGGCCGCGCAAAAGGCTGAGTGTAGCGGCATAAAGCGCCGGATGCGGGTCTCGCTCGGGCAGGAGTTTGGCGAGGGTCGTCACTGATCCGATGGCGGCAAGCGCCAATTGGTCGTCGAGAACGCGCGCGGCATGCGCTTCCATGAGTTCCACATTGAAGCCGCCGAGATGCTCGGCAAGGCGTGCGCGCCAAGTTGCGCGCAAAAGATTTCCGGGTTGGAGCAGCGGCCGCATTCGGCGCGAGCGCCCTCCCCGCACGAGCCCAAGATGACGCCCGTGCTTGAGGGTAAAAAGTTCTACCACCGCGCTCGCCTCACCAAGCGGCTTGGCGGTAAGGAAGATGCCTTCGTCGGTCCAGTCCATCTTTGCGTTTTATCGCTTCGGATAGTCGAGGCCCATCTCGCGATAGCGCTCAGGGTCCTCTGCCCAGCGCTCGCGCACCTTGACGAAGACGATGAGATGCACCGGCGCGCCGACGATCTCGGCGATCTCGGCGCGTGCGGCCGAGCCGATCTCCTTGATGGTCCGGCCCTTGTTGCCGAGCACGATCTTCCGGTGCCCCTCGCGCTCGACGTAAATGGTTTGCTCGATTCTGACGCTCCCGTCGTTCAATTCCTTCCAGTCGGTGGTTTCGACCGTCAATTTGTAAGGCAGCTCGTCATGCAGCCTGAGAAAGAGCTTCTCACGCGTGATTTCGGCGGCTGTCCGCCGCAGCGATGCGTCAGTCAGCTGGTCCTCGGGGTAGAGCCAAGGCCCTAAGGGCACGGCTTCGGCGAGATAAGCCTTGAGATCGGCTACGCCGTCGCCGTTCAGCGCCGAAATCATGAACACGCGTTCGAAAAGATGTTTCGCCGAGATGTCGGCGGCGAGACGCAGCAATTCCGGTTTCGGCACGAGATCGATCTTGTTGAGAATGGCGATCGTCGGACGGCGGACATCCGGCAAGTGCTCGAATATGGGCTCGAGCGCCTCGCGATCGCGATGCGCGTCGATCACGACAGCGACGAGATCGGCGTCTCCCGCCCGCTCCCAGGCGGCTTGCGCCATGGCGCGGTCGAGCCGGCGCTTCGGCTGGAAGATTCCGGGCGTATCGACGAGGATGACTTGCGAATCACCGATCAAGGCAATGCCGCGCACGGGACCGCGCGTGGTCTGTGCCTTATGGGTGACGATGGAGACCTTGGCCCCCACGAGGGCGTTGGTGAGCGTCGACTTGCCGCTGTTCGGCGCGCCAATCAGCGCGACGAAGCCGCAGCGAGGCTCCCCTCGAGGCGCTGACTCAACCATTTTGAGGCCTTTGCCAGACTCCTTCGCGCAGGAGCATGGCAAGCGCGGCTGCCTGCTCGGCCTCGCGCTTATTGGCGCCCTGGCCACGCTCGGGTGCGATTCCCTCGATTTGTACCTCGGCCGTGAAGCGCGGGGCATGGTCGGGGCCTTCACGTGCGACCTCAAGGTAGCGCGGCAAGGGCAGCCGCCGCCCTTGCGCCCATTCCTGTAGCAAGGATTTGGCGTCGGGCGGCGCGGCGTCGAGGGCTCTAAGGTGTTCTTCCCAGAACCGGCGGATCACAGATTTTGCGGGCTCGTAGCCGGCGTCGGCGAAGACCGCGCCGAGAACCGCCTCGCAAGTATTGGCGAGGATGGTCTTCTTGCGCCGCCCGCCGCTCTCCGCTTCGCCGCCGCTCATCACAATATAAGCCCCAAGGTCCCAATCCTGGGCCACCTCGGCGCAAGTCTCCGCGCGGACGAGCTGGTTGAACCAGCGGGCAAGCTCGCCCTCGCGCGCCTTCGGGAAGCGCTCGGTCAAGAGTTCGGCGACGGCGAGCCCCAAGACCCGGTCGCCGAGAAATTCGAGTCGCTCATTGTCTTGATCGGCACGAACTCCGGCGCGAGCGCTCGAGTGGGTAAGGGCAAGAGTAAGCAGGGTCGGGTCGGCAAATCGATGCCCGATCCGGGCGGAAAACTCCTCAAGCGCCGTTTTGCGCTGCTTCGGCAAGGCCTAATGCACCACCTCGAACAGGCGCGACCAACGGATGCTGGTCGGCCAATCCCAAAACTCGAAGAAACGCGAATTCTCATCGAGCGAGAAGAAGATGATCTGCGCCTTGCCCACCAGGTTTTCAAAGGGGACGAAACCGACCTCGGACAAGAAGCGGCTGTCGGTGGAATTGTCGCGGTTGTCCCCCATCATGAAGAATTGCCCCTCGGGCACTTTGTAAACTTCGGTATTGTCGCCGATGCCGTCCTGCACGATATCGAGCACGGGATAGGAGACGCCGTTCGGCAAGGTCTCCAAGTAGCGGGGAATGTGCCGCTCCCGCCCGGAAGGCTCGGTCACGACGTAGTCGTCTATGCGGACCTTGGGCACCGGCTTGCCGTTGATGTGTAACACGCCGTGGATCATCTGGATTTCGTCGCCGGGAAGGCCGATGACGCGCTTGATATAGTCGGTCTCGTTGTCGCGCGGCAGCTTGAATACGACGACGTCCCCGCGCTCCGGCTCCTTGGCCCAGACGCGCCCTGAAAAAAGATTGGGGCTGAAGGGAAAAGAGTACCGGCTGTAGCCGTAGCTATATTTCGACACAAACAGGTAGTCGCCGATCAGAAGCGTGGGGATCATCGAGCCAGAGGGAATATTGAACGGCTGAAATAAAAAGATGCGCACCAAAAGCGCCAAGATCAGCGCATGAATGATGACGCGGATAGTATCTTTAGCGCTGCTCTTCGCTTCCGTCTTTTCGGCCTGAAGACTCATGCGGAAGCTCTCCTTGCGTTGCTTTGGCATATAAAATGCTGCGACCACCCCGCCCCTATAGCCTCTCCCCGCTGGTGAGGCAAACCGGTCAGTCGCGAAGCGGAACTTTGACAGCCGAGATGATGACGATGGCCTGCGCGGTGGGAAAATCGTCGGTGATGGACAAATCGATGCGCACTTCGTGCCCCTCCGGCGTGATTCGCGCGAGCGCCCGGGCCGCGCCCCCGGTCAGCTCCAATGTGGGACGGCCTGAGGGCAAATTCACGACGCCCATGTCGCGCCAAAACACGCCCTGGCGAAACCCGGTTCCAAGCGCCTTGGCACAGGCTTCCTTGGCGGCAAAACGCTTGGCATAGGAGGCCGCGCGCATGGCGCGGCCGTCGGACTTCTGGCGCTCGGTCTCGGTGAAAATCCGGTCGAGAAAGCGGTCGCCGAAGCGCTCGATGGTGCGCTCGACGCGCCGGATGTCGATCATATCGCTGCCGATGCCGATAATCATCACGTGCTTGGAACTCTGGCGCGTGTGTCTTGATGCCGCAGGCCCTGTCGCGCCTCGTCCATCAGCATGCGCATGCGTGAAATGCTGTCGAGCAGTCCCACGAACAGCGCTTCACCCACAAGGTAATGTCCGATGTTGAGTTCGACGATCTCGGGAATTGACGCGACCGGCACGACGTTATCGTAATCGAGTCCGTGGCCGGCGTGGACTTCGAGTCCGAGTGAGGAGGCCGCCGCGGCTCCGTCGATGAGGCGTTTCAGTTCCCGGCGCGTAGCCTGTGTGTCACCTGAGGTCGCGGCCAGGCAGTAGGTTCCGGTATGCAGTTCGATCGCGTCGGCGCCAACCTGAGCGGATGCCTCGATTTGTTCGAGGTCGGGGTCGATGAAGAGTGACACCAGAATGCCCGCACCTCTCAACTCGGCAATAAAGGGCGCGATTGTGTCGATTTGACCTGCGACGTCGAGACCGCCCTCGGTGGTGATTTCTTCCCGCCGCTCTGGCACGAGGCAACAGGAATGCGGGCAGGTTTTCAGCGCAATGGCGAGCATCTCTGGGGTGACGGCCATTTCGAGATTGAGCGGGGCGATGGCCTCGGCGACGAGGCGGGCGATGTCTTCGTCGCGGATGTGACGCCGGTCTTCGCGAAGATGCGCGGTGATATTGTCGGCGCCGGCTTCGACCGCGAGTTTTGCCGCCCGGATCGGATCGGGATGGCGCCCTCCCCGCGCGTTTCGCAAAGTCGCGACGTGGTCGATATTGATACCGAGCCGGATCGGCGGAAAATGAGTCTCGCCGCGGCCTCGCAGCGCTTGTTCGTGGCTCATCGCGTTCCCAGCGCCTCACGGCTTTGGCGCAGCTCGAGCCTGCGCCGGCGGCGATGTTTGTAAGCTTCCACCATAGGCTTCACCAGGACATAGCCGAGCGCGGCAAGAGCAAGGCCTACGGGGAGCGAGCCGAGCGTCATGGGCCACAGGATCGGCCACAGCGTATCGATCGAGCTTTGGAAAATGCCGCCCGACAAATCGATCGACGGCCGCTCGACGGTCCCGCCCAGCATCAGACTGCCGATCTCGTAGGTGGAATACCAGAAGAGGGGATAGGTCAGCGGATTGCCCACGAATGTGCCGAGAAGCGCGGCCACGACGCTGCCGCCGATCGCCCAGGCAAGCAGTGCGGCCGTGACCATGTGGGTGCCGAGAAAGGGGGTCACGGCAGTGAAAACACCCACGGCAAAGCCGAGCGCGACCGCGTGCGGGGTGTCGCTCAGGCGCCGCAGCCGGTAGACGATGTAGCGGCTCGACCGGCTCCAGCTCCGGCGCGGCCAAAGATGCACGCGGACCTTGGCGAGAAAACTTTCCGCCTCGCGGCGCCGGAACAGCATTACGACCTCGACACGCTCAAAGCACGACCCAACACCGGGCGACGCAATCGCTCCGGCGGCACGGGCCTAGCATATTTAGGTAAAAGACTGATTGGATGCCAGCTTGCTCAGGCATTGGCACGCGCGACGCTAGAGACGACCTCCTTGGCCCTGAGCCCGGCAATGATGTCGTTTAGGTGCTTCAGATCCCAGACTTCGAGATCGATGACCATTTCGGTGAAGTCGGGCACGCGGTTCGTCATTTTGACATTGTCGATATTGCCATCGGCCTCGCCGATGACGGCGGCCACTTGTGCGAGGCTTCCCGGTTCGTTCAGCGCCGTGACCGTGATCCGGGCCGGAAAGCGTTGCGGGTTATCCTCGTCGATGTCCCAAGTGACGTCGATCCAGCGCTCGGGCTCCTCGTCGAAGGCTTTGAGGGCCTCGGCGTGGATCGGATAGATGGTGATGCCTTGGCCCGGGGTGAGAATGCCGACGATGCGGTCGCCCGGAACTGCGCCGCCTTCGGCGAAGCGGACGGGAAGATCGCCGCGCAAGCCACGGATGGGAATGCCGCCGGGACCCGAATCTCTGCTGCGCGAGGACGACCCGGGCCAGCGGAACTTGAGCCCGATGACCTTGCCGAGGCCGAACCAGCCTTCGTCGTTGCGCTTGACCTTACGCCGCCGCTTCGGGGCCTCCTGCGGCGTCTCCTGGGGAAAAACGGCCCGCACCACGTCGGCGGAGGCGAGTTCGCCGCGACCGACCGCGGCCATCACATCCTCGACCGTCTTTTGCGAAAGCCGCGGCAGGGCGGCGGCGAGGGCCTCCTCGCTGAAGGTCTTTTCGCGCCGCTGGAAGGCGCGCAGGACAATCTCGCGGCCGAGTTTGCCGTATTGGGCGCGCACCGCATCGCGCGTCGCGCGCCGGATCGCCGAGCGCGCCTTGCCGGTGACGGCCAAGCTTTGCCATGCCGAAGGCGGCCGTTGCGCCTTCGAGCAGATGATCTCGACTTCGTCGCCGTTCCTAAGCTCGGTGGCGAGCGGCATGGGACGCCCATTGATCTTGCAGCCTACGCAGGTGTTGCCGATATCTGTGTGCACGGCGTAGGCGAAGTCGATCGGATTGGCGCCGCGCGGGAGCGCGATCAAGCGCCCCTTGGGAGTGAAGCAGAACACCTGGTCCTGGAACAGTTCGAGCTTGGTGTGCTCTAGGAACTCTTCGGGATTGTCGCCGTCGAGAAGCATGCCGACGAGGTGGCGCAGCCAACGATAGGCGTTGGAGTCCTGGGCCGGCACCACGCCTCCCTTTCCGTTCACGCCGTTGGTGTCTTTGTAAAGCGCGTGCGCGGCGACGCCGTATTCGGCCACGTCATGCATGCGCTCGGTGCGAATTTGCAGTTCGACACGCTGATGGCGGGGCCCGACGATGGTGGTGTGGATGGATTGATAGTCGTTCTGTTTCGGATTGGAAATGTAATCCTTAAAGCGTCCGGGAACCGCATGCCAACTCGTGTGCACGACGGCGAGCGCGCGGTAGCAATCTTCGATTTCTTTCACCACGATGCGGAAACCGTAGATGTCGGAAAGCTGCTCGAGCGAGATCTGTTTGCGCTCCATCTTGCTCCAGATGGCGTAGGGCTTCTTCTCGCGGCCGGCGACGACCGCATTGAGGCCCGCTTCTTTCAGCTTGGCGGTCAGCGCCGCGACGATCTCGTCGATCAGCCCCTGATTGCGTTCGCGCAGCACCTTGAGCCGGTCCACGACCGCGGCATAAGCGTCCGGGTTCAGCGTGCGGAAGGCGTGATCCTCCAGCTCCTCGCGCAGCCACTGCATTCCCATGCGCCCGGCGAGCGGCGCATAAATCTCCATCGTCTCTTCGGCGATGACTTTGCGCTTCTGCGGCTTCATGTGCTCGAGTGTGCGCATATTGTGCAGGCGATCGGCGAGCTTCACGAGCAGGACGCGGATGTCGCTGGAGATGGCAAGCAGCAATTTGCGGAAATTCTCGGCCTGCTCTGCCTTCTTGGTGACGAGGTCGAGCTTCTTGATCTTGGTTAGGCCGTCGACCAGCGTGCCGATCTCGCGGCCGAACAGCGTGTCGATCTCCCCCCGCGTGGTGTCGGTGTCCTCGATGATGTCGTGCAGAAGGGCGGTGGCGATGGTGGCGTCGTCGAGACGCATCTCGGCGAGGATCGCCGCCACTTCGAGGGGATGGGAGAAGAAGGGCGCGCCGGAGGCCCGCTTCTGATTGCCGTGCGCCTTCATGGCGTAGACATAGGCGCGATTGAGCAGCGCCTCGTCGGCGTTCGGCTGATAGCTTAACACCCGCTCGACAAGCTCGTATTGGCGGGTCATGGCAGTTTAGCCCGTGTAGGGCCTGGGCGGAACGGCGAGAGCGCTCCGCCGTCTTAAAGCGGCGACGTCAGCGTGCGCGCGGGCCCGCATTGGAGCCATCCGAAGGCGCCTGGCTCGCCATCCGGCGCAACAGCTCCTCCTCGGTCATCTTGTCGATCTGGGTATCGATCGACTGATCGTCCTGGCCGAGGATGGGCGTTCTCGAATCGCTCGACAACATGGGAACCGCTTCGGCCTCGGGCTCGTCGACCTCGACATATTTCTGCATGGAATGGATGAAGTCTTCCCTAAGGTCGTCGGGAGCAATTTTCTGCTCGGCAATTTCGCGCAGGGCTACGACCGGGTTCTTGTCGTTGTCGCGACTGACGGCAATCGGGGCGCCGGCGGAAATGGTGCGGGCGCGATGCGCGGCCAAAAGCACGAGCTCGAAACGGTTCGGAACCTTGTCGATGCAGTCCTCGACGGTGACGCGAGCCATGAGTCGATCCTTAGGTTACAGGGGGTTGATTTGCTCTTTATTTAGGCGCTTCGCCGGTTTGAGGCAAGGTAAAGCTCATGCGGGGGCCTGTCTCTCCCCACCGCTGCCGCCGGCCGAGTTTGCCTTAACGCGGGGCCTCGTGGCACCTCAGCACGCGGCCTTCGCGTTGACGCGAGACCTGCGACCATAAAGCGCGCACGCTTTGCCGCAACGCCGGATGCCGCCAAGAGGGAGCGACGTCGAGCAGCGGTTTCAGCACGAAGGGGCGGCGATGGGCAAGCGGATGCGGCAAGACGAGAGGCCGCGTACCTGCACGCGCAAAGGGGCTCTGCCCTTTCCGCCAATGCCGGACGAGCCCGGCATAATCGATGATGTCGATGTCGAGCGTCCTTGGTCCCCATGGCCGGCCTCCGCGCCGCCCCGCGCGCCGTTCGACAGCCTTCAGCACTCTCAACAAGCTTTCCGGCGGCAAGCGCGTGTCCAGCAAGGCGACGGCATTCACATAGGAAGGCTGTCGTGCGCCGCCCACCGCAGCAGTTCGATAGCGGGGCGAAACAGCGACGACATCGATATTGGCCCGCGCAATTTCGCCCAAAGCCTGTGCAATGGTTTGCTCCGGCGTTCCCCAGGGACCGGGAGAATTTGCGCCGAGCGCTACCACGACCTTTGCGCGGCCAGGCAATTGCGGAGTCACGCTGTCGCACCTATGTTGCAAATGCGGTCCTTAATTCGTTTGGCGCGTTATTGCGAAAGGACCGTCGTTAGTTCAAGGCATTTTGCAGTGAATGGACTTCGAATGAATTTCTATCCGACCGAGCGCATCGCGCTTTTTATCGACGGCGCCAATCTCTATGCCACGGCGAAATCGCTCGCCTTCGACATCGACTATAAGCGGCTCTTGGCGCTGTTCCGTTCCAAGGGGCGGTTGGTCAGGGCGCTTTACTACACGGCGCTGGCCGAAGAGCAGGAATATTCCTCGATTAGGCCCTTGATCGATTGGCTCGACTATAACGGCTACACCATGGTGACCAAGCCGACCAAGGAATTCGTCGACGCTGCGGGCCGGCGCAAGATCAAGGGCAACATGGACATCGAGCTTGCCGTCGACGCCATGGAGCTCGCAGATCATCTCGACCACATCGTGCTGTTCTCGGGCGACGGCGATTTTCGCTCGCTGGTGGAAGCGCTCCAGCACAAGGGCAAGCGGGTGAGCGTCGTCTCAACACTCGCCACCAACCCGCCGATGGTCGCCGACGAACTTCGCCGGCAAGCCGATCAGTTCATCGATCTTGCGGACCTCCAAGACGAGATCGGACGCGATCCGGCGGACCGGGCGCAGCGCAACGAGCGCAAGCGTGCCGAGCCGAATACGCCGCTCGACGAATACGAGCCGGAAGATTTAATCGAGACCTGAGCGATTCCGCATCGTTCTTAGGAGGCAAGCGATGCAGGTTGGCTTCATCGGCGTCGGCCGCATGGGACGCCCGATGGCGGCAAATCTTCTCGCCGCCGGTCACGAGGTGGTCGTCTATAATCGTACTCTCACGAAGGTCGAACCACTGCTTGCCAAGGGCGCGCGTCGCGCCGGCGCTCCGGCAGACGCCGCGCGCGCCGGAGTGGTCATCACCATGCTGGCCGACGACGCGGCTCTCGAAGCCGTCGTGTTCGAGAAGGACGGCATCCTGGAAGCGCTTGCGCCGGGCGGCGTTCACCTCTCCATGAGCACGATCGGCGTGGCGCTCGCCGAGCGCTTGGCCGCGGCGCATCGGGCGAAAGGCCAGGAGCTGGTGTCGGCTCCGGTCTTCGGCCGCCCCGACGCGGCGGCGGCGGCAAAACTCTTTATCGTCGCGGCTGGGGCGCCGCCGGCCGTGAAGCGTTGCGAGCCGCTATTTGCGGCCCTTGGCCAGCGCAGCTTTGTTGTTTCCGAGGAACCGCCTAAGGCGAACTTGGTGAAGTTGAGTGGCAATGTTTTAATCGCAGCGGTGATCGAGGGCTTGGGTGAAGCGATCGCCCTTGTCGGCAAGGCCGGAGTGGACCGCAGGCAATATGTGGATATCTTGACCAATACGCTCTTCGGTGCGCCAGTCTATAAAACTTATGGCGCCCTAATCGCGGAAGAGCGCTATCATCCGGCCGGCTTCAAGGCGGAGCTTGGCCACAAGGATGTCAGCCTCGCGCTTGCTGCCGCCGAAGATTTGAGGGTGCCGATGCCGCTTGCGAGCTTGCTTGCCGATCGCTTCCTCGCCTTGATGGCTTCAGGCGCGGGCGATCTCGACTGGTCGGCCTTGGCGCTTCTCGCCAAGCGCGATGCGGGCGGGATGGGCAATCTCGCCCTCCCCGAGTAATTGCGTTGGCGCTTCCGGCCGAAACAAGGGCGGTCCCGCCTGAACCCGACAAGAACTGTCCCCTTTGTCCGCGCCTGGTCGCGTTTCGCAAGGAAAACAGGGCGCTGCATCCGGACTGGTTCAACGGGGCGGTGCCTTCCTTCGGGTCAGACGAAGCGCGGCTTCTGATTGTCGGGCTTGCTCCGGGTTTGAGGGGCGCCAATCGCACTGGACAGCCGTTTCTCGGCGATTATGCCGGCGAGCTTCTCTATCGCACCTTGCTGAAATTCGGGTTGGCGCGCGGGCGGTACGATCCGGCGCGGCCAAAGGAGCTCGATCTTGCCGGCTGTATGATCACGAATGCGGTACGCTGCGTGCCGCCGCAGAACAGGCCGAAGCCCGAAGAAATCGCTGCGTGCCGCAAGTTCCTCGAGTCCCGTATCGCCAGTTTGCCCAAGCTCTCGGCCTTCCTCGCTATCGGACGCATCGCGCATGAGTCGATTCTCGACGCATTGCGACTGAAAAGGCGAGCCTTCCCCTTCGCTCACGGCACCCGTCACAACCTGCCAGGCGGGTTCGTGCTCTGCGACAGCTATCATTGCTCGCGGCAGAACACGAATACGGGCAGGCTAACGACAGAAATGTTCGAGCAAGTCGTGGTTGAAGCGGCCGCTGCGGCAGGTTTGCGCAGGGCCTGAATGCCCCTCCCTTGCGCCTTGCGGCAACGCGGCAAAACAGGCATGATTCGGCGGCGGTGGGTAATCGGCTGACGAGGATGGGACCCCCCATG
Source organism: Methyloceanibacter sp. (assembly GCA_035575415.1). Taxonomy (GTDB): domain Bacteria; phylum Pseudomonadota; class Alphaproteobacteria; order Rhizobiales; family Methyloligellaceae; genus Methyloceanibacter. The sequence goes on along the minus strand of DATLXW010000013.1, from coordinate 4,450 downwards.
GCGGCGTTGGAGATCTCGCCGGATAAAGTCGGCTTCATAATCGTCAAGGCCCGCGAGGTTGCCGCCAAAGTGGCAGCCTGGGACGACGGCGCCAGCTCCGATCACGACGCCGACTCGATCCTCGAATCCTTTTCCGACGACGCGACCCAAGAAGAACTGAAGGAGTTCATCCGCGATTTGAACGAGGACGAACAAGCGAGCTTGGTCGCGCTGGCTTGGATCGGCAGAGGCTCGTTTGCGCCGGAGGAACTCGATGAGGCGCTGGCCACGGCGCGCGCCGAACGAACCAACCGGACCGAAGAATATTTGCTCGGGATGCCGCTGCTTCCGGACTATCTGGAGGAAGGGCTCGACCGTTTGGGCTATTCGGTCGAGGATGCCGAGGACGATGCGCTCTGAGAGAGCCGGCGAAGCACTTCTTCGGCATGCGCTGCAGGGTCCCGCACGGGGTAGAAGACTTGCGCGACCCGTCCCGCTTCAACGAGGAGCGTCAGCCGCTTGAGATAGGTCTCGCCCCCGGTCGCGAAACTCGGCAGCCGCAACGCAGCAGCGAAGTGTCCGCGGGCGTCACTCAAGATCGGGAACGGCAGCGCGAGGCGATGCACGAGTTCACGCTGATAGTCGGTGGTTTGACGGCTCATGCCAAAGAGCCTCACCCCTCTTTGCACAAATTTTGAGTAGCTATCGCGGAAACTCTCAAGCTCGGGGGTCGAACCGTGGGCGCCGGGAATGGCATCCCAATCCGGCGGGTTGGGACAACCCGGCCTTCCGGTCCAAGGATAGACGATGATCAGGCTGCGGCCGGGCAGACGCGCGACGTCGACGTCGGGACCTTCTGTTGCGGGGAGCGCGAGCGATGGGAGAACCGCGCCCCGGAGTTGGCTGCCGACCCACTCGTCAATTGCCATTCGGCCTCACCCCTTCTCGCGCATCAGGCGTCCCTTCTGTCGCTCCCAATCGCGCCGCTTCTCGGTCTCACGCTTATCGTGCAGTTTTTTGCCTTTCGCTAAACCGAGTTCGATCTTGGCGATGCCGCGCGAATTGAAATAAAGCCTGAGCGGCACGAGCGTCATGCCTTGGCGGTTGATGGCGCCGATCAGACGGGCAATCTCTTTGGAATGAAGCAACAGCTTGCGCGGCCTTGCCGGCGCATGTCCGTCGCGGGCCGCACCGGCATATTCGGCAATATGCGCGTTGATGAGATAGATCTCGCCGCCCTCTTCCGTCGCGTATGACTCGGCAATGTTCGCCTTGCCGGCGCGGAGCGACTTCACTTCCGATCCCATCAACACGATGCCGGCCTCGAGCTTCTCCTCGATGTCGTAGTTGAAACGCGCCTTCCTGTTCTCGGCGATGAGCTTGCCGCTCTCGCGCTTTGGCGCCATGACACACCTTAATGCTTAGGCGAGGACGAGCCCGACCGCGGATAACGCATCGTCGACTTTTTTCTTGGAGCTTGGAGACAGCGGCGCCAAGGGCAACCGCGTCTCGGCACTGCAAAGACCAAGCCGGCTCGCGGCATATTTTACCGGACCTGGATTCGACTCTACGAACATGGCGTCATGCAGCGGCATCAAGCGATCCTGCAACTGCAGCGCCAGGCGAAAATTGCCGGCAAGGCAGGCAAGCTGAAACTCGGCGCAGAGCGCGGGCGCAATATTGGCCGTGACGGAGATGCAGCCATGGCCGCCATGGGCCATGAAGCCGAGGGCGGTGGCGTCTTCGCCGGAGAATTGGATGAAATCCTTGCCGAGCGCGGCACGCTGCTGACTGGCGCGGGCAAGATTGGCGGTGGCGTCTTTCACGCCGACGATATTTTTGAGCTGGCCTAGCCGCGCCATGGTGTCGACCGACATGTCGATGACGCTGCGTCCCGGGATGTTGTAGATGATGATGGGTATGTCGACGCTGTCATGAATGGCCTTGTAATGAAGATAAAGGCCTTCTTGCGACGGTTTGTTGTAATAGGGCGTTACCACGAGCACGGCGTCGGCGCCGGCAATCTTGGCATGGCGCGTAAGCTCGATCGCCTCGGCGGTCGAATTCGAGCCGGTTCCGGCGATGACCGGCACGCGGCCAGCCGCCGCCTCGATGCAGAGCTCGACCACGTGCTTGTGCTCGTCATGGCTCAGGGTGGGAGATTCGCCGGTCGTGCCGCAGGGCACGAGTCCATGCGTGCCTTGGTCGATCTGCCACTCGACGAGTTTCGTGAATGCGGCCGCATCGATCTTGCCGTCGCGAAACGGCGTGATCAGAGCCGTGAACGAGCCTTGAAGCGGCGGCATCGGCAAAGGGGTCGCTCCTTATTGCGGTGATGCAAAACGTTGAAGTGGCGGGACAATAGGGATTCAAAAATGGGGCGGCAAGCCGCTCCCGCCCTTCTCCAGACCGCTTGACACGGTCCTGGAATGTCACAATGGAAGGTTGCCTCCTTTGGTTGAATTGTAAGTCAAAGCAGAGGCTTACGCCGGTTTCGTCCGGCATGCGCCAAGACATTCGCGCGTGGTTTCAGTCATTTTTCTGCCGGATTCTTTCAGACATTGTTCAAATTCGGCACACTAGAGTGCCGTCTTCGTCGCGGCTCCCCGGCTCGGGGGACGTCCTGACTTCGTAACGCAGGATCGTAACCGGTAAACCGATCGACGAGATGAAACGCATTCGCGCGAACCTTCTGTCATTGCTGTTTGCGCTTGCGCCTCTCGCCTCGGCGGTCGCGGGGGATAAAATTCCTGTGCCGCTGCCGGACCGAAATCCGCAGCGGCCGGCCGAAGCCAAGCCCTCGCCGGGCGAAACCGCTTCTGCCGAAGCTCCCGCTTCCGCCACGACCTCCGAAACGCAGAACAGCGCAGTGGAGTCAACGCCAGCGCCAGAATCGGTAAGCGAGATCGCAAAGACAAGCGGGCCGCTCGCCGCGCTTCCCGCGCGCAATCCGATCGCGACCGAGGCCAAAGCCCTTCCCCTGCCCGAGCGAAAACCGGCGACCGCATCGGTGGCAATGACGCCTCCGGAATCGCAACCGCAGCCGAGCGCGCCGTCGCAGGTCATGCCCGGGGTGGCGGATATCGCCCTCCCGGACCGCAATCCAAAGTCGGTTTCGCTGCTTGCGCCGCCAACACTGCCGGAACCGGCGCCGCTCGTCGTCACCGACATGCCGCTGCCGGATCCCAATCCCAATAGGCCGGGTGCGCTGCCCTTGGCCATGAAGGGTACCATCGCTCCTGCGGTACCTCCCGCAAGGCCGGCGATGGACTATGAGTCCATTCTCAAGCCGATCCTCTCCTATAATATCACCGCGTCGGACGAAGCCTATCTCAGAGAGGTCATCCGCGCTTCGACCGCGGCTGCCGCGCGCATCAAGGATCCGGCGGTGCGCGACTTCGCGCTCTGGTACAAATACCGCAACAGTCCCGCCAATGGCGACGCCAACGCCATCGAACAATTCCGCCTTGCGCATCCAGACTGGCCGGGACAAGAGGAACTGCGCGAGAAGGCGGAGGCCGCGCTCTTCCTGACCAACGCCGACACCGATACGGTGAAGGCATTCTTCAATCGCGACGCTCCTCAAACGGGAGCGGGTAAAGCCGCGCTCGCCGCCGTCTATAAGAAAGAGGGCAATGAGGCCGCAGCCCGCGAGCTGGTGATTTCCGCCTGGCGCGATCACACGCTGAATGCGGCGATCGAGAAGAAAATTCTCGATCTGTATGGCGGCTGGCTTACGCCGGAACACCACCGCGCGCGCATCGACCGGTTGCTCTACCCGGACGAGGAAGCTGCGACCGAAGCTGCTCTTCGCGTTGCGAAACTCTTATCCGAAGAAGAACAGAAGAAAGTCGCAGCGCGAATTGCCGTGATAAAACGGGGCGGCAATGCGGGCAAGCTGCTCAATGCGTTACCTGCCAACGCGATCGAGGCCGATGTCGGCTTGCGCTTCAACCGCATCCAGTGGCTGCGGCGCACTAAGGACAAGCAGCGCCGCGAGGAGGCGTGGAAGATTCTGCTCGATACGCCGAGCGAGCCCAATGTGCTGCTCGACCTCAATAACTGGTGGACGGAGCGGCGCATCAATTGCCGCGGCGCGCTCAACGACGGCAACCCGAAGGTGGCTTACGAGATCGCCGCCAAGCACGGCCTCGCCTCCGGCGACAGCTTCATCGAAGCGGAATTCCTGGCCGGCTGGATTGCGTTGCGCTTCCTCGACGATCCGCAACGGGCGCTGCGCCACTTTTTGGCGCTCCGCGCCGCCGCCACCAGCTCGAAAAGCATTGCACTGGGTGAATATTGGCTGGGGCGCACCGCGCTCGCGCTCGGGGACAAGCCTTCGGCGATGGTGCATTTCCATCGCGCCGCCAAATACCCGCAGCATTTCTACGGCCAACTGGCGCGTCAATCGATCGATGCGCGGCCTGCGCATTTGGAGGTCACGCGGACGCCGCTGCCGACTCAGGCCGAC
>DATLXW010000012.1:0-8791 GCA_035575415.1 Methyloceanibacter sp. | reverse complement strand
AAGCCGCAAACGACGCTCGAGGAACCAATCTCAACCACCGTCACAGCGCTCCCCATCGATTTCGATCGCGATGACCCCGCCCGTAAAATCTTCGGCAAACTTACCTTTCGCGGAGGTTTGAACCTTTTCGCCAAATCGCGTCACTTCGGCGGCTTTTCCGGACTTGCGATCGATCCCTCCGGAACCGGGATGCTAGCGGTTTCCGACGCCGGAACCTGGATGCGGGCCAAGCTCGACTATGACGGCCGCGTGCTGAAGGGGCTGAGCAGCGTCGTGCTCGGGCCCTTGCTCGGCCCAAACGGCAAGCCCCTCCACGACGACGCCGACCGCGACTCGGAGAGCCTTGCGCTGATTGACGGAGACACGCGCAAGGGCGCCGCTTATGTCTCCTTCGAGCGCAAGCACAGAATCGTCCGTTATCCCTTTACGACCGAACGCTTCGGACCTCCTTCCGGCATCTTGCCTCTACCCGCGGCAGCCAAAGCGCTGCTCGAGAATCGCGGCATGGAGGCAATCGCCGTCATCCGGACGGGCAAGCTCAAAGGAAGCGTGATCGCCTTCAGCGAGGGCCGCATCGACAAGAACGGCAATGTCCTCGGCTGGCTGATCGGCGGCCCGACGCCCGGCGGCATTTTCGTGAAGCAGATCGGAGGATTCGACATCACCGACGCGGCCCCCCTCCCGGACGGCAGCCTCGTGCTGCTCGAGCGGAGATTCCGCTATAGCGAAGGAGTGAAGATGCGCATCCGGCGGATCGCTGCGAGCGAAATTAGGCGCGGGGCCGTCCTCAAGGGCGAGGTGCTGCTCGAGGCCGACGACAGGTTGAATATCGACAATATGGAGGCGATTGCCGCGCATCGGGGCGCCTCCGGCGAGATTGTGCTCACGCTTATGTCGGACGACAATTTCAGCCCGTTTCAGCGGACGCTGATCATGCAGTTCGTGCTGCCCGAGGGATCGTCCACCCTCGCGGCCCCGCGTGGTTAAGAGGCTTCGGCCTGTGCCCCTTGCCTCTTGACGATGTCGCGTTTGAGCCTGCGAGCGCGGAGCGACAGCTCGTCGTCCGCCGCCTTGAGGAGATAGGCATCGAGGCCGCCGCGATGCTCGACCGAGCGCAAGGCCTTGGCGCTGACGGTCAAGCGAATGCGTTTCTTCAACGCCTCGCTCTCCAGCGTGACATTGCACAGATTGGGCAGGAAGCGGCGCTTGGTCCGCCGTTTGGCATGGCTCACATTGTTGCCGGTGAGCACGGCTTTGCCGGTGAGCTCGCAACGACGGGCCATGGCGTTCATCCTTCGAGCAAAATCGGACTGGAAAGCCCCAGGAGCGCGAGCGCTTGCCCGGGGAAGCGGGACATATACGAGCGGCACCCCATCCGGGTCAAGCCTGGGGAGAAAGCGCAAAATTGGCGCACAGGCCTCAAGAACCCGCCTATCACAGAATTGACGAATCCGGCGAATAGTCTGAGATTTGCCGGAGTACCGGCGGGGTCGCCTGGGGGCTTTCGGAGCTATGCGCGCGCAACAGTGCTTGGGCCTTATGGCGGCGGCGGCCCTGGCTTTAGGGCTGGGAGGCCAGTTCCCCCCCGGGGATGCCGTCGCGGAGAGCGCTTCAGCTCCGAGCCGTATTACCGCGGTTTACCGCGTCGATATCGGCAATTTCAATCTCGGCAATTTCACCCTGACGACGACCTTCCGCGGCGACGATTATCAAATGCGCGGCGAAGGACGGTTCACGGTGCTGCAAGGCCTGATCTATGAGTGGCGCGGAGTTACCGCGAGCACCGGCAAGGTAACGAGCACCGGCCCCGAGCCGGCAATGTATGCGTTCAATTACTCGGACAACGGGAAAAAGTTCGAACGGCTGCGCATCACTTTCGACGGACGGACCGTCACCAATGTCTCGATCGTGCCGCGGACGCGGCCGCTTCCGCGCACCATCCCGGTGCGGAGCGAACAGCTCGAAGGCGTGCTCGACCCGATGAGCAGCGCCTTCCTCACCGCGAAGTCGGACAATCCGAACGGCGACCTCAATGTCTGCAACCACACTTTGCCGGTCTTCGACGGCAGGCAGCGTTACGATCTCGTCGTCACGCCGAAGCGGCTCACCACGGTGAAGCGCATGACGCCAGGGGGGTATGGAGGACCCGCAGTGATCTGCGGCGTCAAATTCATCCCCATTGCCGGCCATCAGCCCGACAATCCAGGAATCAGATTGATGGCTGCCTCGGACGATATCGAGGTCTGGCTGATCCCGGTGCGAGGCACCACCATGTATGTGCCCTATCGCATCGTGCTGCCGACGCCCGTCGGCTATGGCATCGCCCTCGTCACGTCGATGCAGGTTTCCGGCGCTCGCCGCGCGAGTCTGGAGCCTGGTTCGCAACAATCCGCGGCTCCAAGTGTTAATGACGATGGGGTAAAACCCAACATGTAGTATGGAACAGAGATCGAAGATTAACGCTCTCCTGATTCGTGCGTGCTCCGTTCCCTTTGCTTTCCCAAATGCCTAAAGAAGATGTGAGAGGCAGAACCAAGATATGGTGGCCATAGTCATCGCCAGTCGTTTGCTGCGAAGGCATCGGGGCAAGGCCTAGAGCCCCTCCGCTAGAACGAAATCCGAATGGCCAGAGTCAGCGATTCGGACGAGATTCGTTCTCTCCACGTTCCGAATTTCGGCGCTGAGAGCGTTCCGAAGAGTCAAGAGGCGAAACTGTCGTTGTCCACTCTGTCCACAAACCCTCAGCGCGGGCGCGGCGTTACCGCCGTGCTTGGCCCCACCAACACCGGCAAGACGCATCTCGCCATCGAGCGCATGCTCGCCCACGACGTCGGCATCATCGGCCTGCCGCTGCGACTCCTTGCCCGCGAGGTCTACGACAAGGTCGTCGCCAAGATCGGGGCCGGGCAAGTCGCGCTGATCACCGGCGAGGAGAAGATCAAACCTCCCTCGCCGCGCTACTATGTCTGCACCGTCGAAGCGATGCCGCTCGAAGTCGAGGCCGACTTCGTCGCCGTCGACGAAATTCAGCTTGCCGGCGACGGCGAGCGAGGGCACGTCTTCACCGACCGGCTGTTTCACGCGCGCGGCTTGAACGAAACCCTTCTGCTCGGCGCGGCCACGATGCGGGACGCCATCCGCGAACTTTTGCCCGGCGCCAACCTCGTGTCGCGGCCGCGGCTGTCGCGCCTCACTTATGCCGGGGAGAAGAAGATCACCCGGCTTCCTCGCCGATCGGCCATCGTCGCGTTCTCGGCCAACGACGTTTACGCCATAGCCGAGCTCGTGCGGCGGCAGCGCGGCGGTGCGGCCGTGGTTCTCGGCGCGCTCTCGCCGCGCACCCGCAACGCGCAAGTCGCCCTCTATCAAAGCGGCGACGTCGATTTCCTCGTGGCCACGGATGCGATCGGCATGGGCCTCAACCTTGATCTCGACCACGTCGCCTTCGCCGGGGTCCGCAAATTCGACGGGCAAAGTCACCGCAATCTGACGCCGGCCGAGCTCGGCCAGATCGCCGGGCGCGCGGGCCGGCATATGAACGACGGCACGTTCGGCGTGACAGGTCAGGTCGAGCCTTTCGAGCCGGATCTGGTCGACCGGATGGAAAGCCATTCCTTCGATCAGGTCGGCGTGCTGCAATGGCGTAACCGCAAGCTCGATTTCCAAACCATCGAGCGTCTGAAAGACAGTCTCCGCGAGAGTCCCGACCACCGGCGGCTCACCCGCGCGCGCATGGTCGACGACGTCATCGCGCTGGAAAATGTCAGCAACGATCCCGGCGTGCGCGACATGGCACAAGGACCTGCCGCGGTGGCGTTGTTGTGGGAGATGTGCCAAATCCCCGATTACCGGAAAATCTCGGCCGCGAGCCACGCGGAGCTCGTCGCCACTCTTTACCGCTACGTCATGAGCGAAACGGGGAAGATCCCCGCCGACTGGTTCGCCAATCAGGTGGCGCTCGCCGACCGCACCGACGGCGACCTCGACACTTTGTCGAGCCGACTGGCGCAGATCCGCACCTGGACCTTCGTGTCCAATCGTGCCGATTGGCTCGACGATCCGGAGCACTGGCAAGGCCGGACGCGGGAAATCGAAGACAAGCTGTCCGACGCCCTGCATGAGCGGCTGACGCAACGCTTCGTCGATCGCAGAACCAGCGTGCTCATGCGCCGCCTGCGCGACAAGGAGGACATGGCCGCGGAGATCACGCCCGACGGCAAGATCCTGGTCGAGAACCATTTCGTCGGGCACCTGGAAGGCTTTCGCTTCACGCCGGATGCGTCCAGCGAAGACGTGCGAGGGCGGGCGGCGCGGAATGCCGCGGCCAAGGTGCTGGCGGGTGCGCTTGCAGAGCGTGCCGATGCCCTCGTCGCCGCTCCGGACGAGGCGATCGTCCTTGCGGCAAACGGCCGTTTCATCTGGAAAGGGGCTGCTGTCGCGCGGCTCGAACGCGGCGAGACGGCGCTGAACCCGCGCATTCAGCTTTTGGCCGACGAGCATCTTGGCCCCGCCGATCGCGAGCGGATATCGTGCCGGCTCGAAGCCAGGCTCACGGCCGAACTCGATAGCAAGCTCAAACCGCTCATCGAGCTCAGCGAGGCCTCGGATCTGTCCGGGCTGGCGCGGGGACTTGCCTTTCAACTGACGGAAAATCTTGGCGTGCTCAGACGCGATGGCGCCTCGCAAGAGATTAAGGCGCTCGATCAGGCCGCGCGCGCACAGCTCCGCAAGTACGGCGTGCGATTCGGCGCCTTCAATGTGTATATACCGGCACTGCTTAAGCCCGCTGCGGCCGACCTCGTGCTCTTATTGTGGTCCCTCCATGCGGGCCGCGAACATGGGCTTGAACCGGACTCGCTACCGCCGCGCCCCCAGCAAGGGCTGACCTCGGTGGAGGCGGAGAAGCACACCCCGGAAGCCTATTGGCGCGCGGCCGGGTTTCATGTGGCGGGCTCGCGGGCCGTGCGCATCGACATGCTCGAGCGCCTGTCCGATCTCATTCGCGCGCGCATCGCCTTTCGTCCGGCGGACGGCGCCGAGGCGCCGTCCGGCGCGACCGGGGACGGTGCCTTTCGCGTGGTGCCCGAACTCATGTCTGTCGTGGGCTGCTCGGGGGAGGAATTCGCGTCGATTCTGAAGGCGCTCGGCTTCCGGCGGGAGCGGCGGCGGCTGACGCCCGCGGCCCAACCCCTCTCGGCTATGCCCTCGGAAGGGGCTGGGGGTGAGACGGCAAAATTCGAAGACGGACAGAGCGAACTTTTCGAAGAAGTTTGGCGTCCGGGCAAACGCAAGGAGTCGCGCCGGCCAGAACCGAGGACGAAGCATGAGCCCAGAGGCGAGATGAAGGCCGGCAAAGACCAGAGGCACGGTTCGAAGCCGAAGCCCGCTCGCCAGACGCAAAAGTCTCGAACCGAGCATTCACCCTTCGCCGTACTCAAGGTGTTGAAGGGCAGGCTTGCCGCCCGGCAGACGGAGTGAAGTCATTCCATGCAAGGGCAGCGCCTCGACAAATGGCTGTGGTGCGCCAGGCTCGTCAGGACGCGCGCCGCGGCACAGCAGGCGATCGCGGCAGGGAAAATCCGCATTAACGGTGCGCGCGCGCTCAAAGCGAGCAAGCCGGTGCAAGCCGGCGACGTGGTCACCGCCACGCTTTTCGGCGGATTGTCGGTGGTACGGGTGGTCGGCATGGCCCAGCGGCGGGGATCCCCTGCCGCCGCGCGAAGCCTCTACGACGATCTGACGCCGCAGCAAGCGTCCCTGCCCGAAGCGCCGCTGCGGGCCGGGCCGCGCCCGACCAAGCGAGACCGGCGCCGGCTCGACGCTTTGCGCGGCTCAGACGGTTGAAGACCCCCGTTCAGGCGGCAGAGGAGCTCGCGGGACGCAAAGGTTGGTTTTGCGGCTCGATTCGCCCGGAACGCAACAACTCTGTCACTTTGGCAACGTCCACTGGCGGACTGAAATAATAACCCTGCCCCCGTTCGCACCCGGCCCCAAGCAAAAAGCGCATCTGCGCATCAGTCTCCACGCCTTCGGCGATCACATCGAGCCCAAGCTCGCCTGCAAGGCGTATCGCCGCCTTCACTACCGCGGCGTTGCGGTAATCCACCGTGACGCGAAATACGAATTCCGGCGCAAGCTTAAGCCGGTTCACCGAATAGGTGGTAAGATATTTCAGCGAGGAGTATCCGGTGCCGAAATCGTCGATGGCGATCTTAATGCCGAGCCGGCGCAGCTTCTCCAGCGTCGTGCGGTGACGCTGGGTGGCTTGCATAAGGACGGACTCGGTGAGTTCGAGTTCGAGGTCGTCCGGCGGGATTTGCCACCGTGTCAGGCTACTTTCGACCTCGCGTTCCAGTTCGCAGGCTCCCCTGAACTGCACGCCGGAGACATTCACCGACAGAATGAGCGGAGCGATACCCTCGTCCCGCCACCGCTTGAATTGCCGGCAAGCTTCGTCGAACACCCATTGCCCGAGCGGAAGAATGGTCCCCGTCTTTTCGGCTATGGCGATGAAGGCGCCGGGCGTCAGCAGTCCCCGCGTCTTGTGGTTCCAACGGATCAACGCTTCAAGCCCAACAATACGCCCGGTCGCGAGTTCGACTTGGGGCTGGTAGTAGAGCTCGAGTTCGTTATGATCCAACGCGATGCGTAGCTCCTCCGCCGTTTGCACTCGCTCGTGAACTTCGCTGTCGAGTTCGCGGCTGTGGAAGCGGTAGCAGTTGCGGCCGTCATCCTTGGCGCGGTAAAGGGCAAGATCGGCTTGCATCAGCATCTCCTCGGGACCGGTGACGTCCGGCGCATAAAGCGCGATGCCTATGCTGGAGGTCACGCGAATCTTATGGCCCTTGAGGCTGAATGGAGCCGTAAGCACGCCGCCAATCCGTGCGGCAAGCGCTCCCGCTTGGGCCGGTTCGGTGACGTTGTCCATGAAGATGGCGAACTCGTCGCCGCCGAAGCGCGCTAAGAAATCCTCCGCCCTTACGGCATGGTTCAGCCGGTGGACGACCTCCTTGAGCAGGAGGTCGCCCATGCCATGGCCGAGCGTGTCGTTCACGTCCTTGAAATTGTCGATATCGAGATAAAGCACCGCAAACGGAGAGCCCCCGCGCCAGGCGGCGGCGATGGCCATGGTCAACCGCTTCATGAAGGCGCGGCGATTGGCGAGGTTGGTGAGAAGATCGGTCTCGGCAAGCTCAAGGATCTTTTCGTTGACTTCTTCGAGCCGCCGCGCGTGCCGGAACGATGCCCACATATAGGCCAGGATGGCGCTGAACAATAACACTACCGCCAAAGACACAAGCCAAGCTCGATAGTACTTGCTGCGACTTTGTTGCGAGGGCGTTGCTATCAATCTCCAGCTCGCGTTGCCAGCCTTAAGAATCGTCGACCACTGCGGCTGATTCAGAAATTCTTTCTCCGGCTTGGCGATCGATCGATCGCTGGAAGCAGAAGCACCGCGCACATAGACAGGACCTTCCGCATTCTTGGAAGACCCGTAGACATGGAGGTCGACCGTCTGCGGCAAGTTCACTCCGTCCAAAATCGCGTCGAACGCAACCGCTATCGGGATGGCGGCCGCAAGCACGCCAAGCGTATTGTCGAGGCGGTCTTCGACGCTGTCGCGAGGAGTTCCGTGACGATAAACCGGGATCACGGCAATGATGCCTTCGCGCCGCCCCTTGATGGGATTACGGATCGTCACGGCTTGTGCCGTCGTCAAAGCATCGCGTTCGCGTGCCAGCCGGATGGCCTCTCCGCGAACCGGTTCGGAATTGATGTCGAGGCCAAAGCTCGCCGTCCGCTGCGAGGCGACGGTCGAATAGAGGATGGGGAAATATTCATCACGAGGAGGCGAGACGTCTGGATTCGCGCCGAGCGACCACGTTCTAATTCTATAGCCGGTTAGGCCGAGCTTTTCCGCCTCGCGCTCGAACGCAGGGCGTTCCTCGCGCGTTACGCGGGGGGCCCAAACCAAGCGCATGATGTCCGCATAATCCTGGAGGATGTGACGCGTAAAGGATTGGAACTCTTCAGGATCGACCTCCCGTGACGCATCATAGAAGGCGCGAACAGCGACGATGTGATCGAGGTAGTCATTGAGGCCGTTTTGCAGGGCAGTGGCATATTCGTTCGCCACGGCGGTGAATTCGGCTCTCGCCAGCCTCTCTTCCCAGATGGAAACGGCATACCAGGAGGCCGCCGCGACAATCAGTCCCAAACAACCGGCGGCGATCATTGGCCAGGCGTGGCGGGAGACCGGCCAATTGTTTGCCAATGCAGCGAGGTCCGGCATGCGGGTTGACGCGATTCCCTGAACCGTATTCCAAGCCGTTACGCTTCACGCGTTTATTAAGCTTGGAAGCCTCCAAGCCGCGGGGAATGCCACAAATTGATTGACGCGGGATTAGTAGCATCTCGCAAATTGCGCCAACCTAGGGTGGAGAATGGGCCTATCTGCGCCGGGCATAGGCAAACGCCAAGCGCCATTGCATCGCCTTGTATTACCAAGCCGATTGTTATAGGCAGGCGCTTCCTCGGGCGGATTTGAACCCCTTTTGGGGTCAAGATGCGGGGGCCGGAGGCCTCAAAGCGTGTGGGAGCAATGACCTACGTCGTCACCGAAGTCTGCATCAAGTGCAAGTACACGGACTGCGTTGAGGTGTGCCCCGTCGATTGCTTCTACGAGGGGGCCAATATGCTGGTCATTCACCCGGACGAGTGCATCGATTGCGGGGTTTGTGAACCGGAATGCCCAGTCGACGCTATCAAACCGGATACCGAGCCTGGGCTC
>DATLXW010000011.1:0-27712 GCA_035575415.1 Methyloceanibacter sp. | reverse complement strand
TTCACCCTGAACGTGGCGTTCGGGAGGAGTTCGGTGACCACTCCCGGAAATTCGAGCATTTCTTCCTTCGCCATCAGCTCCTTCCAATCGAAGTTCGGCGGAGAATGGTCGCGGAGCGCAGCAAAATCAAGGCCGATTCCTTGCCCTCCTCTCCCCTGTGGGGGGGAAGGCCGCGCCGCTTGGCGAACTCACCGCTCGGGCTTCGCCCTCGCGGGCGATCCCCCAAGGGGAGAGCAAAACATGCGAACGGCCGCAGCGGTCCGCCCGCACAACTGATCACTCCCCCGTTCGCGTCTTCTCGTTGTCATTCTCCAGCTGCCCCATCTGATGCATGCGCTGAAGGCGCTCGGCCAATTCGAGCCGCAAAGCCTCGGCTTCCGGGTTGTAACTGTGATCGTACCGAATTGCCTCCTTTGCCGCCTCGGCCCAGGCGGCGAAGCGGCGATGGCAGTGAGGCTGGTCGCGGCAGGCTTGCGCCCGCAGGCAAGCCGCGCGCGAACAGAGCCGCCAGAACTGAAATCGCTTGGCATAGGCGCGAAACCCGGACGTGGTGGCGAAAGTCTTCGACAGCCTTTCCATATCGAGCATCGTTTCGTCCTTTCCTGATGTTGTCGATCGACGTCCCTTCCCTTTTGTAGGGAAGCGGAACATCGCTTTGCTGCGCTTCGACAAGACATGACTCTCATGATGGCCTCAGAATGAGCGCTAAACCCCAGCCACCGGACGACCCCCTAAACCCCACCCGCGCCGCCGAGCGGAAATCGCTGTTTGATCCGCCGGAACAGCCCGTCGCGCACGGCGCGATAGGCGTCGAGGATCTGCTCGCGATTTCCCGCGGTGAGCGTCGGATCGGCGGTCGGCCAATATTCCACCTCGATGGCGTAGCCTTCGGCCAGCGCGAGCGCCTTGTGATGCGCTTCCGGCGACAGGCTCACGATCAGATCGAAGGAACTGTCGCCGAGCTCGGCGAGCGTCTTCGGCTTGTGGGCGGACATGTCGATGCCGAGCTCCTCCATCACCGCGGCGGCGAAGGGGTCCGGCTCGCCGGCGCGCACGCCGGCCGAAACCACATAGATGCGCTTGCCGGCGAGATGCTTGAGCAGGGCTTCGGCCATCGGCGAGCGCACGGCATTCCTGCTACAGGCAAAGAGGACGGCGCCCGGCAGATCGCCAGCCTGCCCCAAGGCCTCAGCCCTTCCAGTGCAGCGCGCAGAGCAGCGTGAAGAGGCGCCTCGCGGTGGCAAGATCGACGGCGATCTTGCCCTTGAGCCTCTCCTGCAACAGCCTGCTCCCCTCGTCGTGCAGCCCGCGCCGGCCCATGTCGATGGCTTCGATCTTGGCGGCCGGCTGCGTCTTGATCGCCTGATAGTAGCTGTCGCAGATCAGGAAATAGTCCTTGACGATGCGGCGGAAGGGCGAGAGCGACAGCATCACATGCTGGATCGGGGCGCGATTTGCGTCGCCGACGGTGAAGACGAGTCGATTGTCGGCAAGTGAGAGCTTGAGCGTATAGGGGCCGGCCTCGTGCGTCTCGAGGGCGAAGCGGTTCTCTTCGAGAAGATCGAAGATGGCGACCTCGCGCTCGTGCTCGACCTCGGCGTTGTTGCGCCCGATCGAGGCCTCGTCGAGGATCACCTCGATCAGCCGCGCATGCTCGGGCCAGGTCTTGAGCTCGTCGTGTTGCCCGGTTTCGGCCACGGCCTAGTCCCTCGGGTTGAGCCTGATCGCGACCGAGCGGCGATGCGCGTCGAGCCCTTCGGCTTTTGCGAGCGTCATGGCGGCGGGGCCGAGCGCCGCAAGCGCCTCGGCATCGAGCTTGAGCAGCGAGGTGCGCTTCATGAAGTCGTAGACCGAAAGGCCGGAGGCGAAGCGCGCGCTGCGCGCCGTCGGCAGCACGTGGTTCGAGCCGGCGACATAATCGCCGATCACCTCCGGCGTATAGCGGCCGACGAAGATCGCGCCCGCATTGCGCACTTTCGCCGCCAGCGCGTCGGCATGATCCGTGGCGATCTCGAGATGCTCCGGCGCCAGCCGGTCGGCGATCGAAGGCGCCTCGTCGAGAGTCTTCACCTCGATAATGGCGCCGAAGTCGCGCCAGCTCGCCCGCGCGACCACAGCCCGCGGCAAGAGCCGAAGCTCGTCCTCCACCGCCTGCTCGACCCTTCGCGCGAACATCGCGTCGTCGGTGATGAGGATCGCCTGCGCCGCCTCGTCGTGCTCGGCCTGGGCCAAAAGGTCGGCGGCGATCCAGGGCGGATCGTTGTCGCCATCGGCGATCACCACCACCTCTGAAGGCCCGGCCACCATGTCGATGCCCACCTGGCCGTAGACCTGGCGCTTGGCGGCGGCGACATAGGCGTTGCCGGGGCCGACGATCTTGGCGACCGGGGCGATGCTCTCGGTGCCGTAGGCGAGCGCGGCGATCGCCTGCGCCCCGCCCACGCGGTAAATCTCGCTCACGCCGGCAAGCTCGGCCGCCACCAGCACCAATGGATTGAGCGTGCCTTTCGGCGCCGGCACGGTCATGACGATGCGGGAGACGCCCGCGACTTTCGCCGGCAGCGCATTCATCAATACCGAGCTTGGATAGCTCGCGGTGCCGCCCGGCACGTAAAGCCCGGCCGAGGCGACCGGCGTCCAGCGCGTGCCGAGCTCGACCCCGAGCGCGTCCTTATAGATGTCGTCCTTCGGCACTTGCCGCCGGTGGTGATCGAGAATGCGCTCATGCGCGAGCGTGAGCGCCGCCAGCGTGTTCTTGTCCACCTTGGCGCGCGCGCCGGCGATCTCGGCTTCGCTCACGCGCAGACCTGCCTCGCGCAGATCGAGGCCGTCGAACTTGCGCGTCAATTCGATGAGCGCCCGGTCCCCTTCCGCGCGCACGCGGCCGATGATGGAGGCGACGGCGTCGTTCACGTCCGCCGCCTGCTCGCGCTTTTGCGCCAGCAAGGCGGAGAAACGGTCCTCGAAATCGGGATCGGCGGTCTTGAGCCAAACGGCCATGGCTTGCCGGGCTCAAGTCGCGTTGGCGCCGGGCTCCGTGCCGGCGCCCGGTTCGCCGGGCTCAAGCCCCGGATGCTCGGGCTTGGAGCGGGTGCGCCATTCCAACCCGAGATCCCGAAGTTCCGCTTCGATACACTCGACCTGGAGCCTGATCGTGGCGTCGCCCGAGAAGGCGAGCGTGATAAAGCCTCCGGGCGGCTCCGCCGGCTCGAAACTCACCGCCAAGAGCGAAAGCACGCGCTCGCCGGTCCCCGGTGTCACGTTCTTCAATTTGGCGCCGAACACGCGGTCGAAGCGAAGCGCCGTGCGCCGGCGGCGGTAGTCCTTGCTCTCTTCCCGTACCGCCTTTTCCCAATAGAAGCGATTGAGAATGGCGGCGAAGCGCTTCTGCCCGGGTAGATAGGTCATGTCGGCGACGCGGATCACCGCATCCTGCAAGAGCGATGACACGACGGCGAGGTCTTCCTCGTCGAGGGCAATCAACTTGAGCGGGTTCATGGCGAACGGGACGAATGCTCCTTCGCGCTAGGGCTAGCATGGCCCGCCACGGCATGGAACCGTCAAGTTGGCCTCAGTTCGACAGCCGCTCGATCTGGGCGCCGCACTTGCCGAGCTTGTCCTCGATGCGCTCGAAGCCGCGATCGAGGTGATAAACGCGTCCGATCGTGGTTTCGCCCTGGGCGGCAAGTCCGGCAATGATCAGCGAAACCGAGGCTCGGAGATCGGTCGCCATCACCTGGGCGCCGCGCAGGCCGTTGACCCCGGTCACGATCGCGGTGTCGCCCTTCAGCTCGATCTTGGCCCCGAGCCGCGCCAGTTCCTGTACATGCATGAAACGGTTCTCGAAGATGGTTTCGCGCACCTGGCTCGTGCCCTTGGCGGTACACATCAGCGCGATGAGTTGCGCCTGGAGATCGGTGGGGAAGCCCGGGAAGGGCCGCGTTTCGACCGACACCGGACCAAGTCCCGCCCCGTTGCGCGCCACCCTGATGCCGTTCGGCCGCTCCTCGATCTCCACGCCGGTCGCGCGCAGAGTCTCGAGCGCCTCCTGCAACAATTCGGGACGGGCGCCGTCAAGTACGACATCGCCGCCGGTGATGGCCGCCGCCATGGCGTAGGTGCCGGTCTCGATGCGGTCCGGCAGCACCGTGTGTTCGGCGCCGTAAAGCGTCTCGCGTCCCTGCACCCATAGAGTCGAGGTGCCGATGCCTTCGATGCGCGCCCCCATCCTGACGAGACAGGTAGCGAGATCGGCGACCTCCGGCTCGCGCGCGGCGTTTTCGATCAGGGTTTCGCCCTTGGCGAGCACCGCCGCCATCAGGGCATTATGCGTGGCGCCGACCGAGACCTTGGACAATTCGATTCTGTTGCCCGTTAATCCGCGCGGGGCCCGGGCGACGACATAGCCGCCGTCGAGGTCGATCTCAGCGCCAAGCTTTTGCAGCGTCTCGATGTGAAGGTCCACGGGGCGCGTGCCGATGGCGCAGCCGCCCGGAAGCGACACTTTCGCCCGGCCGCAGCGGGCCACGAGCGGCGCCAGCACCCAGAAGCTCGCCCGCATGCGCGCCACCATTTCATAGGGCGCGGTGGTGTCGACGATCTCCTGCGCCGTCAGCCGGAAGGTCTGGCCGTCGCTCGAGCGCTGGTTCGGCCTCTTGCCCGCGATGGTCACGTCGACGCCGTGATTGCCGAGAATGCGCGAGAGCAAGGTCACGTCGGCGAGACGCGGCACATTATGCAAGGTCAGCGTCTCTCTGGTGAGCAGGCTCGCGATCATCAAAGGCAGCGCCGCGTTCTTGGCGCCGCTGATAGGTATCGTGCCGGTCAGGCGTTGGCCGCCGACAATACGGATGCGGTCCATGCGTCGTACTCCCTCGCCCCTACCCCGTTTTGCTTCTTGGAAGACCCCCGTCTTCGCTTTTCGCCGGAGCTGAAGGCGCCCCCGCGAAAAGACCACTTTACTCCTTCAAGCTTAGCTCTGTCTCCCCTCATCGCGGTCTTGGGCGGGAGCCCGTTTCGCCTTCGCCTGCGCTTTGCGTTTCAATAGGTTGGCGCGAAGGGCCTCACCCAGCCGCGCGCGGCGAGCCTCTTTTTCCGGTTTTTGCCCTGGGTTCGCTTTCCGCTCTTCGCTCATGCTTCTAGTCTACGCCAATTGTCTTTATATGTTCCCTACATCCGGGGCTCGCTTCCGGCCTGCGCCTTGCATGGCTTCGTTTGCTATGGCAGGGTCCGGCCGCGAACCCGGACGGAGCCGCCGAAGCCCGCAACGCCGAGCGGAAGGATCCGTTGCCTCAAGCCGCCATAGCTCAGTGGTAGAGCACGTCATTGGTAATGACGGGGTCGACTGTTCAATCCAGTCTGGCGGCACCACTCCTCCCGGTAACGTCACTCCGCTAGAGCGTGACGCCGAGCCGGCCGAGCGCCCACACCATCGCCGCGTAAAGCGCGATGGTAAGCAGGCAAGAGAGACCGAGCGCGGGCCAGAACCCCATTCCGCCACGAAGCAGGGCCGACAATACGAGAACCATCGGCAGGGTCGGCAACACGAACCAGAAGGTCGATTGCGCAAGCGCGGCGACGCTTTCCTTGTCGCCCGTGTCGGTCCAGAGCCAAATGAAGGCCAAAATCGAAATCAGCGGGAGCGATACGATCAGCGCGCCGAGTGCGGGATGGCGCTTGGCGATTTCCGAGGCTGCGGCGACGATGAGGCCGGAGACAAGCGCCTTGATCGCGGCGTAGAGCATCTCCTCAAACCTCCCATCCGTCGAGCTAGCCCTTATTGAACAGCGCGTAGGCCGCATAGCAAAGCGTGATCGCGAGAATGGGCCTGAGCAGCCACTCGGGCGCAAGCCCCGCCAGCCGCGCGCCGACCAGAATGCCGGGGATCGAGCCCGCCAAGAGCGCGAGCAGCAGCCCGAGATCGACATTGCCGAGGCCGAAATGTCCAAGCCCGCCGAGCAGGGTAAGCGGCACCGCATGAGCGATGTCGGTGCCGACCAGACGCTTGGCCGGCAGCATCGGATAGAGAGCCGCGAGCACGGTCACGCCAATCGCGCCGGCCCCGACCGAGGTCAGAGTCACAAGCAGGCCGAGCAGAATGCCGAACAGCACCGTGGGAACCGTGCGCGGCGGCACATCGCCTTTGTCGGTGCTGGGGGCTTTGCGCGTGACCCAGGGATAGAGCACGATGGCAAGCCCGCTCAGAGGCAGCGCCACGACGAGGCCCATCCTGATCCAATGCGCAAGTCCGTTCGTGCTGTTCTCAGGCAGCATGGCGATGATCGCGAGCACGACCGCGGCCGCCGGGAGACTGCCGCCTGCAAGACGCCACACCACCGGCCAGTCGACATGATCGGCGACGTGATGACGCCAACCGCCGGCCGTCTTGGTGATCGAGGCGTAAAGCAGGTCGGTGCCGACCGCTACTTGCGGCGGAACGCCGAAACTGGAAATCAAAAGCGGCGTCATGAGCGCGCCCCCGCCGACGCCCGTCAGGCCGACGAGCAGGCCCACGGCAAAGCCGGCCGCGACAAGCGGCAGCAGGGCGGCTGCCCAGCTAACATCGAACATTACCGGCGAACCCCCTCCCTTGCGCGTGGGCCCGAGCGCACCCCGACCGGGTGCCGTATTATACAGTTAAATCTCGATCAGCACCGGCACTCCGGCCGAACGCAGCAAGGCTGCGACTTCCTGCGCCCGCCGGTTGAACTCGGCCAAATCCGCCGGAGAATCGCCGAGATCGGAGCATAGCCCGCGCGCGAGCAAATCCCTGGTGAGAACGAGGACGTTCTCGCTTACCGGCGGCGCTCCTGCCTGCGCCCAGGTGATGACGCCGCCGGCGACGGTGGCGCCGTCGATGGCGCTCACCAGCACGAAATTGCCGGTCAGCGGCAGATCGCGGAAGAGATCGATGGCCGTCGGCCTGCCGAGCAGGATGCGGCAATCGGCGATATCGTTGACGCCGCAGCTATGCGCGGGCGCCGATTGAAGCGTCTCGAAATCGATCAGCGCCGAAACGCTCATGCTCGTCACTGGCGTAAGATCGGTTGCGGTGCGGAGCAGATAGCCCGCCTCCGGATCGAACGGCTTCTCCGACAGCCAGACGAGCCGCGTCTCGATTACATCGGCATTGATGGGCCTCCGCGGCATCTCCGACAGCACCGCCCCGCGCGAAATGTCGAGATCGGCGTCGAGCACGAGCGTGACCGCGTCTCCCTTGGCGGCGAAGGGACGGTCGCCATCCATGGTGACGATACGCCGCAGCGTGGCGCCAAGCCCACTGCGCGCATCGACCACGCGCTCGCCGACATTGATCCGCCCGGAAGTGACGGTGCCGGCGTAACCGCGGAAATCGCCCGCGGCGCGCAGCACGAGTTGCACCGGCATGCGGAAGGGCGCGTCCGCCGCGGCAATTTCCGGATCGACCGTTTCGAGATAGCCGAGCAGCGTCGGTCCTGCATACCAGGGCATTTCCGCCGAGCGATAGACGACGTTGTCGCCCGTCAGCGCCGCAACGGGGATGGTGCTGACCTGCGTAAAATCGAAGCTTCCCGCCATGGCGCGGAAATCCGCTTCGATCTCGCGATAGCGGGACTCCGACCAGCCGACCGCGTCCATCTTGTTGACGGCGAGCACGACCTTCTTGATGCCGACCAGATCGCAGATGGCGGCGTGCCGCCGCGTCTGGCGCTTCACCCCGTGCCGCGCGTCGACAAGCAGGATGGCGACGTCCGCATGCGAAGCGCCGGTCGCCATGTTGCGCGTATATTGCTCGTGCCCTGGCGAGTCGATGATGATGAAGCGGCGGTCGTCGGTTTCGAAATAGCGCCAGGCGATGTCGATGGTGATGCCTTGCTCGCGTTCCGCCTGGAGGCCGTCGAGCAGGAGGCTGAAATCGATCTTTTCGCCGTTGACGCCGCGATGATGCGAGGCGAGCGCAACAGCCGCGCGCTGATCCTCGGTGACGCCGGCTGCATCCCACAACAGCCTGCCGATCAGCGTCGACTTGCCGTCGTCGACCGATCCGCAGGTCAGAAGCCTCACCAGCGCGCCACCTTGCGGCGCCGGCCCGGCGGCGGTCTTAGCCTCGACCCCTTCCCTCACTGCAACCACATGCATCGCGTTCAACCCCTAGAAGTACCCTTCACGCTTCTTCATTTCCATGGCGCCGGCCTGGTCGTGATCGATCAGCCGGCCAGCCCGCTCGGAATATTTCGCCGCGAGCGTTTCTTCCACGATCGCTTCGAGCGTGTCCGCCTCCGACTCGATCGCCGCGGTCAGCGGCCAGCAGCCGAGCGTACGGAAGCGCACCTTGCGCAGCACCGGCTTCTCTCCCGGCTCGAAGCGCATGCGCTCGTCGTCGACCACGATCAATTGGCCGTTCCGCACCACCACCGGGCGCTCGGCGGCGAAATAAAGCGGCACCACGTCAAGTTGCTCGAGCTCGATGTAGCGCCACACGTCGCCCTCGGTCCAATTCGAGAGCGGAAAGATACGCACCGTCTCGCCCTTGCCGAGGCGCCCGTTGAGGAGCTGCCACATTTCCGGCCGCTGCCGGCGCGGATCCCAGCGGTGGCCCGCCGCGCGGAAGGAGAACACGCGCTCCTTGGCGCGGGAGGCTTCCTCGTCGCGGCGCGCGCCGCCGAACGCGGCATCGAATCCGCCAGCGTCGAGCGCCTGTTTGAGCGCCGCCGTCTTCATGATGTCGGTATAGATGGAGGGCGGGTAGTCGAACGGGTTGACGCCGCGGGCGAGCCCGTCGTGATTGGTATGCACGATCAGATCGAGCCCGAATTCCTTGGCCGTGCGGTCGCGGAAGGCGATCATGTCGCGGAACTTCCACGTCGTATCGACATGCAGCAGCGGGAAGGGCGGCTTCGCCGGAAAGAATGCCTTGCGCGCGAGATGCAAAAGGACGGTCGAGTCCTTGCCGATCGAATAGAGCAAAACCGGCGCGCGGAATTGCGCCGCGGCCTCGCGGAAAATGTGAATGCTCTCGGCTTCGAGCCATCTAAGATGCGACGTGAACGCCGTCATGCCGCCTTCCCTCCCCGGTTCGGATTGAGATGCAAACCGCACTCCTTCTTTTCCTCGGTCTCCCACCACCAGCGTCCGGCGCGCGGATGCTCGCCCGGCTGCACCGCGCGGGTGCATGGCGCACAGCCGATCGACACGAAGCCGCGCGCATGCAGCGGGTTCACCGGAATGTTGTTGGCGGCGATATAGGCGGTGAGGTCTTGCGTCGGCCAATCGGCGACGGGATTCACCTTGATCAGGCCGCGCGCCCCGTCCCAGGCTGCGAGCTTGACGCCGGCGCGTTCCTCGGAATGCTCGCGCCTCAGACCGCTGATCCAGCCTTGCGCACCCTCAAGCTCGCGGTTGAGCGGCCGTACTTTGCGAATCTCGCAGCAAGCCTTGCGATTCTCGACCGAGTGGCGGAAACCGAACACGCCGTCGCGGGCGACGAGTTGCTGCACTTCGCTCGCGTCGGGCGCCACCAGCCTGATGCGCAGACCGTATCTGATTTCCGACAGCTCCACCGTTTCCAACACCTCGGGAAATAGCCTTCCAGTGTCGAGAGTGAAAATGTCGATGTCCTTGATGCCGGATTCGGCGATGGCATGCAGGATCGCCTGATCTTCGAGCCCGAGGCTGGTCGAGAACACGATGCGGCCTTCTATCCGCCGGCGCATTTCCCTGATGCGGTCGGCGAGGCTCTTCACCCGCGCCAGCTTCTCATCGAGCGCCTCCGCTTCCTTGCGCGTGGCGTCGCGCCGCAGCGGAAGCAGGTTGCGATAACCGCGCTGATAATTGTGCTTGATGCGCGACACCGACGCCTTCCAGATCGGCGCGTGCTCCGGGTCGGAGATTTCTGCCGTATCGAAGCCGGAGCGGAGCAAAAATTGCGCGAGGTCCGGAATCAAATGACCGACCGCCCTGATCTCGCCGGTGAAGCCGTGCCGCTCGCGCAGCAACACCGCGAGGCTGATGCCGCGCCCGTCGTTGAACACGGGAAAGCGGATGGCGATGGGACCCGCATTGCCGCCGGCGGCCGCCGCCAGCGCCGCGCCGTCGGCGTTCGGCTCCAGCACCGTCGCGACTTCTGCCGGATCGGCGACGAGCGTCCCGGTGGCGAGATCAATGAGAGCCATATAGGGCCTCCTTGAAGGGCTGCGGACCCACGCGCCGCCAAGTATCGAGGAATGTTTCCCCGTCGCTGCGCTTGGCGAGATAGGTTGCGATGATGGTGTCGATGGCCTGCGGCACATCTTCGGCGCGGAAACCGGGACCGATGATGGTGCCGATCGACGCGTCGTCTTTCGGGTTGCCGCCAAGCGAAATCTGGTAGAGCTCGGTGCCCTTCTTGTCGACGCCGAGAATGCCGATATGACCCGAATGGTGATGGCCGCACGCGTTGATGCAGCCCGACATATTGAGCCGCAACGGACCGATCTCCTCCTGCCGCTTCAGGTCCTCGAAGCGCTTGGCGATCTCCTTGGCGATCGGAATCGAGCGGGCATTGGCGAGATTGCAGTAATCGAGCCCGGGGCAGCAGATCATGTCGCCCAAGAGCTCATGATTGCCGGTGGCAAGCCCGTGCTCGCGCAGAATGTCGTAAATCTCGACGACATCGGAAGTCGCGACATGCGGCAACAACAGATTCTGCGTGTAATTGACCCGCGCCTCGTTGTGGCCGAAACGCTCGGCGAGATCGGCGACGAGTTCCATCACCTCCGATGACGCGTCGCCCGGCGTGCGCCCAGGCTCTTTCAGCGAGACCACCACGGTGGAGTAGCCCGGCACGCGGTGCGGCCGCACATTGTGCTTGAGCCAGGTGGCAAACACAGGGTCGGTGATGCGGCGCCGATCGAGCGTTTCGTCCCGGATGGGCCGTGGAGCGAGCGGCGGCGGCGCGAAATAGGAGAAGATGCGCTTCCGCTCGTCCTCGGGGAGATCTATCGCGTCCTTATGCGTCGCCTCCCAATCCGCCTCGACCTCCTCGCGGAATTTGTCGATGCCGAGCTGATTGACCAGAATCTTGATGCGCGCCTTGTGAATGTTGTCGCGGCGCCCGTAGAGATTGTACACGCGCAAGATCGACTCGATGTAGGAGAGCAGGTGCTGCTTCGGCAGAAACGCCCTGATCTCCTGCCCGACATAGGGCGTGCGGCCCATGCCGCCCCCGACCAGGACGCGGAAGCCGTTTTCGCCGTTAGCCCCGCGCACGATCTTCAAGCCGATATCGTGGAAGGCGATCGCGGCACGATCCTCGGCCGCGCCGGAAATCGCGATCTTGAACTTGCGCGGCAGCCAGCTGAACTCGGGATGCAGCGTGGACCATTGGCGCAGAATTTCGCACCAGGGCCGCGGGTCCTCCAATTCGTCGTTGGCGGCGCCGGCGAAGGGATCGGCCGTCACGTTGCGCACGCAATTGCCGCTCGTCTGGATGCAGTGCATCTCCACGTCGGCAAGCGCGGCGAGAATGTCCGGCACGTCCACAAGCTTCACCCAATGGAACTGCAAGTTCTGCCGCGTGGTGAAGTGCCCGTAGCCGCGATCCCATTTGCGGCCGATCATCGCGAGCTGGCGCAATTGCCGGGGGCTCAGCACGCCGTAAGGAATGGCGATGCGGAGCATGTAGGCGTGCAATTGGAGATAGAGCCCGTTGCGCAGCCGCAAGGGCCTGAACTCGTCCTCGGTCAGAAGCCCGGCAAGCCTCCGTTCGACCTGATCCTTAAACTCCGCCACGCGCTCGCGCACGAAAGCGTGGTCGAACTCGTCATAGCGGTACATCGTACCAATCCTTGGTCAGCGTGGTGCGGTGGGCGGCGCGAATGCGCTCACGCACGGAGAGCGCATGCACTTCGCCGTTCTCGACCGCGACATCCATCGGGTAAACGGCGACCACTTTGCGATCTTTGACCGCCCTGTCGGCCGCTTCTTCCAGGTTCTTGACGTCCTCCTCCGTCTCGGCGAGCCAGGCGTGGTTCAGGTCCTCGGTCCAGCTTCCATCCGGCGCGAGATAGACGACGATCCCGTCGACGAGGCGGTTGGCGGTGACGACGCTAGGCATAGCGGACGACCTCCTCGAGAGCGAGGATGTCCTCGACGATGCCCGCGGCAGGCAGGCCTGCCACCTCGCCGAAGATCAGAACCGCCGGGCTCTTCAAACCGAGACGCTCGGGATGCGCGGCAACGTCGGCGATGGTCGCGAGCACGCGGCGCTCGTTCTCGCGCGTCGCATTTTCGACGGCGAGCACGGGAAGGTCGGACCTGAAGCCCGCGGCGATCAGCTTCTTCGCGATCAGCCCCGCCGTGCTCACGCCCATATAGACGAGGAGCGTGTTCTTGCCGCCGGCAAGCGCGGCAAGATCAAGATGCTCGAAGCTCGGCTCCGCGCCCCCCGCCTCGTGCCCGGACAGGAACGTCACCGTATGCGAGACGTCGCGGTGGGTGAGGGGAATTTGCAGGCTCGCCGCCGCGGCGATGCCGGCGGTGACGCCTGGAACGATCTCGACGTCGATGCCGGCTTGGCGTAGCGCCTCGAGTTCTTCGCCGCCGCGGCCGAAGATGAAGGGATCGCCGCCCTTGAGCCTGACCACGGTCTGGCCGGACCGCGCCCGTTCGATCAGCAGCGCGTTGATATCCTCCTGCGAGACGCTGTGCGCGCCCTTGGCCTTGCCGACCGCGATCAATTCCGCCTCGCGGCGGGCATGGTCGAGCACGCCCTCGCCGACCAGCCGGTCGTAGAAGATGACATCGGCCGCTTTCAGGGCGCGGATCGCCTTCATGGTGAGAAGCTCGGGATCGCCGGGACCGGCGCCGACCAGGAGCACGCGGCCGCGCGGCTGCGGCTTGTCAGCGGCGTCCTCGATCGCCTGCGCGATCAGCGCGCGCGCCTTGTCTTCGTCGCCTTCGAGCATGGCCTCGGCGGCGGCGCCTTCGAACACAGCTTCCCAGAATTTGCGCCGCGGCGGACCCGATGGCAGCCGCTCGGCGACCGGGTTGCGGAACTCCGCCGCAAGTTTGGCGAGCGCATCGAGGCGCGGATGCAGTTCCTGCTCGAGCCAGGCCCGCAGCCGCTGCGCCAGCACCGGCGAGGCGCCGGACGTGCCGATCGCCACCGTCACCTCGCCACGATCGACGATCGCCGGCAGCGCGAAGGTGCAAAGCTCGGGCCGGTCCGGAACGTTTACCGGAACCCCGAGCGCGCGCGCGATCGCCGAGACGCGGGCGTCTTCCTCGTCGTCCTCGGTGGCGGCAATGACCAGCGGCCGCCCGCGCAACTGATCGATGCCGGGCCGCGCAGGCAGCAGCGACACGGCTCCCTTCTCGGCAAGCGCCTCAATTTCGGGCGAGACGCGCTCGGCGGCGATATCGACGGAAGGAGCGCGCTTCAAGAGAAGCCGCATCTTGACGAGCGCAAGCTCGCCTCCGCCCACGACAAGCGGCGGTTTGCCGTCGAAACTCACGAGAATGGGGAACGTGCGCATCTCTAGCCTCCCACCGCCAGGCGCTCGGCCGGCGTATCGGCGAGACTTTCCGGCGCAAGCTCGACTTCGAGCCCGTCGAGCTCCTTCGACATGATGATCTGGCAGCAGAGCCGCGAGCGTTCATCGACATTGAAGGCGCCATCGAGCATCTCGCGTTCCTCGTCCGTCGCCGGCACGAGCTTCGCCACCCACTCTTCGCCGACCCAGACATGGCAGGTGGCGCAAGCGCAGGCGCCGCCGCACTCGGCCTTGATGGGCAGACCCCAATCCCGGATCACCTCCATAACGCGCCAGCCTTCCAGCGCTTCGAGGCGATGGGTGGTACCGTCCGGCATGCGCACATTCACAAACATCGTCAGGCGACCTTCAACAGGCGTTGCAGTTCCGAAGAGGAGGTCGTGTACTGGAAACGCAGCGTCTTGTCAGGATGCACGTAGCGGTAGGCGGCCTGCGCCATCAGCGCCGCCTCATGGAATCCGGACAGGATCAGCTTGAGTTTGCCGGGGTAAGTATTGATGTCGCCGATGGCGAAGATCGAGGGCGTGCTCGTTTCGAATTTCTCGGTATCGACCGGGATCAAGTTCTCGTGGAGATTGAGCCCGAAATTGGCGATCGGCCCGAGCTTCATGGTGAGCCCGTAGAACGGAAGCAAGGCTTCGGCTTCGATGTCGTAGTTCTCGCCTTCGCCACGCTTGATGGTGACGGCTTCGAGCCTGCCACCTTCGCCCCTCAGCGCGGCCGGCTGCCCGATCTCGAATTTGACCAGTCCTTGCGCTTCGAGCGCGCGCATTTTCGCCACCGTGTCCGGCGCGGCGCGGAACTCGGGCCGGCGATGCACGAGCGTCAGGCTCTCCGCAATCGGCGCGAGATTCACGGTCCAATCGAGCGCGGAATCGCCGCCGCCGGCAATGACGATGCGCTTACCTTTGAACTGATCGATCTTGCGCACGGCGTAGAACACGCCGGTGCCTTCGAAGCTCTCGATGCCCGGGATGGGCGGACGCTTCGGCACAAAACTGCCGCCGCCGGCGGCGATGACGATGACCGGCGCCACGAGTACCGTTCCTGCGTCAGTGGTGAGCCGCCATTTGCCGTCCTCGCGCTTCTCGAGCGAAGCCGCCATCTCGCCGAAATGGAAGCTGGGTTCGAACGGCTTGATCTGCTCGAGCAGCCGGTCGGTCAGCTCCTGTCCGGTGCAGACCGGCACGCTCGGGATGTCGTAGATCGGCTTCTCGGGATATAGTTCGGCGCATTGGCCGCCGGGCTTGTCGAGAATATCGACGAGGTGCGTCTTCAGCCTCGCCAATCCAAGCTGGAAGACGGCGAACAGGCCGACCGGCCCCGCGCCAACAATAATCACATCGGTGGAGGCCTCGTTCGCCTGCATCGTTTTCGCCCGGAATTTGCGCCGAATTGCCGGAAGGAATGTAGCGAAAAACCATTCCACTACAAACCTATAACGCATAAAAAAACGCAAACTGGTTCCTTGGACCGCAAAAAAGTAGAAACATTTTCTCAATCGCCGCTTTGACGCAAAGCCGCCATCGCCGCTGCGCGGCCAGGCGCAAAATCCTTGCGGTGCAGCCGTTGAGCTGATCGCGCCTGGCGGGCTACGGCGCAGCTTTTTCCTTGGCGACCAGCGCGTCTCTGATCTGTTGCAGGAGTTGGATCTCTTGCGACGGCGGCGGCTCTTTGGCCGGCTCCTGTTCTTGCAGACGGCGCAACCGGTTCATGGCCTTGATCACCATGAACAGCACGAAGGCCACGATCATGAAGCTGATGACGCTGTTGATAAAGACGCCGAAGGCGATGACCGGGGCTCCGGCTTGACGCGCCTGGGCCAGGGACGCGTAGTCCTTGCCGTCCAGCGCAAGAAACATGTTGGAGAAATCCACCCCGCCGGTGATCAGACCCAAGGGCGGCATGATGACATCGTCGACCAGCGAGCGCACGATGGTGGAGAAGGCGGCGCCGATAATGATGCCGACCGCCATGTCCACCACATTGCCCCGCAGCGCAAATTCCTTGAACTCCTTCAGCATCGACGGTTCCTCCACGGGCTCTTCCTACGCAGTCACTACACTGCCACGTTTCCTCGGCACAAGCGGCCTAGCCGATCTGCTGTCGGCGGGCTAAAAGCTGCACATTTCCCCTCGCGGGATTATGCAGGGAGAGGCGACGTGGCGACAGAGGCTCCCCCAAGCGACCATCCGGCGCGCGACCGCCATCAGATCCAGACGCTGATCCTCGCCGCGACGATTCTGGTTACCGCGGCTCTTGCCGTGCTGCTTGCGGTGACCTTCGCCGCGTCGCTCAACCGTCACGGATTTCTCTATTTTCCTCTCGGCTTTTACCTTCTCGCGCAAGGTCTTTTGATCTTCATCGTCGTGCTTGCGTTCTGGTTCGTCCGCATTCAGGAACGCATCGATCTGGCGCGCGGCCAAGGCGAAGGACTTTGAGCGAGCGATGAGGGCCCCTTCGCGCTTGCGCACGCCCAATCCCCATCTTGGCGCCTATTACGCCATCATCGCTAGCACCTTCGTTTCGCTCGTCGTCGTGCTCGCCATGCTGGAGCAACTCGGCTGGGGCCGGGCGCTGCTCGCGCAGACCTTGCTGCTCGCCCCGATCGCGCTCTATCTGATCATCGCCGGCGGAGCGCGCACGCATGACGCCGAGGATTTCTTCGCCTCGGGACGCCGCGTGCCTCCCGTCTATAACGGCTTCGTGCTGGCGGCGATCGCCGTCGGGGGCACCGGCTTCGTCGCCTATACCGGAACCGTCTTTTTTCTCGGCTTCGATGCGCTGGCGATCGGGCTCGGCTGGGCCCTCGGCCTGCTCGCGGCAAGCATTCTGTTCGTGCCGTATCTGCGCAAGGCGGGCGCTTACACGCTGCCGGCCTTTCTCGGCCACCGTTTCCGGTCGCGGACTTTGCGGATTGCCGCAAGCGCAATGCAGCTCCCCCCGACCGCGCTCCTGCTCGCCGCCGAACTGAAACTCGCCGCTCTCGTCGCCACGCTCTTTCTGCCGGTCTCTTTCTCCATTGCCGCCATCCTGATCGCCCTTCTGATTGCCGCCTTTGCCATCCTCGGCGGCATGCGGTCCATCACCTGGACCGGGAGCGCGCAGTTCCTCGTCGCGGCACTCGGGTTGATCGCCGTCGTCACCGCCGTTTCCGTGCTCCTCACCAACCTGCCGGCGCCGCAATTCACCTATGGCTCCTTGTTCCCCGCGCTCCAGAACGCCGAGATCACTTCCGGTGTCGTTCCGGTCGATCCCGCAACGGTGACGAATCCTCTGCCCGGAGAGGCGCCGTTACCGCTCATCAAGCCGCTGCTGCAAGCTTTCGGCCTTTTCGGGCCGTTCGATTTTGCGGCGCTCTTCTTGTGCCTGGCCTTCGGCATGGCCGCGCTGCCGACCCTATTGGTGCGAAGCGGCGTGACCGGCTCGCTCGCCGATCAACGCCGGGCGAGCGCCTGGGCTCTGCTCTTCGTCGCCTTGTTCGTCATGACCGCGCCGGCCATAGCGGTATTCGCTAAGCTCATGATGTTGCGCGACCTCGCGCTCGCGCCGGCATCGGCCTTACCCGCTTGGCTTGCCGAGCTCGGCCAGAATCACCTGCTGCAGGCGGGCGATGCCAATGGCGACGGCATGATCGCTGCGAGCGAGCTGTTCGTCGCCCGCGACGGCGTTCTCTTTGCGCTCGCCCCGGTCGCGAAGCTGCCTTACGTATTTGCGGTCCTCATGGGCGCTTCGGCGCTGGCCGTGGCTCTCGCGGCCTCCGCCTCGCATCTGTTTACGCTCGCCGCCAGCCTTTCCGAGGACATCTATCGCGTGTCCGACCCGCGTCACATCTTGCCGCAGCTCGTTGCGGCGCGGGTTGCAATCGCCGCGGCCGCGCTCGCCGCCGCCGTCTTTCTGGTCGTCGCCGATCTCGATCCGCTGAGCGCCGCCCTTCTCGCTTTGGCTTTCGCCGGCGCCACGTTCTTTCCGGTTCTTCTCCTCGCCATTTGGTGGCGGCGCTTCAGCAAATGGGGCGCCATGACGGCGATGGGGGCCGGTTTCGCCGTGATGCTGATCGAAGCGATTTTCGGCGGAGGCTTCGGCAAAAGCGCCTTCACCGCGCCGGTGGCGAGCCTTATCGGCGTCGCCGCCGCTCTGGCTGCGGGTATCGGCGTTAGCCTCTATTTTGCTCCTCCCTCCAAGAGCGAAGACGAATATTGGGAGGAAATGCGCGACCCCGAGGGCGAGACGATCTACGATCGCGCTCAATGGCGCGCCGCGGCCGCGGCTGCGCCGTCCGCCTCGGAAGCGGCGGCATGAATCTTGCGGAACGAGCGGCAATGAACGAGCGGTTGGCGCCGATAGAGAAACGGCTCGGGCTCTACCCGGAAATTGCGCCGCAGCGCACGGGGAGATTACGAGTCTCCGGTCTGCACGAGATCTATTTCGAGGAATGCGGCTCTCCGCACGGCAAGCCGGCGCTGCTCCTGCATGGCGGTCCGGGCGGCGGCATCAATCCGATCATGCGGCGCTATCACGACCCCCGTGCCTATCGCATCGTGCTTTTCGATCAGAGGGGTTGCGGCCGCTCCACGCCGCATGCCTCGCTCGAAGAGAACACCACCTGGCACCTCGTCGACGACATAGAGCGCTTGCGCGCTCACCTCGGCATCGAGCGCTGGCAAGTGTTCGGCGGCTCCTGGGGCTCGACGCTCGCGCTCGCTTACGCCGAAACCTATCCCGAGCGCGTGACCGAGCTCGTGCTGCGCGGCATTTTCATGTTGCGCCGCGCCGAGCTTGAATGGTTCTACCAGGACGGCTGTAGCTGGATTTTCCCCGAAGCCTTCGGCGATTATGTGCGCGTGATCCCGAAGGCGGAGCGGGGCGACCTGATCGCGGCCTATTACCGGCGCCTGACCGACGAGGACCAAGCCGTGCAGCTCGAAGCCGCGCGCGCCTGGAGCGCCTGGGAGGGAAAGACGCTCTCGCTTCTGCCCGATGCGGAGCGGGTGCGCCGTTTCTCCGAGGACCACTACGCCCTCGCCTTCGCGCGCATCGAGTGCCACTATTTCGTCAATGGCGGCTTTTTCCATGCTGACGATCAGTTGCTCCAGGACGCCCACCGCCTGCGCGATATTCCGGGCGTGATCGTGCATGGCCGCTATGACGTGGTTACTCCCGCCAAGAACGCCTACGATCTCCATCGCGCCTGGCCTGAAGCCGATTTGCGCATCGTGGCGGATGCGGGCCACGCCATGACCGAGCCCGGCATCGTTCACGAATTGGTGGCCGCCACCAATCGCTTCGCCTATCGCTGAGGTTCGCCTGCCGCCTTGCCGACATAGCTCAGCGCCACTTGGCGCCGGTGCGGCGCCGCGCGATGCTCGATCACGTAGACGCCCTGCCAGGTGCCGAGCATCATTTTTCCCTCTCGCACCGGAATACCGAGGCTGACGTCTGTGAGCATGGCCTTGATGTGGCTCGGCATGTCGTCGGGTCCTTCCTCCTGGTGCGCGTAATCCGCGTCTTCCGGCGCCAGCGTTTCCAGCGCATCGAGCAGATCGCGCCGCACATTTGGATCCGCGTTCTCCTGAATGGTGAGCGATGCCGAGGTGTGGCGAATGAACACGGTCAGAAGTCCCTCCTCGGCGCCGAAACTCTCCAGCCATGCGTCAAGCTCGCGCGTGATTTCCATGAAGCCTTTCCCGCGCGTCGCAACTATCAGCACCTGACTCGCTTGCATCAATTCAGCCATGCCATCCCCCTCTTCCGCCTTCCGCACCTTCGCAGATCGCGGTCCTCAAGTGCGCTCGCTGCGCCAAGCCGCGGCTTTTGTCTCAATCTAGAGCGATCCTTAACGCAAAATTTACTCCGCCTTGCCACCGTGGTCAGGACCGCCTTCGCGCGCGATTTCCGGACCGGTTGCAGCACCGCCCCGACGCGATTTCAGGCGGCCAAGTCGCCGAGAGGAACGGGATGGTTTCGGAAGTAAGCTGGCAAACTGGCCCTTCGGCCCACGGTGCCGCGCCCTCGTCAGAGGGCCCCATGGATCAGCAATCGGTTGAAACGCTTCTTCGCCGCCTCGTCCAGCGCGTGGAAGAGAGCGAGCGGCGTTATAGCGAAGCGCTCGCCGATCTGCATGCACGGCTCGATCGATTGTCGCAAGCGACCGGCGCCACCCGGCTTGACGTCCCGGCGGAGGACGCTAAGACCTTCGAGCGCCTGCACGAGCAGGTGAGCAGCCTGGCGCAGCGGCTCGAACGCGAGTCGAGCCCGCTCGACGACTTCGAACGCTTAGGACGCGCTCTGTCCGGCGAGCTCGGTCTTGGCGATGGCGCGACCGGCGCCGCAGCCAAGCCAGACCTTTTGAGCGAGCTTGCCTCTTCCTCTTTCCGCCCGTCCGAGCCGCCGCAAACGGTCTCTCCGTTCGCTTCACCGGCGCCCTACGCGACTTCGCCGGCCGTGGATGAGGACCGCGACCTCGACAAAAAGCTGGTCGAGATGGCGCATAGGCTCGAAAATTCGATCACGACCGCTTTGCCTGCGACCGCGCTCGAAGCTCTTAACGCGCGCCTCGACGAGATTGCCGCCCAAATCAACCAAGCCCTCGGCGAAGGCGCTAAAGGCCTCGCGTTCGAACCCTTCGAGCAGAAGCTTGCCGACATCGCCGCGCAACTCGGCCGCGCCGAGATGCAACTTGCCAAAGTCGGCGCCATCGAGACGGCGCTCACCCAGCTGATCGATCGCGTGGACGCAAGCGCCTCGCACCTCGAGGCGGTGGCGGAAAAAGCCGCCGGCGAGGCCGCCCGGCGTGTCGCCGGCGAAGTGAAGCTGGACGCCGCCACCGCCGAGCGGCTCGAGGCCATGCATCGCGATCTCCTGGCCATGGGCGAGCGCACGCGCGAAAAAGACGAACGGCTTGCGGGCACCATCGAGGCCGTACACGGCTCGCTCAAGCAGCTGGTGCAGATCATGGAGCATCCGCCTCAGCCGCCCAAGCTTAAGCTTCCCTTTGCCGAACGGCTGCGCCAACTCGAACCGCAGCCCTCCCCTGCCGAAGCGCAGGCCGACGAAATGCCGCCTGTGGAAGCTCCGGCTCCCGTGGCGCCGGAAACGAGTACCGCACCGAAAAACCGGCTCGCCGCCGCCCTCTCGGAACTCGAGCAAGCCGAGATGGCTCCCAATTTTGGGCGCGCCAAACCCGGCAAACTCGAAAGCAAGGCCGCCGAAGCGAAGCGCGATGAGCGCGCGCGGGCAGGTGCCAAGACGGAAGAGTCCAGCCGCGCCGCAGACGACCTGATTGCCGCAGCGCGCCGTGCCGCTCAAGCCGCGGCCCTGAAAGCGGAGCAACGCTCTACCTCCCGCCTCCGGCGTCTGCCTGGGGATGCCGAAAACGCGTCTAGCGGAGAACCCCAAGCGCGGCGCAAGCGGTCTTACCTCATCATTTTCGCGGCCCTCCTTCTCGCCATCAGCGCGCTCCTCCTCTATGCCCGCCTCGCCTCGAAAGGCGTCGAACCTCCGGCGCAAGGTCCCGCGACCGAAAGCGGTGCGGCGCCCTCGGTTGCGCCGCCAGCGCCCGAGCCGAACGCGTCGCCCTCGGCGCCCTCGTCCGGCTCCTCGGAACTCCCGCGCCAATTCGATGCGAACCCCGCCGGAGAAGCGGTCGGCGACGCCGGCGGCAATTTCACCGATGTCGCCAAGTCCTTGCCGGGAGCCGTGAGCGAGGTTGCGCCTCAAGTGCAGCCGGCTTCGATCTTAGCCGCAACGCCGCCCGCCCTGCCCCCGGGCGTAGTCATCTCCATCCAAGACGCGGGGCCGCAGGCAATGCTTGATCGAGGAGATCTGCCGGCGCCGCAAAACCTCACTCTTCCGCCGGAGGAACTTGGTCCGATCTCCTTGCGTCAAGCCGCCGCGCAAGGCGATCCTCGCGCTCAATACGCCATTGCGCTTCGCTATGCGCAAGGAGACGGCACGCCCCAAAATCTAGTGGAGGCCGCACGCTGGTTCGAACGCGCCGCGGGTGCCGGTCTCGCGCCGGCTCAATATCGCCTAGGCGCGATGTATGAACGCGGCCAGGGGGTCGCACGGGATTTGGGCCGGGCGCGCTCCTGGTACCAGGCGGCGGCGGAGAAGGGCAACGTCAAGGCCATGCACAATCTCGCCGTCAACCTGAGCAGCGGCGCGAACACGGCCGATTACGCTGCCGCCGCAAAATGGTTCGCCGAAGCTGCGGCTTACGGGCTGGCCGACAGCCAATTCAATCTCGGCATCCTCACCGAGCATGGCCTCGGGACTACGAAGAACCTGGTGGAGGCCTATAAGTGGTTCGCCCTTGCCGCCAAGAGCGGCGACGCTGAAGCGGCCAAGCGGCGCGATGCGGTCGCGGCGCAACTCGACCCCGCAAGCCTTGCCGAGGCCGGGAAGGCACTGACATCGTGGACGGCAAAGCAAGCCCCTGCCGAGGCGAACGAGGTGGCTGAAACCGAAGACACCGCCGACGCCGCTGCCACGCCCAACACCGCCCTGGTCAGCCGGGCGCAAAGCCTGCTTAACAAGCTCGGTTATGACGCGGGAACGCCAGATGGCCTCATGGGGACGCGCACGCGCGAAGCGATCAGAAGCTTCGAGCGCAAGAACGGCCTCGAGGAGACCGGCACAGTGAGCGTTCCCCTCGTCACCAAGCTCGAACGTCTCGCCGGATAGACCGGGCTTTTCCGAAACAGGCAATTTGGAAGCCGGAATTCGGAAATCAGAGGTTGGAAGTAGGGGGCTTGCCCTTTATTTCTGATCTCGATTTCCGATTTCCGACGTCCGACTTCGGCCAGCGATGTTCCAGGTCTATCTGCCCATTGCCGAGATCTCGGTGAACCTGCTCATCATGCTGGGTCTCGGCGCTGCGGTAGGGTTTCTGTCCGGCATGTTCGGCGTTGGCGGCGGATTTCTTTTGACCCCCCTGCTGATGTTTTCCGGCATCCCTCCGGCGATCGCCGTCGCCACCGGAGCCAACCAGATCGTCGCCACTTCGGTATCGGGCGCGCTTGCCCAGTGGCGCCGCAACAATATCGATTTCCATATGGGGGCCGTGCTGATCGCTGGCGGCGTGCTCGGCGCCCTGCTCGGCGTGCTCCTGGTGCGTGAACTGCGCGCCGCGGGCCAAGCCGGCCTTATCATCTCCCTCACTTATGTGGCGCTTCTTTCCACCATCGGCGTGTTGATGCTGGTCGAGAGCGTGCGCTCCATTCGCAGGGCGCGCGCCGGCAAGCCTGCCTCAGGCCGGAAGCCCGGGCAGCATCTCTGGGTGCATCGGCTGCCGCTCAAGCTCCGCTTCCCGCGTTCGCGCCTCTATATCAGCGCCATTCCGCCTTTCGTGATCGGGGCGGTGGTTGGATTGCTCACCGCCTTTCTCGGCGTCGGCGGCGGCTTCATCATGGTCCCGGCGATGATTTACCTGTTGCGCATGCCGACCAATGTCGTGATCGGCACCTCGATCTTCCAAATCATTTTCGTCACGGCGGTGGTGACCGCGCTGCACGCCGGCTTCAATCAGACGCTCGACCTGGTGCTCGCGCTGATTCTCGCGGCCGGAGGGGTTATCGGCGGCCAATTCGGCGTGACGGCCGGGCAGCGCCTGCGCGGGGAGCAGCTCCGAGCCTTACTCGCAATCATGGTGCTTGCCGTCGCCATTCGGCTTCTGTTCGACCTCGTGCTTCCGCCCGGCGAACTCTACAGCATCTCTCCGCTTTCGGCAGGTGCCTGATGCGCGCGCTGCTGACCCTCATGCTGTTGACCCTATTGCCGCAAAGCGCGCCGGCCGCGGGCGCCGAGAAACCGCCGGCGCCCAAAGAGGAAATTCAGACCGATCTTTCTACCCGCGAAATCGCCATTCAGTCGAATTTCACCGGCATCGAGGTGCTGCTCTACGGCAGTATCGATTTCAGCCAAGGCACGCCCGCCAAGCCTGGCGAGTACGACGTCATCATGGTGATCCGCTCTCCCGAACAGCCGCTCGTCGTCCGCCGCAAGGAGCAGGTCGCGGGCATCTGGGTCAACGGTATGGGCGTGGTCTTCCCCTCCGTGCCTGGTTTCTATGCCGCCTTGTCGACGCGCCCGTTCAGGGCCATCGCCTCCGATGAAGCGTTGCGGGAACTCGGCATCGGCATCACCAATCTCGATTTCGGCAAGCCCAGCACTGAAACCAACGATGTCGATATGGCGCGTTTCCGTTCGGCCATCGTCCGGCTGAAGAAGGAGCAAAACCTGTTCCAGGAACACGACGACGGCGTCGCCTTTATCGGCCGCAGCCTGTTCCGCGCCAGCATCGCCATGCCGGTCAATGTCCCGATCGGGCGCTACACGGCCGATGTCTATCTGTTTCGCGACGGGGAGCTCGTCAGCAAGAATCAGAGCACGCTCGAGGTGAGCAAGGTCGGCTTCGAGCGTTCGATATATAATCTCGCCTTCAGCCATCCCTTCGTTTATGGACTGCTGGCGGTGCTCCTCGCCGTTCTCGCCGGGCTTGCCGGCTGGTTCGCCTTTCGCCGCGAATAACGTCTAATCCGGCAGGAGCAGACTGCCGAGGACCGGGTAGACCTGCGCCCGTCCCATCATCCAGGCTTCGAGCCGGTGGCGGAGAAAGAGCGAAGCGAAGGCGTCGTCGAGCACGTTCAACCCCCCGGCATAGGCGCCGAAGGCGGGCATCACCAACCGGCTGCCGTCGGTGGCGAAGCACCTTCGCCGCACCGCCGTGCCGCGGCGGGCAATGCGCGCCACGGGATGGAGGTGACCGGCGATTTCCCGCGCCGATTGCTGCGGGGAAGGTTCATGCCGCAAAGTGAGCCCGCAAATGGTCAGCGTGGCACAGACCGTTCCGCCGATCGATGCCGGAAGGTGCGGATCGTGATTGCCGCAAATCCAGTACCATTCGCGGCCCTGCTGCAGCTTGAGCAGAAAGGCGAGATCCTCCCCGGCAAGTTGCCGCGCGGACTCCGGCCGATGAAAGCTGTCGCCGAGCGCGACGACGCGCGACGGATTGACGGCGCGGATCGCCTTGGCGAGACGCTCAAGCGTCGTGCGCGTATCGTAAGGCGGCAGCAACATGCCGAGAGCGGCAAACGCGGCGCCCTTTTCGAGATGGAGGTCGGCGACGAGCAGCGTGTCTTCCGCCTCCCAATAGAGCGCACCGGCAGCGAGCGGCTGCATCCTGTGGCCTGAAACGCATAGATGCGAGCGGAGCGAAGGGGCGCTTTCCGGCATGAGATCAGCTTTGGCGTTGAGCATGTCCGCTAAGGGCCTCCGCGATGAGCTCTCCCACCGTCTCACGCAACAAGACCTCGCTCGCCTCGCCCGGCACGCTCTCCCGTCCGATCTCGAGCATCACCGGCACAGCCAAAGGCGAAACCTGCCGCAACGCAATATGCCTGATTCGCCCCTTGATTCGCTTCAAGAAAAAGCCGAGCCGGCCGACATCGATCAAACCGGTCGCGGCGTCGGCGAACGCCGCCTTAAGCAGAATGTGGTCCGGTTCGTGCTGGCGCAGCACGTCGTAGATCAAATCCGACGACACCGTCATTTGCCGCCCGGTCTTCTCCTGGCCCGGGTGCCGCCGCTCGATCAGGCCCGAGATCATGGCGCAGACGCGAAACGACCGCTTCATCAAGCTCGATTCGGCAAGCCACGCGTCGAGATCGTCGCCGAGCATATCCTCGTCGAAGAGCTGCGCAAGGTCGAGTCTGCCTGAGCGCACCATCGCGCCCATGTCGTTGAGCGCCCAGATCGCCAGCGCATATTCGTTGGCGACAAAACCGAGCGGCGCCGCCCGAAGTCGCTCGAGCCTGCGCGTGAGCAGCATGCCGAGGCTCTGATGCGCGAGCCGTCCCTCGAACGGGTAGCAAACGAGATAGTGTCGCTTCCCGCGCGGGAAGGTTTCGACCAGCACCTCTTCCGCGCTCGGCACGACGGAGAATTCGGCCTGTAACCGCAGCCAGTCCGACACCTGTTCGGGAAGCCGCGCCCAGGCATATGGCTCGGACAAAAGCCTGCGCACGCGTTCGGCG
Source organism: Methyloceanibacter sp. (assembly GCA_035575415.1). Taxonomy (GTDB): domain Bacteria; phylum Pseudomonadota; class Alphaproteobacteria; order Rhizobiales; family Methyloligellaceae; genus Methyloceanibacter. Next base: position 2,166 of record DATLXW010000011.1, on the reverse strand, counting down.
AGATAGGTCGAGAGCGGAAACTTCCCGCCGTCATAGGCCGGCACCTTCGGTTCGGCGGCATGTGCGCGGGTGACGATGGCGTCGGTCTCGCGCAAGCCTTCGAAGCGGAGCACCTCGCCGGCGAAGACGAAAGTATCGCCGGGGGCAAGCTGCTCGATGAAATACTCCTCGACTTCGCCGAGCGCGCGGCCTGGAGCGAGCATGCTTGCCGGCTTGAGCGCCCCGCCTTTCAGCCGCGCGAGCCGCACTTTGACCATCGGCGCCTCGACGATGGTGCCGACATTGAGCCGGTATTGTTGCGCAATGCGCGGATGGGCGATGCGCCATAACCCTTGCGGCGTACGCCTGAGCTTGGCGTAGCGCTCATAGTTGGAAAGCGCGTACCCGCCGGTGGCGACAAACTGCACCACCTGGTCGAAACCCTCGCGCCTAAGTCCCTGATACGGGGCGGCGCTCGTCACCTCCCGGTACAACCAATCAGGATCGAAAGGCGCGGCGCAGGCCGTGCCAAGCACGTGCTGAGCGAGCACATCGAGTGCGCCCGCGCGCATCGGCGGGGTATCCTGCGCCCCCTCTTCGGCCGCTTCGAGCGCCGCCTGGCATTCGATCACCTCGAAGCGATTGGCGGGCACGAGCAGCGCCTTCGACGGTTCGTCCAGCCTGTGGTTGGCGCGGCCGATGCGTTGGGCAAGGCGGCTTGCACCCTTCGGCGCGCCGACATTGATGACAAGATCGACATCGCCCCAGTCGATGCCGAGATCGAGCGTCGAGGTGCAAATCACGGCGCGGAGCTTGCCCTGCACCATCGCCGCCTCGACCTTTCGCCGTTGCGCCACGTCGAGTGAGCCGTGATGCAGCGCGATCGGCAGGTTCGCGTCGTTATGGCGCCACAGCTCGTGAAACAGCATCTCGGCCTGCGAGCGCGTGTTAACGAACACGAGCGTCATGCGATGCGCTTTGATCGCTGCGTAGATCTCGGGCAGCGCGTAGCGGGCCGAGTGCCCGGCCCAGGGCAGCTCCGCATCCGATTTGAGGATGGCGATGTCGGCGCGGGCCCCCTCCCGCGCCGTGACGATCTCCGCAAGCCGCGTCGCCGATTGGCCCTCATGCGGCACGAGAAACGCTGCAAGCTCATAGGGGCGCGCCACGGTGGCGGACAGGCCGATGGCGGTGAGCCCCGGCGAGAAGCTGCGCAGCCGCGCGAGATCGAGGGCAAGCAGATCGCCGCGCTTGCTCGGCGCGAGCGCATGCAATTCGTCGAGAATGACGAATTTGAGCGCCCCAAACAGCTCGCTCGCGCTTTTGTGCGACAGCATCAGCGCGATCTGCTCCGGCGTGGTGAGCAAAATGTCCGGGGGCGCGATGCGCTGCCGCGCGCGGCGCGATTGCGGCGTATCGCCGGTGCGCGTCTCGATCCGGATAGGGAGACGCATTTCTTCGACCGGGGCGGCGAGATTGCGGGCGATGTCGACGGCAAGCGCCTTCAAAGGCGAGACATAAAGCGTATGCACCGCCCTCACTTGCTTCCGCCGCGCCGGGCGGAGAGCCAGGTCGACGAGGCTCGGCAAGAACCCGGCCAGTGTCTTGCCGCCTCCGGTCGGCGCGATCAGAAGCGTGTCACGGCCGGAGCCCGCGCGCGCAAGCAGCGCAAGCTGATGCGCGTGCGGCTGCCAGCCGCGGGCCTTGAACCAAGAGGCAAATGGCTCCGGCAGCGCCGTTTCGGCCCCCCTTTCGATCATTAAACTTTGTTGCGCGCACATGCTCTTCCGCTTGACCCAGGCCATGCTTCGCACCAATTCTGGCGTAATTCGAGTCGAAGCTCGTAAGCCTTGGCCGAGGGCCGGAAAGGAGCGGGGCGATGGAACGGTTCTTTGGCGGCAATCCGGCGCTCGTTCTCGCGCGGCTTGCCATTCTTTCGCTCATCGTCGGCGTCGTCCTGGCCGCGCTCGGCTTCAGCCCATTCGAGCTCATCGATAGCTTGAGACGTCTCGTCGAGCGCATTTACGACATGGGTTTCGCCGCCATCGAAAAAGGATTCCGCTACTTCCTGCTCGGCGCCGTGATCGTCTTCCCGGTTTGGCTGGTGGTGCGTCTGCTCAAATTTGCCGGCGGCAGCTCGCGCGGCAATCTGGTGGAGACGAACTCCCGCAACCGCGAAGCTTAGAG
>DATLXW010000010.1:0-7487 GCA_035575415.1 Methyloceanibacter sp. | reverse complement strand
TCGGTTTTGGGCTCGATCGGAGCCGTTTTGCTCCGCATGCTGGCTGGACCCGCCATCCTCATGCGCAATGCTTGGGCAAGGCTGAGGGAGGATCGCTCGCAGCCGGCGATATGGTTCGGTCTTTCGGCGGCGATTGCGGCGATGTGGAGCCTGCTTTCGGGAGCGATATTGCTCGATCTGATCCTTACGCTCTGAGGCGGCTCACAGGCAAAAATGAGCCGGCCTCTTGGCGAGGCCGGCTCGAGGAAAGGCCCGGTTGGGTCGGGGATGGGTGGGGGATGGTCACCGGGCCTTATAGATGTCCCCGCAGGGGTCGGTTCGAAACTCCTGTCAGTTGCGGTTTGACGCCGAGATTGCGGTCTGCGGCGCGAAATCTGGCGGCAGGAGCGAGATCCAGACGAGCGGATTCCGCTCCGACTGCCGTTTGACGTAGAGGTAGGACGTATCCGCCCAACGCAGGACTTCGCGGCGCTTATTGTCCAAGATGAAATCGCCCTTGTCGGTCCGGACGGTGAGCACGGCGTGGCCTTCGTTGTTCTCGTCGCGGGCGACGGTGATGAGAAGCGCGCTCGCGGGAAAGCCGCGCTCGATCAGCATCTTCCGCTTGAGCAGAACGTAGTCCTCGCAATCGCCTCTGCCGTCTAGCGGATAGGCCCACCATTCGGCCCGGCGATAGAGCTCGAGGTCGGTGACCGGCTGGACCGCGTTGTTGACCTCCTCGTTCACCGTCTGAATCAGCTTGAATTTGCCGGCTGTGAGCTGGATGCGATCGGCATAGCGCGGCCCGGTGCGGCACTCTTGCGGCCATTCGCGGCAGAAAGTGACGAAACCGACCGGCGGCAAGGTCTCGGCATAGGCGGTCATGAAGGCCGCCTTGTGCAGTTGCGGTTCCGCCGCCACGCTGATGGCATGGTCGTTGGTCGCATCGGCCGGCAGCGACGAGATGAACATCAAAAAGGCAGAGCCTACGATAAACTGTTTCATTGCACCCCCCGTTTTATTGGGGGGGACTATCTCAGAGAGATTTTGAAATCGGGATAAAAGAAGAGATCGGTTTGAAGTAGTATTGGTAGGGGATTTTTAGTGTGAACTACTCAAAGCTGAACGTTCAATCATTGTCGAAAATTTTACCTAAGCGGCAAACCTAGCAAATCCGGCCATTTCACCGAGTGAAAGAGGGGCCGGGGCTAGCCCGTTATTGAGATTTGGGTAAGGCTGGCACAGAAACGTGGATCTGCCTGCTGCCGACAAACGCCAGCGATGAGAAGTGCCGGCGGCGCCAAGCGCACGCATCTAACCGAATGCACGGGCGAGACTGTCGGGGTCCTGTAACTCGACGAATTGCAGCGCCAGGCCCTGATCGTGGTGGCGCACGACACGTCCGCGCATGCGGCCGAGAATGACCATCGTGCCAATGTCCGGCTTGACCGGGCAGGCGATAGAGGCGCCGCTCAGCGAAACGTCGATGACACGGCAGTTATGCACCGTCCCGTCGGGAAGGATCAGCTTGGAGGCGTTGATGCGCGGAACGATGCGCTCGTGCTTGCGCTCTTCGGAGAGGCCAAGCCTCTCTTGGTTGATGAGCCAGGTCAGAAGATTGGCGATGCGTTCGCGCTTGTAGAGGGTCGCCAAGATGCGCGCGGCGAAACCGCGCTCGAAATTGCGTACCACGATCGCCTCGATGCGCCCGAGATTGTCGAGATAGGCCACAACGCGCTCGCCGACATTGCAGGCGACCGGGGCAAGCATGGCCATTCCGCCGGCCGACATATTGATGACCTGGCAGGAATATTCCTGTTTGTCTTCGCGCATGAAACGGCCGAAGATCTTGACCGGAACCCGCTTATGGCGGCGGCGATCGGGTACGATTTTCACCGGTAAGCGGGCGGCTTTACGTCCGAGGGTCTGAGGCGCGCGGTCTTCGTCTTGCGTTTCCACGCGCGTTCCCCCGCCAAGATTTGGAACGGTCATCGTGCCGCCTGAAGCGAAAATGGCAATTTGCAGGCAAACTAGGCCCGTTGGGTTAAGGAAGCGCTAAGCTCTCGCTCCAAAACGGTAATCGTCCGGACACGTCCTATTCGGAGCGGCCGCCGCCGTCGCGGAGATTGCGCGCGGACATCCGGAAACGCCGTTGCGCGAGGCTGATCACCTCGGCTCCGCCTTTGGCCATGAAGGCCGGAACTCCGTCAGGCCAGTGCAAATTGAGTTCGATCAGCTCCTGGCGCGCGAGCGGCTCGGCGCCGAGCCAGAAGGGGGGTTCGATCGCGGTGATCGCACCGAGAATGCGATTGACGGCCTCTCCGCCGTGAATCAACGGCAGAAGCAGGAGCTCGAAATCGGCGTGGCGCTCCGTGGCGGTGTAGGAGCGGAAACGCCCATAGCCTACGGCCGCGTCGCAAAAGATGTTGCGCAGCAAGGAGGCCATGGCGGCACGGTCGGAAACGCCCCACAGTTCCACGAGATCGGCGCCTCTCAGTTCGCGGCCGAACTGTTCGCAAATCTTCGTGCCGGCGAGGCGGAACCGGTAACCCAGACGGCCGGCGCTCTCGGCGATAAAGGTTTGCGGCAACAAGGGCGCGATCCTGGCCGGTTCGATCTCGAACCGCCTTGGGGCAACGCGACCGTTGCGCACGCTATCCCAATACGCGTAAAGCTGCCTGCTGACCGGCTGCTGCATCATCCCCACCGCGCTCGAAAGTTACACCTTTACCTGTCGTCTCGCCCAATCTTCCGCGCCACAAAGGTAAACGTCCCGATCTGGCACAGAGGCTGAGAGTTTGCATGTTACGGACCAGACAAAGCAGGGAGTGTGCCAGCGCAGCGGGGGATGCGGCGCGCAAGGGCAGACGCATGACGTTAAGGTTGCCGCGCGCGAGACTGAGGTTTTCTGGGAGCGTCTCCCGCCATGGCTGCAAGTGAGCCCGCCCTCAATGTGCCGAAAAGCGTGACCTTGGTGGCGGCGCTCCTGATTGCGGTCCAGGTGGTGAGGACGCTTCTGCCGGACGACCTCGATCTCGCCTTCCTGCTTGCGCTCGCTTTCATCCCGGCGCGCTATGCGGGTGCCGCGCCGGAACTTCCAGGAGGTTACGTCACTGCAATCACCTCATTTGTCAGCTACATGGTTGTCCACTCGGGTTGGGTGCATCTGGGGGTAAATCTCCTCTGGATGCTCGCCTTCGGCAGCGCGGTAGCGAGACGCATGAGCGGCACGGACTTTCTACTATTCTCTATTGCTTGCGGCATTGCCGGTGCGCTCACGCATCTCGGCCTGCATTTCGGGGATATGACGCCCGTAATCGGCGCCTCAGCCGCAATTTCGGGGCAGATGGCGGGAGCGCTACGGCTGATCTTCAAGTCGCAGCGGCACTTCCGCGCCGGCACGCCCGATTACGCGACCGACACAGCCCTAAGCCTCAAAGAGACCTTCTCCGACAAACGCATGCTCGGTTTTCTTGTCTTCTGGGTTGCGCTCAACGCCTATTTCGGCCTGACGTCGGTCAGGATCGCAGGGGAGGACGGCAACATCGCCTGGGAAGCCCATATCGGCGGCTTCCTTTGCGGCCTCCTGACCTTCGGTGCGTTCGACCGGAATAGTCTACGGAATGCGGCGGAGCGGGCATAGGCCGCGCTGCACTGCAACCATCCAGGTCTCTTGCGCGTCTTTTTCGTCCAGGACAGAATGTCGCAGTCAAACGGGGCCATAAGTTCCCGGGTTTGGAGGAAGCGTCGATGAACGTGGCCGCGATTCTGAAATCGAAAGGCAGAAAAGTGGTCACCACAGGCCCGAACACGACGTTGCAAGGCATTGCCGAGTTGCTCAAGGAGCACGGCATCGGCTGCGTCGTGATTACCGGCGCCGATGGCAAGGTGGTCGGGATCGTATCGGAGCGCGACATCGTGCGCGAGATCGCGCGCAGCGGTCCGAAGGTTCTCAAGGAGCCGGTTGCCGGCTGCATGACCAAGACCGTGGTGACCTGTCGCGAGGCGGATACGATCGAAAGATTGATGGCGGAAATGACCGCGCACCGTTTCCGGCACATGCCTGTGGTCGAGCGCGGGAAGCTGTGCGGTCTCGTCTCGATCGGCGATGTGGTCCGAATGCGCATCGCCGAGGCGGAGATGGAAGCCGCCGCCATGCGCGAATACATCGCCACGGGATAGCCGGGCCTCAGGGGGCGAACGCCCGAAGTGCCGCCTTGATCTCTTCGATCTGCTTCTCGGCCGCGCGGGCGCCGAGTTCGATGGCCTCCCGCGCGCGGTGGAAGTCGAATAGACCGATGCCGCCCGTCTTCGGACCTATGGTGATGTCGGGCGGGTCTCCCGCCAGCCGCGAGCGCGCGATCCGGTCCTGCGTGATGTTGATCGCGTCCACCATCACCGAAGAAATCCCCGGTGCGCCGTCGTTCCTGCCGAAGATTTGACGATGCAAGAGATGCAGCGCCGCGCGGCCGTTGGTGCCGGGGAGGTGGCTGTCCTCAGGTGTGGCGCTGGTCTCAGTTAAGGCGGCTTGATCGTGAATGATGCCGCCCTTCAAGAGGTCGGAATTCAGATTGACGGCGATGACGATGCGGGCGCCGAGGGCGCGGCAGACCGAGACGGGAATTGGGTTGACGAGCGCCCCGTCGATCAGCCAGCGGCCGTTGATCCTGACCGGGCGAAAAATGCCGGGGAGGGCGAAGGAGGCTTTTAGCGCGTCGACCAGGCTGCCCTTGTTGAGCCACACCTCATGTCCGGTGCCGAGTTCCGTCGCCACCGCCACGAATTTTCGCTCGAGCTCTTCGATCTGGAAGGGCTGGAGATGATGTTCGAGGCGCGCGCTTAACCGCTGGCCGGTGATGAGCCCCGATCCGGCGAAATTGAAGTCGAGAAAACCGAAGATGCGGCGTCGCGTCAGCGTGGTGGCGAAGTGCTCGAGCGCATCGAGCCTGCCGGTGACGTAGCAGGCGCCGGCCACGGCACCGATCGAGGTGCCGGCCACGATGTCGGGTTCGAGGCCAGCCGCCATCAGGCTCTTCAAGACGCCGATATGGGCCCACCCTCTCGCGGCGCCGCCCCCGAGGGCAATCCCAATCAACGGTCTTCCATTGCCTGCCATGGTCGAGGCCCCGGCCGAGTGCGGCCTTCCGGCCCGCAAGACGGCCATTCCTCAACCAGCCGGCATGGCCGCATGCGGCGCTCTAGCCGCACAGATTATGACTCGGAACTCTTTAAGGTTCCCTTTGCGGCACCAGAATGACGATAGACCTCTCCTGGGTCGAAATGCCGTTCCGCATCGACGAAGCTGAGCTTAAGCGCTGCACCGGCCTTGCCGAGCGGCACGGCGCGGTAGAAGCAACTGCGCCGCCCGGTGTGGCAGGCGGCCTCGGCGCCGTCCTGTTCGACTTTGAGCCAGATCGCGTCCTGATCGCAGTCCGTCCGCATCTCGACGACGCGTTGCCGGTTCCCGCTTTCTTCGCCCTTGCGCCACAGCTTCTTGCGCGAGCGCGACCAGTAATGCGCTTCGCCCGTCTCGATGGTGCGCCGGAGCGCTTCCGCATTCATATAAGCCAGCATCAGCACCTCGCCGGTCTTGGCCGAGGTGGCGACGACGGCAATCAAGCCATCGGCGTCGAAGCGCGGCGCGAATTCCGTGCCTTCTTCTCTCGCAGTCTCGTCATCGGACTCGGGAAGGCCGGAGGTCTCGCTCACCGCTCCACCTCGCAGCGCGCTAGCCGCGGCCGCGCTCGGTCGCGAGCATCATGAAGCGCGCCTGCTGCGCCGGGTCTTCTTTGAACACACCGGTGAACTGGGTGGTGATGGTCGCGACATCGGGCTTCCTCACGCCGCGGATCGTCATGCATTGATGCACGGCCTCGATCATCACGGCCACGCCCTTCGGCTTCAGCGCCTTATCGATGGTCTCGGCGATCTGCGCGGTCATGGTTTCCTGCGTCTGCAAACGGCGCGCGAAGACCTCGACCACGCGCGCCAGCTTGGAAATGCCGACGACGCGGTCGGTGGGGAAATAGGCGACATGCGCCTTGCCTATGAAGGGCACCATGTGGTGCTCGCAATGCGAGTGCACCTCAATGTCCCGCAACATGACGATATCGTCGTAGCCCGCGACCTCGTCGAAGGTGCGCGACAAGACCTCGAGCGGATCCTCGCGGTAGCCGGCGAAGAACTCGTCGTAGGCGGAAGTGACGCGCCGCGGCGTTTCGCGCAGACCCTCGCGATCCGGATCGTCGCCGGCATAGGCGATCAGGGTCCGAACGGCCTCCTCGGCTTCCTCGCGCGAGGGCCGAATGACGGCCGGACCGCGGCCCAATGCGGCCTGCGGCCGCGCCATCGCTTTCTTCAGAGTAACGTCCATGCGTTCAAAACTTTCTGTGACTGGGCTAACGCTTGAGGCCAGGAGCCGTTCTTGCCTTATTGTCAGAGTATAACCCGGCTCCGCATTGATGGTCTTGCCGTTCCGCCCCCACGCCTGTCTCAATTGCTAAACCTCGCTGCATATATAATGGGTTATCCGAGCCCGCAAGGCGGGCCTGACCCTAAACGTCCATGACCTTGCCCGACGACATCTATAGCCAGCGCATTCTCGAGCTTGCCGCCGCCATTCCGCGCACAGCAAGGCTCGCCGCGCCGCAGGCCACGGCGACCGCGCACTCGAAGTTGTGCGGCAGCAAGGTGACGGTCGATCTGGTGATGGATGGCGAGGTGGTAACTGATTACGGCCAAAGCGTGCGCGCGTGCCTCCTCGGCCAGACTTCGGCTTCGGTGATGGGACGCGAGATCATCGGCTCGACTGCGGCGGAACTGCGCGCGGTCGGACGCGCCATGCGCAAGATGCTGAAAGAGGGCGGCCCGCCTCCGGGCGGCAGGTGGAGCGATCTTGCCGTGCTCGAGCCGGTGCGCGATTACAAGGCGCGGCATGCCTCGACGCTGCTCGTGTTCGACGCGGTGGAGGACGCGATCGCTCAGATCGAGGCGAGAGGCGCACAACAGAAGAAAGAATTGCCGCTTAGCGAGTCAAGCTCGGCATCGGCGTGAGGAAGCATGACGCAGGAAGACGCGAAGGGCGGATGGATCGAAGCGGAGAGGTTGCGGCCGCGGACGGGGAGCGTCTATCCGGAGCCGTACGCGGCGCCGCTTACGGGCCGCGAAAAGCGCGCGCTTGGCGACGCGCTCGGGCTGAGCCAGTTCGGAGTCAACCTCGTGACGCTGCGGCCCGGCGCCTGGTCGTCGCAGCGGCATTGGCACGAGAACGAGGACGAGTTCGTCTATGTGCTCCAAGGCGAAATCACGCTCGTCACCGATGCCGGCGAGACGCTGCTCAAGCCGGGGATGGCCGCGGGCTTTCCCGCCGGGAAGCCGGACGGACATCATTTGATCAATCGTGCGAGCGAGCCCGCGGTTTATCTCGAGGTGGGGACGCGGGCGCAGACGGAGGTCGCCCATTACAGCGATATCGATCTCGGCGGGCGGAAGGAGAACGGCCGCTATGT
>DATLXW010000009.1:0-4001 GCA_035575415.1 Methyloceanibacter sp. | reverse complement strand
GATCGCTCATCAAGCTCCGCGGGCAATGCCATTCAGCGCCAGCTGGCTGATGAAATCGGTCAGCCAGGAAACGAAAGCCTCATCGATCGTGAGGTTGAAGGGCGGCTGCGTGAACTGCTCGCGATTGCGAACGAATACGCTGCACTGCCCCATCAGCGCGATGGCGGCGCACAGGGCGTCCCGATCCGACGTTCCGGGCGGGAGGAAGCGCCGCACAAGTTCGGTCGCGCTTTCCAGAAACGGGATGGCGCCCGTCTTGACGAAGTTCGCCAGCACCTTGCTCGGACGAACGTTTTCCCAGGCAAAGATGCGAATGTAGCGGCTCATCTGATCGCGGGCGAGAAGCGGACGCAGTTGTTGCCGTACGAAGCTACGCAAGGCTTCCTCGCGCGGCATATCTTTGAGCCGCTGCGGATCGAAATTGTCGAGGCGAAGGTACCCCTCGAAAGCAACCTTGAGCACCTCGAAGTAGAGTCCCTCCTTGCCCTTGAAATGGTAATTGATGGCAGCCTGATTCACCCGGGCTTTGGCGACGATCGCCCGGACGCTGGTGCCGTCATAGCCATGCTCGGCGAACAGCGCGATGGCGGCTTTCAGGATGGCGTTGCGCGTATAGTCGGACGGACGGGACATCCTCACCCGGTGAAAATTCAAACAAGCGTTTGAATTCAGCTTACGCGCGGTCGCCGGGCGATGCAATTGCTGCGGAGCGTCCGGACGTTCGCTGCGGCGCTTTCGCACAGCTTTTCTATCCTCGACGCGACGCCGTCATTCTTCGGCCACAAACGAGTGTTTGAATTTCAAATGATCGTTTGAAACACGTTGCAACAGAACGTGAGGGATGATGCGGCGATGAGAAAGTTGAGGAAAATGGCTCAGTCCAAAGCTTCGCCGGTCCGGATTGCGGCGGCTTGGCAGGCTCTGAGGGGGGCGTTGTTCGACGACTATCGGCCGGAATTGCACTACATGCGCGGGCCCGGTCCCAAGTGGCATGCAAAGAACGACCGGCCGAGGATCGAGGGCCGTTCCCCGGCCGTCGACAGAGCGCTGATGGCGGGCCTCCGGCCTTGACGAGCCTCTGCGCGTAGACTTTGAGGGCGGTCCGATAGCTTCCCCCTAGCTCCTCCTCCGCCCCAATTGGAGCCGCGGCGCGTTTCGGGAACAGCACCTCCTCGAGACGGCGCTGCGGCCCTCTTTTTTTATCCGGGATGTACGCGCCCATAACGCGCCCCGGCCCCGGCCAAAGCCGGGCCGGAATCTTTCTCATACTCCGGACGAAGCTCATTTGCCGTTTCCGGCCCAGAGCCTGTAATCTTCAAAGAGCCCGTTGGTTGCACGTCGCTTGGATGGCCATGGGGTTTCGCCCGCTAACCTTCGCCCTCGTTCTGCTGCTCTTGGCCGCCCAAGCGCAAGCCGGCGTGAAAGAGAAGGTCGCGGCGCTCGCGCCGTCCGCCGTCGTCCTGGTGGTGGACGAGAAGGGCAACGATCTCGTCGCCCAGAACGCGGACAAACCTTTCGTCCCCGCCTCGGTCACCAAGATCGTGACCGCCTGGCTCGCCATGGAGGTCTTGGGCGGTAACTACCGCTTCGAAACGAAATTCTATCTCGACAAAGATCGCGTGCTTTATGTGCGCGGCGGCGGCGATCCGTTCCTGATCTCCGAGGAGCTTGCCCTGCTCGCCAAGGACCTCGTCGCCGCTATTGGCAAGGAACCGGTCAAACGCATCGTGCTCGACGCGAGCTACTACCCGTCAGACCTTCGCATCCCGGGCATCGAGGACACGAGCGAGGCCTATGATGCGCTCAACTCGGCGCTGGCGGTGAACTTCAACACCATCGCCGCCGTGCGCAAAGGCAAGACGGTGCTCTCCGCCGAGAAGCAGACCCCGATCACCCCGCTTGCGATCAGCCAGTTTCGCGCGCGCGGCCCGAACGGCCGCGGGCGCATCAGCCTGAGCCAGAACCCAGAAGTGAGTCTGAAATATGCCGGCGAGCTGATCGGTGCCTTCATCGAGCGGGAAGGCGGCAGCGTCAAGGGCGAGATAACGACCGGCGCCGTGCCGGCGGGTCTTGAGCCGGTTTATGTCCATCGCCAATCGCGCACCCTGTCCGAAGTCCTGAGCCAGATGCTTCTCGGCTCCAACAATTACATCGCCAACCAGGTCTTTCTCGAAATCGGCGGCACGCTCGGCGGATCGGTGAGCCTCGAAAAATCGCTCAAGGTCGCCAACACCATGCTTGCCGCCAACGGGCTTGCCGACGACATCCATCTCGAAGAAGGTTCCGGCATCAGTCGCGGCAACCATTTCACTGCCCGCGGCCTCGCTAAGGTGCTCGATCTCTTCGCGCCGCATTCCAGTTTGCTGCGGAGCGGCAAGGGCGCGCTGTTCAAGACCGGCACGTTTTCCGGCGTGCGCACGCTCGCGGGCTATGCCGACACCAAGCAGCACGGCCGCGTACGCTTCGTGATCGCGCTGAAAAGCAACGACGGCGCCATGCGCTTCCGCCTGCTCGACACCATCCAGGCCGCGCTTTGAGCCGCGCTTTGGGATAGACTCCCCCCGATGCACACGCCGTCTCATGCCGCATGCGTTGCCGGGGCTGCCGCGCTCGTCCTTCTTACTGGATTGGCGCCGGCTTCCCCCGACGACGCGCCGCGCGTGCCCTGCACCGAAGATGCGATGATCGTCTTCGATGCATCGGGCTCGATGTCCGGCAACACCGTGCAAGGCCTGTTCAGCGACATCACCCGCATTGACGAAGTGCGCAAGGCCTTGGGGGAAGTCCTGCCCGAGGCCGCCAAGTTCCGCAAGATCGGACTCATCACTTACGGCCCCGGGCCTTACGCGCAATGCAATGTCACGCTCGACTTCCGCCCGATGCAGAACGCGGCCGGGCCGATCATGAGCGTGGTGAACGGGCTCAATCCGGCCGGCAAGACGCCGCTCGTCAAAGCCGTCGAAATGGCCGCCGAGGTGCTCGACTACAAGACGGCGCAAGGCATCGTCGTCTTGCTGACCGACGGCGAGGAAACCTGCGGCGGCGCGCCCTGCGATCTCGGCAAATTTCTCAAAGCCAACAGCCGCCGGCTCACCGTCCACGTCATCGGCTATCAATTGCGCGCCTTCCGCTGGACCGGCGCGCAAAGCTATCTCGACGTGAAATGTCTCGCCGAGGAAACCGGCGGCCTCTACATTTCGGCGGAGAACCGCCAGGACTTGGTGGAGGCGTTCCGCAAGACGCTCGGCTGCCCGATGATGTCCTCATTGCGCGACTCCATGGTTCACGCCGGTCATTAGGCCAACCCCGAGGGCAGGAAATGAAACACGCGCCCAAGTTCGACCTGAGGCCACCCGGCGCAGAGGAGTTGCGCGCCTTGATTGCCGATCTCAGCGAGGACGAACGCGACGTCTTGCTCGAGCACGGCACCGAAGCGCCCTTCTGCGGCGTGTTCCTCGATGAGAAACGGGAGGGAGTGTATACCTGCCGGCTGTGCGGCCTGCCGCTGTTTCGAGCCGGCACGAAATTCGAAAGCGGCACCGGCTGGCCGAGCTTCACCAGCCCCTTTTCCGAAGACCACCTTCGCTCCGTTCGCGATACCAGTTACGGCATGATCCGCACGGAGATCGTCTGCGCGCGCTGCGGCGCGCATCAGGGGCATGTTTTCCCTGACGGCCCTCCGCCCACCGGCGAGCGCTATTGCATCAACTCCATCTCGCTCGAATTCACGCCGGATGGCGAGCCGCTGCCAGACAAGCTCGGCCGCGGCGCGCCTGAGGGAGAAGTCTGGAAAAGCTGATTTTGCGCTTCGGGGAATTGACCTCGAAGGCCGCGGGGCCGAGGATGCCGCGGGAGCTATGGGGGGACGCTTGGCAGAATCGGCGAAGCAGGCGCGGGGGCTGATCCCGAGGAGCCGGCTCGATGCCTTGACGGACGGCGTCTTCGCCTTCGCCATGACGCTGCTCGTCGTCAATATCGAGCTGCCGGAAGGATTTAACCCC
>DATLXW010000008.1:0-6221 GCA_035575415.1 Methyloceanibacter sp. | reverse complement strand
CATCCAAGCCTGCCCGCCAAGCCGGGCAATCTCGGCGAACAGCGCCTCGCGCCGTGCCTGGTCGAGATGGGCCGCCACCTCGTCCAAAAGAACGAGCGGCGGGAGACCCTCGACCTCCTTGATGAGTTCGGCCTTGGCGAGGATGAGCCCGATCAGGAGCGCCTTCTGTTCGCCCGACGAGCACTCCTGCGCCGGCGCCTCCTTCGGCCCGTGGCTGACGATGAGGTCGCTCAGATGCGGCCCTTCGAGCGCGCGCCCCGCGGCCCGGTCGCGCTCGCGGCCGTTGGCGAGGCTCTCGCGAAATTCGTCCTCGACTTCGGTCGCCGACCGCGCCGCAAGCTCCGCTTCGAGCCTGCCCTCGAGCGCGAGCAGGGCGAAGGGGAAGGGGCCTGGGCCGCGCTCTTCGCGCATGCGCTCGATCAACGCGACAAGCCGCGCCACCGCCTCGCGCCGCGCCGCCGCGATGGCGACGCCCGCCTCCGCCATTTGCTCTTCCAGCCCCTCGAACAGGGCGCGGCTGCCTTCGCGCAATTGAAACAGCCGGTTCCGCTGCCGCATGGCCCTGTCATAGCGGCCGAGCGGGGAGCGCATCTTGGGATCGATGGCGAGCACGAGCCGGTCGAGAAAGCGGCGCCGCTCGGAGGCCGGCCCGGTAAAGAGCCCGTCCATCGCCGGGATGAGCCAGACGATCTTGACGTGTTCGGACAGCGCGCCGGCGCTTTCCTCCTTGCCGGCGATGCGCACCGTGCGCCCGCTCGTCTCTTCCCGCGATCCCGCTGGAATGCCGGTGCCGATCTCGACCTCGTCCTCGCCGGAGACGACCTTGGCCGCGACCGCAAATCCTCCCGCGCCGCCTTTGCGGCAAAGCTCGCCATAGGGGCGCCCGCGCAAGCCATGGCCCGCGCCCAGCAGGGACACGGCTTCGAGCAGGTTGGTCTTGCCAGACCCGTTTTCCCCGACCAGAACCACCGGCCGCGCGTCGAGCTTGAGCTCGGCCTGCGCGTAGTTGCGGAAATCGGTCAGCTTGAGCGTGCGCACATAGAGGCGCGCTTGCGCCGGCTCGCTTGCGATCGCACTCCGTTCCCCCAAGCCTTTGCGTTCCGCCCTCATACCCGCATCGGCATGAGCACGTAGAGCGCGGACGTATCTTTGCCGTCGCGCACCATGGTGGGGGAGCCGGGATCGGCGAGCTGGAATTCGGCCGTGCCGCCTTCGAGCTGGCTCGAAATGTCGAGCAGGTAGCGGGCGTTGAAGCCGATCTCCAACGGATCGAAGCCGTATTCGACGGGAAGCTCCTCGGTGGCGCTGCCGCTGTCCGGATTGTTGACCGAAAGCGTGAGCTTGCCGTCGTTGATGGTGAGCTTCACCGCGCGGCCCTTGTCGCTCGACAGGGTGGACACGCGATCCACGGCCTGCGCGAAGGCGGCGTTGTCGACCTCCATCCTCTTGTCGTTCGCTTGCGGGATGACGCGCTCATAGTCCGGAAAAGTGCCGTCGATGAGCTTCGAGGTCAGCACCACGCGCCCGGTGGAGACGCGGATCTTCGACGGTGACAGTTCGATCCGCACCTCCCCTTCGCCATCCTCCACGAGCTTGGCAAGTTCGAGCACGGCCTTGCGCGGAATGATCACCCCTGGCATTCCCTTCGCGCCGGCGGGAAGCGGAAGCTCGAATTGCGCGAGCCTGTGCCCGTCGGTGGCGACCGCCCGCAGCATCGCCTTGCCGCCGCTTTGGGTGGCATGGAGGTAGATGCCGTTCAGATAGTAGCGGGTCTCTTCCGTCGAGATGGCGAAACGCGTTTTCTCGATCAGGCGCTTCAGATCGCTCGCGGCAAGAGGAAAGCTGTGGCCGAGATCGTCGACGCTGAGCGCCGGGAAATCGTCCGCCGGCAGCGTCTGCAGCGAGAACTGAGCCGGTCCCGAAGTGACGGTGAGCCGCCCCTGCTCGCCGTCGCGCTGAAGCTCGATGTCGGCGCCCTCGGGCAGCTTGCGCACGATGTCGTAGAACATATGCGCGGGCACCGTGGTCGCCCCTTCGCCCTTGGCGCGGCAAGGCACCGTTTCCACGATCTCCATGTCAAGATCGGTGGCGGTGAGCTTGAGCTCGTTATCCGCGGCGGACAACAGCACGTTGGAGAGGATCGGGATGGTGTTCCGCCGCTCGACCACGCTCGCCACATGGGCGAGGGCGCGGACGAGGCCGGGTTTCTCGATGGTGAGCCGCATGGTCGCCGATTCCCCAGAAATGACGTTCCCGCCGGTGCGTAACAATCTGGCCGGGGGTCTTCAGCCCCGGTCAAATTCGCTTGAATCCGGTGAGGAACAAGGAACTCCCGCCAGTGACCTTGCCGCGCCGGGGAGCACTTTTCAAGGGCCACGAAGGGCCCGGGAAAGGCTTGGATAGCCGACGCGCCGCTTTGAGAAACGCGGCCAGAGGCTCCGGGCCGAAGACGAAAGCCGTTGGAAGCGGGCGGGGGGACGCCTTGGCCTATAGGTCCCAAGCCCCCCAGCCGCCTTCCCCCTATTCGCGCAGCAAGCGCTTCAGCAGCTCCACCTCCTCGCGGAGCTGGCTGTCGTCGTTCATCAATTGCTCGATCTTGCGGATCGCGTGCAAGACCGTGGTGTGGTCGCGGTTGCCGAACCTCCGCCCGATCTCCGGCAGCGAGCGCGAGGTGAGCAACTTGGCGAGATACATGCCGATCTGGCGCGGGCGCACGATCGAGCGGTTGCGCCGCCCCGAGAGAAGGTCTCCGCGATTGACCCCGTAATGCTTGGACACCGTGCGCAAGATGTCGTCGATGCGCACGCGCCGCGGTTCGGTGCCGCGCATCAGGTCGCGCACGATTTGCTCGGCGGTTTCCAAGGTGACCGGCTCGTCGGTGAGCTGGAATGTCGCGCGTAGGCGGTGCACCGCGCCTTCTAGCTCTCGCCCGCTTTCGGTGAGGCGTTCGGCGAGAAAGTCGAGCACCACGTCGGGGATGAACAGCCCCTTGGTTTCGGCGCAAGCCTCGGCCGCGCGCTTCTCCAGGATCTTGTGGCGCAACTCATAATCCATCGCCCCGATTTCGGCGACCAAGCCTCCGCCGAGCCGCGAGCGCATGCGCATGTCGAGCTTGTCGAGCTGGGTCGGCGCGCGGTCGGCCGCCACCACCACTTGGCGCCCGCCGTCGATCAGCGAGTTCAACGTGTGACAAAATTCCTGCTGGATGGTCGGGCCTTGCAGAAATTCCATATCGTCGATGAGGAGAATGTCGATCTTGCGCAGCTTCTCCTTGAAGGCCAGCGCGTCGCGGGCGCGCAAGGCCTGCACGAAGCCCGACATGAACCGCTCGGCGGTCAGATAAAGCACCTGCGCTTCCGGTTTGCGTTGTTTCACGTCCCAGGAAATCGCGTGCAGCAGGTGGGTTTTGCCGAGGCCCACATTGCCGTGCACGAACAAAGGGTTGAAGAGCGGCTGCGGCGCCGAGAACGCGCCGGCCACCTCTTGCGCCGCGGCGTACGCGAGCCTGTTCGCGGCCCCGGTCACGAAGCTTGCGAAGGTTAGGCGCGGATCGAGCGGCGAGCCTTCGAATCCCCCGTAGCCGGTGCGGAGCGGCAACGGCAAAGGCGCGGACTCCGCCACAGCCGTTTCCGGCGCACGGCTCGGGCGCGGCGCCTCCTTGGCAATCTCCGCGCTGAAATGCGGCTGCCTGACCTTGAATTCAATTCGCTCGACCGTCGGCCATTCGCCGCGCGAAAGCCTCAGGACGAAGTCGTAGTAATGCGAACGCAGCCAATTGCGGAGGAATCGAGTGGCCACCGTGAGATGGACGACCCCATCGTCCACCTGCTCGATCTCGACCCCCCGAAACCAGCTGGCGAAGACATCTTCTCCCAACTCGGCGCGAAGCCGGCTCTTGACCCTCGCCCAAGCGTCGCTTGGCGCGCACTGCTCTTGCTGTGCCACGGTTTCTGCTCTTTCCCATTCTTTTCGTTCGCGCCGTTACGCACCGCACGCCTGACACATGAGCAGTCAACAAGATCGACGCGGACAGTCATAACCGTCCCCAATGACTATGCCTCGTCCCTAGCTTTGCTGCCAGGGTAGACCAGCCGCCTTCCAACCGGCAAGGGCGCCGCGGTGCCTCTCATCGTCGAGCGGTCCTTCAAAACCGCAAGCGACGTTGTGGCAGGCACTGTATCCCATCGCCGCCATTGCCTTGGCCGCAGCCAGGCTCCGGGTTCCCGAACGGCAAATGAAGAAGAGGTGGTCGTCCTTTCCAACGCCGAGCGCCTTGAGCTCGCCGGCCAGCCGCTCCGCAAAGCGCGGATCCACCGCCTGATCGGGGAAGGTCTGCCACTCTACGAGGACAGCCCTTCTGCCGAGAGGAGTGAGGTCCGGAATGCCGACATAAGTCCACTCAGCGCGCGTGCGCACATCGATCAGCTGCGCGCGAGGACTCGACTGGAGGATTTTCCACGTCGTCTCCACGTCGACCTCATCGACAGCCTTATCGTCGGCCTGTGCGCTCAAAGGAAACCTCCTCCCCTGATGACAAGAGTACGACGTAAGAACTTTTTTGCGGTTGATAACAATTGGTAGTGGCTACGCAGCGAAATGAACCACGACCGCTCACAGTTTACCCAAAAACGCTCCACAAGATTTCCACGCTCCTTGCACCGAAGACAACAAAAACCTTTCCCGGTGTCCACCAGGTCGAAGGTACTCGATTGTGAAGGAGGGGAATGCCCCGTTCGGATGATTGGACTATACACATCGCGCCCGCGCTGATCAAGCGAACGGCCCGCACGCGCCATGCGCGAGACGAGACGGCGAGACGCGATCAATCGCGTTCGACAAATCTTTGTGTTGCAAGACTGTTTCCGTCGCACAACCGTATTCGATTGTGCGCGCGAACGACGTGTTTCTTGCGTGAAGTGTGCACGGATTTTTCTTGTGCCATTCAGCGCGCGCTCTCCGCGACCTTTCCCACGCGGAATGTCACAGAGCAAACGGTTGAAATCTTCGTTGAATCGACACGAAGCGGCGGCTGCGGCACACGCCGCATGTGGCACAAGCGCAACAGATGACGTTTTTTTGTTAGGGGGAGCCCATTGTGCCGATGCGCTTGGCCAAGCGGGAGACCTTGCGCGATGCGGACTTGCGATGGAGGACACCCTTTTGCGCCGTGCGCATGATGACCGGCTCGGCTTCTTTCAGCGCCGCGGCCGCCGCCTCTTTGTTGCCTGAGGCGATCGCTTCCTCGACCTTGCGCACCGACGTCTTGAAGCGGCTCCTCCGCCCCTTGTTGACGGCGGTGCGGCGGACGGTTTGGCGAGCGGCTTTCTTCGCCGATTTGGTATTGGCCATGTGTTTGATCCTTAAGACGCGCCCGGCAAGCTAGCCGTTGGAAAAGCGCGAAAATAGAGGGCAGTTGGGTGCTCTATAACGAGCGGTCCTGAAACCGTCAACCGCGCGGGTATAGCCTCTCTGCAATTGACAGATTCCAACGCCGGTGGCTCTCCTTTGGCGCCTCAACCAAGCCTCAAGGACAAAACCGGCTAATGCGTATCCTGGTGACCGGCGCCGCCGGCTTCATTGGCTACCACACGGCGGCGCGCTTGCTCGAGCGCGGGCACGAGGTCATCGGCTTTGACAATCTGAGCCCCTATTACGATGTGTCCTTGAAGGAAGCGCGCCTTGCGCGTCTGAGAGAGCAAGACGGCTTCCGCTTTCTGCAGGCCGATCTCGCCGATCGCACCGTCGTCGAGGCGACCTTCGCCGAGGAGCGCCCTGAGCGCGTGATCCATCTCGCCGCGCAAGCCGGCGTGCGCTATTCGCTCGATCACCCTCACTCTTACATCAGTTCCAACATCACCGGCTTCCTGCACGTGCTGGAAGGCTGCCGGCATCACGGCGTTCAGCATCTCGTCTATGCCTCGACCAGCGCCGTCTATGGCGCCAACCGCAAGATGCCCTTCTCCGTAAGCGACAATGTCGATCACCCGGTCAGTCTCTACGGCGCCAGCAAGAAGGCGAACGAGCTGATGGCGCATTCCTACGCCCATCTGTTCGGCCTTCCCGTCACCGGTTTGCGCTACTTCACCGTTTATGGGCCCTGGGGCCGGCCCGACATGTCGCCGTTTCTGTTCACCCGCAACATTCTCGCCGGCGAGCCGATCAAGGTCTTCAATTACGGGCGCCACGCCCGCGACTTCACCTATATCGACGATGCGGTCGAA
>DATLXW010000007.1:0-2925 GCA_035575415.1 Methyloceanibacter sp. | reverse complement strand
ACTGGCTGATCTGGTAGCCTTGCGGCAGGTCTGGGTAGAAGTAGTTCTTGCGGTCGAAGATGGAGACCAGATTGATCTTCGCCTTGAGCCCGAGCCCGGTGCGGATCGCCTGCGCGATGCAGCCTTCGTTGATCACCGGCAGCATCCCCGGCATGGCGGCGTCGACCAGGCTCACATGACTGTTCGGCTCGCCTCCGAATTCGGTGGAAGCGCCGGAGAACAGCTTAGCGTTGGAGGTGACCTGCGCATGCACCTCCATGCCGATCACCACTTCCCAAGGGCCGGTCTCACCCTGGATGAGATTTGTGTTTTCGGTCTTCTGGTCCATTTCAAAGTCACTCCTCTCCCCTGTGGGGAGAGGTCGGCGCGCCCTGCCCCTCACCCCGCCCCCTCCCCACCGGGTAGAGGGGGGACAGAAGCCTACTCCTTTCCGCCCGCGTTGTGCTGCTGAAGCTTCTCCTCCTCATACTGGATGAACCAGCCGATCATTTGCCGCCACAATGCTTCCGCCAATTCCGGCGGGATGCCGTTTTGCGCCGCGCGGGCCCGCACCCGGTCGATCACCTGTTGAATGCGCCAGGGCACGCGCGCTTCGGCCGGCGACTGCTTGAGCTGCCAGGCGCGATCGACATAGGTAAAACGCTCGCCGATTAGATCGACGAGAGCGGTATCGATCCGATCGATCTCCGTCCGCACCTCCTCCATATTGCTGCAATCCTGGGCCTTGCGTGGGGCCATGGTTTCAATCCTCTAACCGGGTATGACCGCATCGGCCTCGATCTCGACCAGCCATTCCGGCCGAACGAACGCCGTCACCTGAAACATACTATTGGCGGGCCGAATCTCGCCGAAAAACTCGCCGTGCACGCGCCCAACAGCCTCCCAATGAGCGATATCGGTCAGATAGATACGGGTGCGTACCACGTCCTTGAGGCTGGCACCGGCCTCCGCCAAGGCCTTGGCGATGGTTTCGAGAATGGCGCGGGTCTGCGCCGCCGGATCGCCGATGGCGACCGGCTTGCCCGACGACCCCGCCGTCGTTCCAGCGACCGCGACGATATTGCCGACGCGAACCGCGCGCGAGAACCCGACGATCGGCTCAAAGGGACTCCCGGACGAAACCAACCGGCGTTCTGACATTGATACGCTCATGCGGCTTTGCTCCACCAATCTTGCGGCTTGAAAATCGCTCCGGCAGCCTCTTCGATCACGCGGCCCGCGCGGAACAAGGTCTCCTCGTCGAACGGCCTGCCGATCAGCTGAAGGCCGAGCGGCGTTCCTTCCGAGGACAGGCCCGCCGGCACGCTCATGCCAGGCAGACCGGCCATGTTTACCGTTACGGTGAAAATGTCGTTCAAGTACATCTCGACCGGATCGCCGGATTTCTCGCCGAGCGCGAAGGCAGGTCCAGGCGTCGTCGGCGTTAGGATCGCGTGAACGCTCTGGAAGGCAGTGTCGAAATCGCGCTTGATCAAGGTCCGCACCTTCTGGGCCTTGAGATAGTAGGCGTCGTAATAGCCGGCCGACAGTACGTAAGTGCCGATCAGTATCCGCCGCTTCACCTCCCGGCCGAAGCCCGCCGCGCGCGTGTTCTCGTACATGGAGATCACGTCGGAGCCCTTCTCGCGCAGACCGTAGCGCACACCGTCATAGCGGGCGAGATTGGACGAGGCCTCGGCCGGCGCGACAATATAATATGAGGGCAGCGCGTATTTGGTGTGCGGCAGGCTTACCTCTTTAATTTGCGCGCCTGCGGCCTTCAACCAGTCCACGCCCTTCTGCCACAGCGCCTCGATCTCGGGCGCCATGCCCGGTACGCGATATTCCTGGGGGAGTCCGATGGTCAGGCCCTTCACGCCCCTCCCCACCGCGGCGGGATAATCGGGCACGGGAAGGTCTACACTCGTCGTGTCCTTCGGATCGTGGCTTGCCATGGCCTTGAGTAGAATGGCCGCGTCCTCGACCGTGCGCGCGATTGGACCCGCCTGATCGAGAGAAGAAGCGAAGGCGACGATGCCCCAGCGCGAGCAGCGGCCATAGGTCGGCTTGATCCCGACTGTGCCCGTTACCGCGGCGGGCTGGCGGATCGATCCGCCGGTATCGGTCGCGGTAGCGCCCAGGCAGAGCCGCGCCGCGACTGCCGCCGAGGAGCCGCCCGACGAACCTCCGGGCACGAGTCTCGCGTCAGATCCCTTGCGCCGCCATGGATTGATCGCGGGTCCGTAATAGCTCGTCTCATTCGAGGAGCCCATGGCGAACTCGTCATTGTTGAGTTTGCCGAGCATCACCGCGCCTTCCGCCCAGAGATTGGCCGTCACCGTCGATTCGTAGGTCGGGGTGAAGCCGTCGAGAATGTGCGAGCAGGCGGTGGTGCGCACATCCTTGGTGCAGAACAGATCCTTGATGCCGAGCGGGATTCCTTCGAGCGCGCCACCCTTTCCTTTCGCCAGCCGCGCGTCGCTCGCCACAGCCATGGCGAGCGCGCGCTCCGGTGTCGGCAGCACATAGGCGTTGAGCGCGGGATTCGCCGCCTCGATCGCCGCTATATGCGCTTCTGCCAGCTCGCGCGCGGAGAATGACCGCTTCCGTAAACCTTGGCGCGCTTCGGCGAGGGTAAGATCGGTGAGCTTCGTCATTCGACGATCTTCGGCACGACGAAATAGCCGTCGTCAACCTGCGGCGCATTCTTGAGGATATCGGCGGCGCAAAAGCCCTCGGTCACCTCGTCCTTGCGCTTCTTCATGGACATGTCGGCGATCCGCATCATCGGCTCGACGTTGCTGGTGTCGAGCTCGTTGAGCTGGGCAACCCAATCGAGGATGCCGGACAATTCCTTTTCGAGCCGCACAGCCTCCTCCTCGGTGATGGCGATGCGGGCAAGCCGGGCGATGCGGCGAACGGTATCGCGGTCGACGGACATGGCGG
>DATLXW010000006.1:0-24263 GCA_035575415.1 Methyloceanibacter sp. | reverse complement strand
GTCGCTTGGCTAAGGGCTCTGAGGCTTTTCGCAATTAATCATCCAAGGCGTGCCGAAGCGGTCTACGAGCATGCCGAACTTCACCGCCCAAAAAGTTTCGCTGAGCGGCATGCGTGCTGCGCCACCCTCCGCCAGCGCATTGAAAATGCGGTCGGCCTCCTGCGGCTCCTTCACGTTCAAGGTCACGGAAGAGCCTTGAATCTTCTCGAAGCGGTCCAGGTGCGCCAAACATGCTCGAGCGGCGCAGCGAAATGACGGCGGATCACGAATTCGAAACCGGAGCCGGGTTTTGTCGCGCCGCTCGCGGGCTTGTCATTCATAATCTTTCCTCCTCAGTTGCCGGCATAAGCGCGCTCAAGCGCGGCGATGTCGAATTTCTTCATTTGCAGGAAGGCTCTGGTTACTCGCTGGGCTCTTTTTTGATCTGTCGCCGACAACATTTCGACCAGGACCTTGGGAACGATCTGCCAGGACAGGCCAAATTTGTCCTTGAGCCACCCGCAAGGCCCCTCGGAGCCGCCCTCGCTGAGTTTGGTCCAGAAGTAATCGATCTCCTTCTGGTCGTCGCAATGCACCTGGAAGGAGACGGCCTCGGTGAACTTGAATTGGGGGCCGCCGTTGAGGCCGACGAATTTCTGGCCCTCGATCTCAAACTCGACAGCCATCACCGTGCCGGCCTCCTTACCGTGGATTTCCTGGCCCTCGTTGACGTAGCGATTGATCTTGCCGAGGCGCGAATTCTTGAAGACCGAGCAATAGAAGCGCGCGGCGTCCTCGGCCTCGGTGTCGAACCACAAACAGGGCGTGATTTTCTGCGCAGCAATCTGCATGACTTACTCCTTAGACATGTCGGTCAGTGTTCCTGGCGATTAGGCGACCGTCGGATGACGGTCGACTTCACGTTTTTGATGGCGACCCAGATTTCGAAGCTGCCGAGGCCCGTCTTCGCATCGAAGGTCTTGCCATAGACCTCGGTGATTTCGGGCGCGCCATCGAGCTCGAAGCCGGAGTTTGGCAACCAGGAGTGCCAGATGGCATCGAACGTCTCCGTGACGGTGGAGACGGGCCCGCGATGGATGAACACGGCGTAGCGGCGCGCGGGCACGCCGATGCGGGCAAAGCGCGGCGGCAGTTTGGAGAAATCGGAAACGCGGGCGCCGGTCATATAGTTGAAACCGCGGTCGTCGATCGATACGACGCCGAACAGGTCCTGCCCGATTCGGTTGGGGATCTCGCCGATCAGCGGGCCAAACCGCCTCCATTGCTCGGGGATCCGGTGACGCGTCTCGAAGCTATAGTGCTCGCTCAGGCCCGCCATCGTCATTGGCCGACCGGATTCGAAGCGGGGACCTTCGAGCTCAATCCCGTCGAGGTAGCGCTCGAGCTTGTCGAGGCAGCCGCTCCAGCCGTCGCGGTGCCGGTCGCGTGCGGGCTCGTCGAAGAACTTCTCGTGGATGAGGGTGAGCAGCGAGCCGGCGCCGTCAGGCTTGATGAGAATGGTCACCAAGGATTCGCGTTCCGGCATCGTGCGCCAGGCCCAGGTAAAGGATAGCCTCTCGTTCGGCACCACCTCGCGATAGACGCCGCTGACCTGATGTTGCTCGCCGTCTTCGGTGCGGAAGCCGAGGCTGTAGCGGCCGCCGACACGAACATCGAGTTCGGCATGCTCGACCGGCCCGGCATCCGGGCCGAACCATTTCACGATTTTCGCTGGGTCCGTCCAGGCGGCGTAGACTTGCGCCGGCGCGGCTTTGAGCCGCCGCTTGAGGGTGAGACTCGGTTCGGCGAGGACGCGGGTTGCGACGGACATGACTCCTCCTCCAGAAATGCGGCAAGACGATCGAGCCGTTCGGACCAGAAGCGCTGATAGCGGTTGAGCCAACTCACAGCCTCCTGCATGGGTTCGGCGGCAAGGCGACAGGATACGGTCCGGCCGATCTTGGTGCGGGTAATGAGACCCGCGTCCGACAAGACATCGAGATGTTTCATGATGGCCGGGAGCGAGACGGGAAACGGTCTGGCCAATTCGCTTATGGAGAGCCCATCGCGCTGATGAAGGCGCGCAATCAGGGCGCGGCGCGTGGGGTCGGCGAGGGCGGCAAAGGTCCGGTCGAGAGCCGCGTCCTGATACTTAACCATATAGTTAAGTATAGGAGCGAGCCGCCAAAAAGTCAAATCTGACAAATCTTCCGGGATACGAAGGGAAGATTTGGCACTTGTCGCGGCGAGCCCGCTCCCGTCTAAGTCGCCAGATCGAAGCCGGAAAACCCAGTTGCGGAGGTGACGTTCATGGTGAGGTTTGCGTCTATTGCTTTTGCGCTCGTATTTGCTGCGGCGACGCCGGTTTATGCCGGGGCGCTTACGGAGGAACAGGTCGAAGGCGTGGAGGCGGCGATCAAGGCCCTCGGCTGCACCGTCGAAGAAGACAACATCGAAGCGAAGGGCGACGGCTATGCAGCCGACGATGTCGAGTGCAAGGACGGCAATTACGACATGGTTCTCGACAAGGACTTCAAGATCGTGAACAAGGAGAAAGAAGAGGAATAGGGCTCCTTCTCCATCACGTAAGTCCCGATCCAAGGGCGCCGCTCTTGCACATGCGGCGCCCTTGCTTTTCCGAAGTTTTCGGAAAGGTCGCTAGTTGCCGCGCCGCTGGGATCGTTGACAGAGCGCGCAAGGCTTTTTATGGTCCGCCCGGCCCGAAGCGGCGCCGTTTCGGCGCGCCCTTTCCTTTTCCCGGCAACGATGGATCCTTGCCCATGAAGATCAAGAATTCGCTCAGAGCTTTGCGCAAGCGCCATCGCGACAATCGCTTGGTCAGGCGGCGCGGCCGACTTTACGTGATAAACAAGACCAATCGCCGCTATAAGGCCCGCCAGGGCTAGCTGGCATGCGAGTGGCCGAGAGACTTCGGCTCGAAGGCGCGGCCCTGCTCGCTGCCTTGTTTTTCGCTGCCACGGGTTTTTCCGTTTCTCAGGTGAGAGCGCTCGATATCGAGCTGCCAGCCGATGTTGCGCCGGGCGATGCCGAGATTCTGCCGGGGGAGGACTTGATCGAGCCCGAGGATTTCGATTCCGAGAGCCTGATGCGGCCCGATCTTAAACCGGGCGAGGAGGGGGCGCCCCCGCCGCAATCGACGGAAGACAGTAAGGAGGACAAGCTCCCGCGTTCCTCCGAAGATGGGCAACAACCGGTGCCGCTCGATCGGCCCAAGATGCTGGCGCAGCTCTATCAGGAGCTGCGCAAGGCGCCCGACAAAGAAGCCGCCGGTCCCATCATGCAGGCGATCCAGGGGCTATGGCGCACATCGGGAAGCCCGACCGTCGACCTTCTGATGCAGCGGACCGACCGGTTCACAACCGAGGACGATCTCGATCTTGCGCTCGAGATCATCGATGCCGCCCTCGAAATGGCGCCGGAAGAAGCTGAGGCTTGGTATCTCAGGGGGAGGTTGTACTTGCTCAAAAAAGATTATGGGCAGGCCATTGCCGATCTGAGGCGCGCGCTTGACCGCGATCCCAATCACTATGAGGCCATGAACGAACTTGGCGCGGCTCTGCAAGCGAGCGGAGCAAGGCAGGAGGCGCTCGAGGCGTATCGCAAGACTCTCGCGCTCAATCCCTTCCACGCTCATGCCATGCAGGCGGAGGAAGAGCTGCGCCGTGAGGTCGAAGGCCGCGATATCTAGCTACTAAAAATCTTCGGTTTCGTCGCCGACGAAGGCGATGCGTAGCAGGTTGGTCGCGCCTGGGGTGCCGAGCGGAACCCCAGCGGAAATGATAACCCTTTGGCCCGGAAGGGCGAATCCCTCCTGGTAGGCTATGCGGCAGGCCTTGGCGACCATGTCGTCGAGGTCGCGCGGATCGTCGGTCAAGACGCAATGCAGCCCCCATACGAGCGCGAGCTTGCGCCCGGTCGCCGGGATCGGGGTGAGCGCGATGATGGGCTGCCGCGGCCGCTCGCGCGCGGCGCGCAACCCGGTCGCGCCGGTCGCCGTGTAGCAGATGATGGCGGAAAGATTCAGCGTGTCGGCCACGGTGCGGGCGGCGGCGGAAATCGCGTCCGCGCCAGTTGCCTCCGGGCCGATGCGCTGGGCATGAATGATGGCGTCATAGAGCGGGTCGCGCTCGACCTCGATCGCCACGCGGTCCATTGTGGCGACGGCTTCGACCGGATACTTGCCGACCGCCGATTCCGCCGACAACATCACCGCGTCGGCGCCTTCGAACACGGCGGTCGCCACGTCGGAGACTTCGGCGCGCGTCGGCGCGGGCGCATAGATCATCGATTCCAACATTTGGGTGGCGACGACCACGGGCTTGCCGGCATTGCGCGCTGCGCGCGTGATCTGTTTTTGCAGTCCGGGCACTTTCTCGACCGGCATCTCCACACCGAGATCGCCGCGCGCCACCATGATGGCGTCGGCAAGCTCGATGACCTCGTCGAGATGCTTGAGGGCCGAGGGCTTTTCGATCTTCGCCATGATGGAGGAGCGGCCGCGCGCGAGTTTGCGCGCCTCGGCGATATCCTCGGGGCGCTGCACGAAGGAAAGGGCGATCCAAGCGACGCCCAGCGACATGGCGAAATCGACATCGGCGCGATCCTTCTCAGTGAGGGAGCCGATGGGTAGCACGGTGTCCGGCAGGCTGATGCCTTTGCGGCTGCCGAGTACGCCGCTCGTCAACACCTCGGCGTCGATGCGCACGTCGCTCGCTTCGATAATGCGCAGTTTGAACTTGCCGTCGTCGAGCAGCATGGTATGGCCCGGCTGGACCGCCTGGAAGATCTCGGGATGAGGCAGGTGCACCCGGCCCAAGCCGCCGACCGATTCGCGCCGGACGAAGCTCACCACGTCGCCTTCGGTCAGCCGCATGGCTCCAGATTCGATCTTGCCAATGCGGAGCTTGGGTCCCTGGAGGTCGACGAGCATGCCGATCGGACGGGAATATTCCGCCTCCAGCTTGCGGACGATCCCGTGGATTTCGCGAAAGCCCTCGTGCGTGGCGTGACTCATGTTGATGCGAAACACGTCCGCGCCCGCCTCGAACAGGCGCCGCATCATCTCTTCGTTGTTGGAGACAGGACCGAGCGTGGCGACGATCTTGACCCGGCGATTGCGCCTCATTGCGACTTCGCTTCGCCTTCGGGATCGGTGAGACGGACGGTCCAGTCGCGCTCCTCGCCGGTATCGACCTCGAAGAAGCCGGTCCGCTTATAGCCGCGCTTCACGCAGTCCTTGGTGTCGCGGATGGTGAAGGATTTGTCGTCCGTGCACATATAGAGATTGCCGGCCCACTCGCCGCCGCGGTCGTAGTCGACGGCGTGGATGTAATAGTAGCGGCCGATCAGCACGCCTTTGAGCAAGGTCTCGCAGGTATGGGAAGCGATATTCCACCAGCCTTCGGTGGCCCAGCCTTCAGCGTCCTTGTAGCCAATGGCGACGCCTACGCGGCTCGCCGTGGTGTTGCACAGCTTGAGATCGGCATGCGCCGAGGTCGACCCCAAGCTGAACAAGACGCCCAGGAGGGCGATGGGAAGGACGCGCCATGCCCGCCCCGATAGGGCGCCCACCGGGTCCCGCCCGGTGCAGATCGCGTGACAATCGAGCTTCATCCCTCTAAAGCCCTGTGGGCAAGTTAAGGAATTTCGTAAGGTAAGACCGAATCGGTTGCAATTCCCTCACCAAATCGCCCCGATTATAAAGCCTCGGTGCGCGGCGGCGAAAGACCCGTCGAAGATCGCGGCCAATTGCGTCGCAAGCTTGGCGGCGATGCGCCTTTTCTTGCCCTCAAAGCCCGGGAAAGCGCAAGATTTAAGGTCGTCAATTCCGTGGAGCAGAGACTCGACAGCCGCATAGAGGACGATTTTGGCGCCAGGCCCTGCCGGTTGATCGAAGGCGACGCGAATGCGGGCCTCCTGATCCTTTGCGACCACGCCGAGAACACGATCCCGGAGGCCTATGGAACGCTAGGGCTGAAGCCCCAGGATCTGCACCGCCACATCGC
This sequence comes from Methyloceanibacter sp., assembly GCA_035575415.1. GTDB lineage: Bacteria > Pseudomonadota > Alphaproteobacteria > Rhizobiales > Methyloligellaceae > Methyloceanibacter. The sequence goes on along the minus strand of DATLXW010000006.1, from coordinate 18,258 downwards.
CTACGACCTTGGGGCGGCCGGCGTGGCTGAGAGGCTCGCACAGGAGCTTGGCGCGCCGGCGGTGCTTTCCTGCTTCTCGCGGCTGCTGATCGATCCCAATCGCGGCCTGGACGATCCGACCCTGATCATGCAGATCTCGGACGGACTGATCGTTCCCGGCAATGTCGATCTTTCGCCGGAAGAAATCGAGGAGCGAATCGAGCGGTTTTACCGCCCCTATCATCGGGCGATCAGCGCGGCGATCGATGCGGCCATCGCTTCCGGGAAGCCGCCGGTCGTTGTCTCGGTGCACAGCTTCACTCAGGCCTGGAAGGGCGTGCCGCGGCCATGGTCGCTCGGCGTCCTTTGGGACAAAGATCCGCGGCTTGCGCTGCCGTTACTGGCAGCCTTGCGCGAAATTCCCGGCATTGAGGTCGGCGACAACGCGCCTTATTCCGGCCAGCTCAAGGGAGACACACTTTACCGGCACGGGACGCAGCGGGGCTTGGCGCATGCACTGATCGAAGTGCGGCAGGATTTGGTTTTGGCGGCGGAAGGGCAGGGCGAATGGGCGATGCAGCTTGCACGCGCCTTGCGCAAGGTCATGGGCGAAAAGGGGGGCGCACTGCATGCGATCGAGATACACGGCTCGCTGACCGATCAGCCCCGACGTTTATGTCTTTGAGAGGAGCGCAGGATCATGGACGAGAAAGTTAGAATTGAGCTCGAGGCCGCGGCCTTCCGGCGCCTCCTTGCGCATCTCCGCAAGAGGAGTGACGTGCAGAATATCGCGCTGATGGAGCTCGCGGGCTTTTGCCGCAATTGCCTCGCTAACTGGTATCAGGAAGCAGCCGCCGAGAAAGGGCTGCCCCTCAGCAAGGAGGACGCGCGGGAGATCGTCTACGGCATGCCGTATGAGGAGTGGAAGGCAAAATATCAAACCGGGGTTCCGGAAAAGCCGCAGCATGGCGGACATTGAGCGACCGCGCTTTGGATAAGCGGGATAAAATTCGGCGTCGCCTTGCGAGCGACAGGTGACGGCCTAAGCTTGGCCCAACGTCGAATCGAACCAAGCGGGGGTCGTAACGTGCAACTTCAGACATCAGCCAGGGATCAGCTTCGTGCCTTCGTCGCGCGCATCGAGCGGCTCGAGGAAGAGAAAGCCGCGCTCGCCGCGGATCTGCGCGAGGTCTATGCCGAAGCCAAAAGTTCGGGCTTCGACGTGAAAGCGCTGCGGACGGTCGTTAGACTGCGCAAGCAGGACGAGAACAAGCGGCGGGAGGAAGAGGCCGTACTTGCGACCTATCTGCATGCGCTTGGCATGGCGGAAGCCGAGGCGGCCTGAGCGAACGCAAAAGATTTAAGGACCGCTTTGCGCGAGCCTAGTCGGCGCCGACGCAGCGGGCTCAAGCTCGGCATAGAGGTTCTTCACCGCTTCGCCGGAGAAGCGCTGCGCTGCGGCGAGGCTGGTGTAACCGGAGCTCGGACGGAGCGAAAACGCCAGAGGCCGTTCCATATCCTCGAACAGATAATCGAGGTCGGTCTGATCCGGATGGGTCAGGGGAGCGACGGTGCGGCTGTAGGTGACGGAGGTATCGGTCATCAGCCCCGCGATCTCGAACGGTACATAACTCAAAGTGTCCGGATGGTCGTCGTCGGCTTCAGGAGCGCTCACGACTTCCGCGTCGGTATAGGACGGCTTCTCGGCCGGCGCGGGCGCGGATACTTTGGGCGTCTTCGGCCCGAAGCCCGGTAGCGTCAGGCCCCCGGCATTGGCGTAGGTGAACAAACGTTGGGGCGGAGGGGGCGCGCCCGGATGTGTCGGGTCGTCGGCAATGACCGCCGCCGTGGCTGGCGCATAAGCCGCAAGCACCGGACGCGCCGTTTCGGTTTCGGCCGCGGCATCGACTTCGGCAATCGCGCCTCCGGCAGACTCAAGCTTGGGCGAGGCGGAGGCTACCATGGTCTTGCCGACCAAGCCCTTGGCAAGGGCAAGCTTGTAATCGGCAGGGGTGATCGGCTTTCCATCGAGCGGCAGATACTTGGTTTTGCCGCTGGGGAAGAGGGCCGCGAGTTCGAGCCGTGGGATGCGCGGCCACATGCGCACATGACCGGTATCGACGTGAACGAATGGAACGCCCGACGTCGGATAGTAGCCGACGCCGCCTACTTCTTGGACGAGCGCGGAATTTCTCAGCGTCTTGATCGGCACGTCGGGGAAATGAATGTCGGCTGCTTTGCCGAGGATGTGCTGGCTCTTTTTGGCCTGACCGCCGCCTTTTTTCCTCAGCGAGGCATTGGTCGCCGCACTGCGATAGCCGGAAATGAGATGGATCGGCTGCTTCGAGCCGAGTTCCTTGTGCAAGGTCCAGATCAAGTCGATAAGGGCTGGGTCCATCTTGGTTTCTTGATCGGCCCGCCAATCGCGCATGAAGTGATTGAGCTTTTTCAGCGCTTCCTCATCGTATTTGCCGTCGCGCTTGTAGGTGACGGTCAACGTCTCTTTGGTATGAATTTCATAGAGGGAGAGAGTGCGGGTTTCGCCCGCGCCAGCGCGGCCGGCCGTCGCCGCGCACCAAGCCGCAACAGCGATCGCAACGAAGCTCGCGCCAAGCACAGCGCGACGTGCGACACTCCCCCGTCTTCGCATCCCCGCCTTAAGCCTTTCCCTCGCCGGCAGACGCAGACCGGCCACCCCGTTTCGCCTCGCCCCCGTTGGCGCAGCCGCGGAGGACGTCCGTCATACGTCCGTCCGTTAAGGTTGAGTATTAGCCAAATTGAGGGAAAAACAAGGCGAAGGGGTTAACCCACGCGCAATTATCCGACCAAGGTTAACAGAATTTCCCCAAGTTATTCACAGCCTTAAAGCCGAAGGGCGGCGGCCATGCGCGCGTCATGACCGTAAAGATCCCCGTAGGTTGAAAGCGATCCGTCCGCATTCACTTTAAGCGTGAAATACGAGATATAGACCGGAATCTTGCGTTGCAGCGGAATTTGCTGGTCGTAGCCGGTTTCGAAGGCAGACAGCGTTCGTGCCCGGCTCCATCCCTGATCGTGCCCCAAGATAAGCGCCGCGAGCTGGTCCGGGTTCTGTACCCGCATGCAACCGTGGCTCTCAGCTCTAACCGGGTAAGCAAATAGGTGCTTCTGCGGCGTGTCGTGCATGTAGACGTCATGCTTGTTGGGGAACATGAACTTGACCCGGCCGAGCACGTTCTGCGGTCCCGGCGGCTGGTAAAGTTCGAAATTGCGGATATCGACTCGATTCCAGTCGACCGTGGAGGGATCGATCTCGCGGCCGCCATAGCGCACGCGCACGCCGTGACGCTGAAGCACGGATGTGTTCCAGCCGCCGCCGCCGAAGAACCAAGACGCCTCCTGGCGCAGATAGGGCCTGATCTCGCCGACCTTGATCGAGTTCGGAACATTCCAATAAGGTCCAAACACGACGGTCTGCATTTCATTGGAAAAGACGGGCGTCGGCGTGTTCGGCTTGCCGACCACGACCCGCGCGCTATGAATTGTCTCGTCGTTTTTGACGACGCGGAGCATGAACTCCGGGATATTGACTATCACGTAAAATCCGCCGAGGTCGTGCGGTAACCAGCGCCAGCGTTCCATATTGACGAGGATGCGGCGAATCTGTGCCGGGTTTCCGGCCGCCCCGCGCTGGCGCGGCGCATTGAGCAACCGGCGCGTGCCGGGACCGACGATGCCGTCGGCGAACACGCCGTGATTTTTTTGAAATTGCCTGACCGCTTCGAACAACTGCTCGTCGAAAACCGTCTCGCTGCTCGTTCCCTCCGCCGGGACAGCCAGCCGTTGCCGAAGCAGTGCGACCTGCTCATGCTCGACGCCTAGTTTCAAGGCCGGTCCGTCGGGAATCACGACCGTCGGCTCCGGTTCGGCGGAGGAACCGCCGCGAAGCGCGATCAATTTCTGCCTGAGCGCCTCGAATTGCGGCTGATCAGGCTGGAAGCTGCGGAGATATGCGGCGGGATCCGACCTGATGGCGATCGATTCGAGCACTTCTGTCGGATTGGGCAGAGCGAGAGTGGGATCGAGATTGGGTGTGAGCCGCTGCGGCACGATGCGGCCGCCGCGGGCGTCGCGTGCATAACGCAGCACCGCGGTGCTGATCTTCGTCTCGGCCCCAGCCAGCCATTCGGTCGCTCCGGCTTCGTCTAAATTATTAAAACTGGACGGATCGGGTAGGACATAGTCCGAGGCGCGCAGCCCGTACTCGTCAGCCTTCTTGATTTCGGCAATGACAGCTTTTCCACGTTCGGTGAGACCGTTCTCGTCGACCCAAAGCAGATGTTGATCGGGCACGGCATAATATTCGACAAGCGCCCCCTGTTCGCTCTTCTTCGCTTCGCTCGCATCGGTGAATTTCGCCGACAGCTGATTTTGCACGAGCAGGCGAATTGCCTCCTCGCGCCCGATCAGGGTCTGGGGAATGTCCGGTTCGGCGGCGCGCCCCGGCAAAGCCAGAGATGCGGCCGCAAGCAAAGCAAACGCTATGGCGAAAACTGGCCTCATGATGTTCCCTCGGGCCGAATCGGCCGCAAATCATTGGCTCGAGCCTACCGGCACACTCCCGGTCTGACCATCGCCGCCGCGCCTTTTACTGTCTCCCAGCGTCCACATTTCCAAGCGCAGCGCTTTTCGCACCGGCTTGCCGTCAGTTCGCTCTCGCTTCGAGCCCGATCTCGCGCATCTTGCGGTAGAGCGTGGAGCGGCCGATGCCGAGCCGGCGCGCGATCTCGGTCATGCGCCCGCGATAACGGCCAAAGGCGAGCCGAATCATGTCGGCTTCGACGGCTTCAAGCGGGCGGATTTCTCCCGTCTCGTTCAATGCCGGAATGCCGATCGCGTCTTTGCCGTTGGCCTGCGGCACATGGATCGTCGGCGGCGTCACCGACGAATCGCCCAGCATCACCGGGCCTTCTATGCGCGGTGCGCGCGCGCTCGGCGCGGGCGCCGGCGGAACGGTTACAGAATAGCCTTCGACATGCGCAGCGATCTGCGGGAACTCGTTGACGGTCAACATGGACGTATCGGCCAGCACCACGGCGCGGAACACGGCATTCTCGAGCTGGCGGATATTGCCCGGCCAGCTATAGCGCTCAAGCATGGCGAGCGCTTCGGCGTCGATGCCGTCGATGCGCTTGCCTTCCTCGGCGGCAAAGCGGGCGATGAAATGGCGGACCAGCTCCGGCACGTCCTCTAGCCGCTCGCGCAAAGGCGGCACCCAGATCGGGAAGACGTTGAGCCGGTAATATAGATCCTCGCGGAAGCGGCCTTCGTTGACGAGCGCGATCAGATTCTGATTGGTGGCGGAGATGAGACGGAAATCGACCTTGACCGGGTGCTTCGAGCCGACCGGGTCGATTTCGCCGTCTTGTAGCGCGCGCAAAAGCTTCACCTGCGCTTCGAGCGGCAGTTCGCCGATCTCGTCGAGGAACAGCGTCCCGTTGTTGGCCTCGAGGAACTTGCCGGTACGTTTCTCCGAGGCGCCGGTGAAGGAGCCTTTCTCGTGGCCGAAGAGGATGCTCTCAACCAGGTTCTCGGGGATGGCGCCGCAATTGACGGTGACGAAAGGCCCCGTCCGGCGGGCGCTTTCGCCCTGGATGGCGCGGGCGATCAGCTCCTTGCCGACGCCCGATTCGCCCTCGATCAGGACCGGGATGGTCGAATTTGCCGCCCGTTTGCCAAGCTCGAGCACGCGCGCCATGGCTTGGCTGCCGGCGATCAGGTCGGCGAAACCAAGTTCGCCTCTGGCCGAAGCCTTTATGCGCACGAGTTCGCCCGCCAGCGCCTCGATCTTGAGGGCGTTCTTGATGGAGACTTCGAGCCGCTCGGGACTGACCGGCTTGACCACGAAATCGACGGCGCCAGCCCGCATGGCGGTGATTGCGGCATCGATGCTGCCATGGGCGGTCTGCACGATGGCGGGGGGCTTCTTCGGCAAGGAGCGCATGGCGGAAAGCACGGCAAGCCCGTCGGTGCCAGGCATGACAAGGTCGAGTAGGACCAGGCAGATATCGCCGGAGGTATCGGCCTTGAGCGCGGCCATCGCCTTCTCGCCGCTATCGGCCGTGGCGACGGAATAGCCGAATCGCTTGATCGTTTCTTCGAGGATACGGCGTTGAACAGGATCGTCGTCGACGACCAGGACGCGCTTGGGCATGACGCAGAACTTTCTACTGACACGGACTTACACAATGGAACAGCCTGGGCTTCACGCCATAAAGCGCGAGGGCCTTTAGCCGCTCCTGTGCCAAAATCGTGCACTCGAAGGGTAAATATCCCCTTTATTTCGGTTCGATTTTGGTGAGGTGTGGCCGCAAGGACCGGAAACGCTTAAAAGACTTGCCCCCCGTCCCGGCCCTTGTCCGGGCGAGGGGGCTTACCCAAACTAAGGCGATGCACCGAAGCAAAAGGGCTCAACTCACCGATGTCATTCAGAATGACCGACTGGCCAGAGCGCATTCAAAGAGCCGTGGCGGCCGCAAAGGGCAAGCCCAAGCGAAGCGATGGAGGCGAGGGCGAGGTCAAGGCCGGGCTTGGAGCTTTGCCCGAGTGGAACCTCGCCGATCTCTATAGCGGCCCGGAAGCGCCTAAGCTGAAATCCGACCTCAAGACCGCGGAGCAGGCCGCGGCGGCGATGCAGGACCGCTATGCCGGGAAGCTGGCGGCGCTTCTTAACAAAGGGAAGGGCGGAGATCGGCTGGCACAGGCGGTGCGCGAATATGAGGCGCTGAACGACCTCATGGGCCGCATCGTCTCTTATGCGAGCCTGCTCTATGCCGCCGATACCTCGGACCCCAAGCGGCAAAAATTCTTCGGCGACATCCAGGAGAAGATCACCGCGATCTCCTCGAAGCTTCTGTTCTTTCCGCTCGAACTGAACCGCCTCGACGACGCTGAGCTCGAAAAAGCGATGAAATCCTCGGAACTTAGCCATTACCGGCCCTGGCTCGAGGATCTGCGCAGAGAGAAGCCTTACCAGCTCGATGACAGGCTAGAGCAGCTGTTCCACGAAAAGGCGGTGACCTCGCGCGGCGCCTGGGACCGGCTGTTCAACGAGACGATGACCGAACTCAAATTCGAGGTCGGCGGCGAACAGCTCAGCCTCGAGCCGACGCTGAACCGCCTGCTCGAGCCGGATGAGACACTGCGAAAAGAGGCTGCTCATGCGCTTGCGGACACATTCAAACGCAATCTGAGACTGTTCACTTTGATCACGAACACGCTCGCCAAGGATAAGGAAATATCCGATCGCTGGCGGGGGTTCGGCGATGTCGCCGATCAGCGCCATCTCGCCAACCGGGTGGAGAGGGAGGTGGTCGATGCGCTGGTCTCGGCTGTGCGCCAAGCCTATCCGCGCATCTCGCATCGCTATTACGCGATGAAGGCGCGCTGGCTCGGCAAGAAGCGCCTGGCGCATTGGGACCGCAACGCACCGCTTCCCGAGGAACCGAAGCAGATCATCGGCTGGGACGAGGCGAAGCAGACGGTGCTCACCGCCTATCGCGAATTCTCGCCGCGCATGGCGGAGATCGCCGGGCAGTTCTTCGCGCATGGCTGGATCGATGCGCCGGTGCGCGAAGGCAAGTCGCCGGGCGCGTTTTCGCATCCGACCGTGCCGAGCGCGCACCCCTATATCCTGCTCAATTATCAGGGCAAGCCGCGCGACGTGATGACGCTCGCGCACGAGCTCGGCCACGGCGTGCATCAGGTGCTCGCCAACGTGCAGGGACCATTGATGGCGCCGACGCCGCTGACGCTGGCAGAGACCGCAAGCGTGTTCGGCGAGATGCTGACCTTCCGCCGGCTGCTCGAACAGGCGCCTTCGGCGCGCGAGCGGAAAGCTCTGCTCGCCGCCAAGGTCGAGGACATGATTAACACCGTGGTGCGCCAGATCGCGTTCTATAATTTCGAGCGCAAGGTGCACACCGAGCGGCGCGACGGCGAACTCACCAGCGAACGGCTCGGCGAGATCTGGCTCGAGGTGCAGGCCGAGAGCCTAGGACCGGCAATCGAGCTAAAGCCCGGCTACGAAACTTTCTGGTGCTACATTCCGCATTTCATCCACGCGCCGTTCTATGTCTATGCCTATGCCTTCGGCGACTGCCTGGTGAATTCGCTCTACGCGGTCTACGAGAAGGCGGATAAGGGCTTCGCCGAGCGCTATCTCGACATGCTGGCGGCCGGCGGCACCAAGCATCACAAGGAACTGCTGGCGCCGTTCGGGCTCGACGCGTCCGACCCGAATTTCTGGTCGATGGGTCTCAAAGTGATTGAGAGCCTGATCGACGAGCTCGAAGCGATGGACGCGAAGAGGTCGGCATAGGGCGGAAACGTGCGGCCGCGGGTGGAGAACACGCGGCTGATCAAATGGCCGTTAGACGCCATTTCCTGCCCGGCGAACGAATGCGCTTTGCAATTGCTGCAAAGCCGTTCACTATGGCGGCTTAGGACTGCCCGCAACCTCCAGGGGGGATGGAGGCAGGTCGCCGGGACCGCTTCGCTCGGCGATCGAAACGAGGCCGGCATCCGGCCGAGAGACCACGATCGTGGCAGCGCCGATCAACGACGTCTTTCATCTCGTCTTGATCAAACCGTCGCATTATGACGACGACGGCTATCCCATCCAATGGCTGCGTTCGGCCATTCCGTCCAACACGCTCGCCTGCCTGAATGGGCTTGCCGAGGATTGCCGGCGGCGCAAGGTCCTCGGCGCGAACGTCGATATCGAAATCAACACTTTCGACGAAACCAACCGGCGGATTCGCCCGCAGCGGATCATCCGGGCGATCGAGGCGGGCGGCGGTAAGGCGCTCGTTGCGTTGGTCGGGGTGCAGTCGAATCAGTTCCCGCGCGCGCTCGATATCGCCCGGCCGTTCCGCGCTAAGAACATTCCGGTCTGCGTCGGCGGCTTTCACGTTTCCGGCTGCCTGTCGATGCTCGACGGCGAGCATGCCAGCTTGCAGGAGGCCCGCGAGCTTGGCATCAGCCTTTTTGCGGGAGAGGCGGAGGGCCGGCTCGACGAAGTTCTCAGAGATGCTCATGCGGGCGCGCTGAAGCCGCTTTACAATTATATGCGCGACCTGCCGGACCTGACCAACCATCCTTTGCCGCTTTTGCCCGAACGGCATATAAGGCGCACGGCGGGCTCGCATTCGAGCGTCGATCTCGGACGGGGTTGCCCGTTTCAATGCTCCTTCTGCACCATCATCAACGTGCAGGGGCGCAAGAGCCGCTACCGCACGCCGGACGATCTCGAAAGGGTGGTGCGTGAGAATTACGCGCAGGGCATCAACCGCTTTTTCATTACCGACGACAACTTCGCCCGCAACCGGAACTGGGAAGCCTTTTTCGACCGGTTGATCTGGCTGCGAAAAGAGCAGGGTCTCGACATCAAATTCATCATTCAGGTCGACACGCTCTGCCACAAGATTCCGCATTTCATCGAAAAGGCATCGCGCGCCGGCGTCACGCGCGCATTCATCGGGCTCGAGAACATCAATCCCGACAGCCTGCTCGGCGCGAAGAAGCGCCAGAACCGGATCACCGACTACCGCACCATGCTGCAGGCCTGGAAGGCCGCCGGCGTGATGACCTATGCGGGATATATCATCGGCTTCCCCAACGACCGCAAAGAGGCGGTGCTGCGCGACATCGAGATCATCAAGCGCGAGCTGCCGATCGACATTCTGGAATTGTTTTATCTGACGCCTCTGCCGGGCTCCGAAGACCACAAGGTGCTCTATGCAAAGGGCGCGTGGATGGATGCGGATCTGAACAAATACGACCTCAATCACCGGGTTTCGCACCATCCTTCCATGCCGGACCGGGAATGGGAGGAGACCTATCGCGCGGCCTGGGCTGCGTTCTATACGCCCGAGCATATCGAGACGGTGATGCGCCGCGCCGTGGCCTGCCGCATGAGCCCCGGCAAAGTGATGTTTCTCAGTCTCTGGTTTCTGCTTTGCGTCCGCTATGAAGGCGTTCATCCACTCGAGGGCGGCTATTTTCGTTTGAAGTTCCGCAAAGACCGAAGGCCGACTTTGCCGCTGGAGAATCCGTTCGTCTTTTACGCCCGCCATCTATCGCATATCGCGCTGATGCAGCTACGCATCGTCTATTGGGCGCTGCGCATGAACCGCGTGCGGCGCGCGATCAAAGCGGACGCGAAGCGGCTGGAGTATATGGACCTGTCGCTGACACCGTCCGCCGACCATGATTTCCAGGACCTCGCTCTTTTCGGCGAGACGCGGGGAGGGGAGGCAGCGGTCGCCAAAAAACTCAAGGAAGACGCTGCGCGCCAAGTCCTGCGGCCGGCCGCTACGGCCCTGCGCGGGTAGTCGCGGCAGTGTTCGTGACCGAACTTCCAGAAGGCGGCTTCAAGCGCGCTCCGCGCGATCCAACCTTCGAGAAAGGGATGGAAGTCGCGCGGGAAGCAATGCGCACCTATCGCAACGCGTTGCGCGAGCTTGCCAAGTGACGGAGCCCGTCTGGCTCACACCCGATCTCGTTCTCAATATCCAAGCCGAGCAGCTTCGCGAATTTGGCGGCGGGAGCGGGCTTCGCGATCGAGGATTATTGGAGTCGGTGCTCGCCCGCCCGCTGAACACGTGCGGCTACGGAAGCAGCGACCTTGTGGAACTCGCCGCGGCTTGTGCCTTCGGCCTTGCGCGAAACCATCCCTTCGTCGACGGGAATAGGCGGATCGCCTTTCTCGCGATGATGACCTTCCTTGGCCTTAACGGCATCGAGTTTGTTGTTCCTGAGTTCGAGGCCGTCGTAATGATGGTGGCGCTCGCTGCGGGGGATATTGACGAAAAGAGCTTGGCGCGGTGGATTTGCGATAATTTGCCTTGAGGGAGGCTCCCCTTGAGGGGAGGCAAGATGCGGTGACGGGGGTCGCGCTTCTGCCAATTCTGTTTTGGGTGTTGGCGCTCGCCGGCGCCGGGATCGCCGTCTGGTATGAGGGGCGGCCGGTGCTGCGCGGGTTCGTCATCGATCGGCTGTTGCGCTATCTCTTCCTCTTTCCGCTCGGGCTCCAGGGGCTATGGGCGTTTACCGGGCATGTGTTCTTCCCGGAGCGCTCGGCCGCGGCGATCGGCTGGGCGCAAAGTCCGTTCCAATTCGAAGTGGGCGCCGCCAATCTGGGGCTTGGGCTTGCCTCAATCTATGTCGCCTTCAGGGGCTTCGAGGAGCGCTTCGCAGTGGCGGTTGCGGCAGCCTGTTTCTTGATGGGCGCCGGCGTCGTCCACGTGCTCGATATCGTCCATGCGGGGAATTTCGCGCCAGGCAATGCCGGGCCGATCCTCATCACCGATTTTCTCACCCCGCTCGCCGTGCTCGTTCTGCTTTGGCTTGCGAGCGGTAAGCTGCGGCCGAAACCGCCGGCCACGCTCGCGCTCGAAGCAGAACTCGAGAAGGCCCGCAAGGCCATGCGTGAATATCGCGACGCTCTGAGCCAGCTCGGCAAATAAAGGCGCTGCGCACCTCAGTGGCTGGCGAAGACTTCGGTGGTGCCGTCCTTCTTGATCAGAAGCACGTCGTATGGCTCGAATTCGGCGCCTTGTTCCATGCCGGGGGAGCCGACCGGCATGCCGGGCACGGTCAGGCCGACTGCATCGGGTTGCTCCGCAACCAGCCGCTTGATGTCGGTCGCCGGCACGTGACCTTCGATGACATAGGGGCCGATCTTCGCCGTATGGCAAGAAGCGAGGTTTCTGCCGATGCCCGATTGCGCCTTGAGGCGATCGAGCGCCGCAGGTTCGGTATCGTTGACTTTGACGTCGAAGCCGTTGGCCTGAAGGTGCTTCACCCAGTTGATGCAGCATTTGCAGGTCGCCGACTTCCACACTTCGAGAGAATTTTCCGCCGCGGCGAGGGCGGGCGACGCCCACAACAGCGCCGCGAGAAGCGCAGGCAAGAGGCGCGTGGTCATGGCTTTGTCCTCCTGACGGAGAGCATGACGCGGACCGCGCTCCCCCGCAATTCGATTCCTTGTGAATGTCAGGGGGAAAAAGCGAGGTCGGCGATGACCGGCCGATGATCGGAGCCGAGACTGGGGCCGACGCGCGTCGCGATCTTGGCGAAGTCGGGCGAGGCCAGCACATTGTCGATGGTCACGAAGGGAACAAGCGGCAGGCTTTTTCGCTTCAGCGGCCAGGTGAAGTGAAAGGTGTTATAGCGGCGAAGCCCGGTGGTGCGAATGAGCCGGTTCAACTTCTCGGTCCAAGGCGTCATGTTGAAGTCGCCGGCGAGAATGAGCGGGCCGTTGTGGTCGAGCGCGAAGGCGATCAGCCGCTCGAGGTCTTCCTCCTGCAGCGTAGGATAGAAGGGGCGGGCGAGATGAACGCCGGCAATCTCGACGGCGGTTCCCTCCACCTCGATCCGCACCCAGCGCAACATCAGCGCGCTCCAGGGCGGGAAGCCCGGCCGGTCTATCTGTCCCTCGGCGAGGATCGGGTGCTTCGACAGAATAATGAGATGCTGGTCGCCGGCGTTATGGGGGTAGGCGGCTTTCAGCCGTGCGCGCAAAACATCGCCGTGCTCGCGCGTGACCTCTTGCAGCACCACCGCGTCGGCGTCCGCCTCAGCCAGAAATTTCGCGACGTCCTCAATCCGGCTGTTGCCGCGCCACAGATTGAAAGTGAGGACACGCAGAGCGCGTTCGCTGCCGGCTGGAGCGGCATCGGCCGCGCCTTGCAGCGTTGCAAGGGTCGTAGCGGCGTTGATCGCGATCAAAGCCGTTGCGGTTAGGATCAGCCGCCAATCGCCGGCGCGGACGGAAAGCCACGCGACGACAATGAGGCCCGTGAACCAGAAGGGAAAGCCGTCATTGACGATGTCGAGCGGAGGCCGCCAGGCCGCCAGCCCTCCAAGCCCCGTCAGGACAACGCCCACAGCCACGCCGGCAAGTGCGAGCCGCTTCAGCCAAAGATTCATGCCATAGAACTCGGGTTTCTCGCTGGGCTGACGGGCGGGCGACGGATTGAGTCCCTATATGGGAAAGAACTTAGTTGGGCTATTGCCATGAACGACCGCCCTTCCGATAGGGAGAAAAACAGGCTTTCCGCCAGGGCGCTGCGCTATGGCAGAGTCGGCGCCAATGTCGGCACGGTGGCGGCCAAGATCGCCGGGCGCCGGCTGCTCGGATTGGAGACCGAGCGCGACAAGGACGCGGCCGCGCTGGCTGCGGCGCTTGGCGGACTGAAGGGTCCGATCATGAAGGTGGCGCAGCTTCTCGCCACCATTCCCGAAGCGCTGCCTGCCGAGTATGCGGCGGAGTTCGGCCAGTTGCAGAGCCAGGCGCCGCCGATGGGCTGGCCTTTCGTCAAGCGGCGCATGGCGGCGGAACTCGGGCCCGACTGGGACCGCAAATTCGCAGGATTCGAGCATCGGGCCGCGGCGTCGGCTTCGCTCGGACAGGTGCATCGCGCGCGCAGCCATGACGGGCGGCCGCTCGCGGCCAAGCTGCAATATCCGGACATGCAGTCCGCAGTCGAAGCCGATCTCGCGCAGCTTTCGGTGCTGTTTTCCATCCACCGGCGCTTGCGGCCGGCGATCGAGACTTCGGAGATGCTGAAGGAGATCGCCGCGCGGCTCCGTGAGGAACTCGACTACGATCTCGAAGCGCGCCACACCCGGCTCTACGGCATCATCTTCGAGGACGACCCGCTTATCCGCGTGCCCGAGATCGTGCCGGAGCTGTCGACGCGGCGGCTGCTCACCATGACTTGGCTGGAAGGCCGGAGGCTTCTCGACTACACAACGCGGCCGCTTGAAGAGCGAAACCGGATCGCACAGGCGATGTTCCGCGCCTGGTGGTATCCCTTCTCGCATTACGGGGTGATCCACGGCGATCCGCATCTCGGCAATTACACCGTGTTCGAAGATGCGGACGGCAGGGCCGCCGGGATCAATCTCCTCGACTATGGCTGCATGCGCACCTTCGCGCCGAAATTCATTCAAGGCGTGGTCGATCTTTACCAGGGGCTGCTGCACAACGACCGTGCGCTGATCGTGCATGCCTACGAGACCTGGGGCTTCACCGGGCTCTCCAGCGAGCTGATCGACATTCTCAATATCTGGGCGAATTTCATCTACGGGCCGATGCTGGAGGACCGGGTGCGCACCATCGCCGAGCATGTCAGCCCTGGTGCTTATGGGCGGCAGGAGGCGTTCAAGGTGCATCGCGGCTTGCAGGAGAAGGGGCCGGTCAAGGTGCCGCGCGAATTCGTGTTCATGGACCGCGCCGCGATCGGGCTCGGCGGCGTATTCCTGCACCTGAATGCCGAGCTCAATTATCACCGGCTGTTCAACGACACGATTGTGGGCACCGATATCAGCGAGGTCGCAGAGCGCCAGCGCGACGCCTTCGGCCGCGCCGGCGTGCCCTTGCCGGAAGCGTCCTAGCGTTCACGAAACTAAACAAGGGCGGTGCGGATCAGGAGTTGGTCGAACGTGAACCCTGCGGGCGGAGCAATCTCCGGTACGAAGCTGGAGAGCCGGCAGATGCCGGGCGGCAATCTGGTGGCTCTTGGTCCGCATGGCTTTGTCATCCTCCAAGCGTTAGCCCGTGCCGGTAGAAGCCCGCAATGGTTCAATGCCGGGCGGGATTGTTGCCCGCAGCCTCTTCTTTGTGCTATGGGCGCGGGGCCAGAAAGCAACAAGACCCGGGCGTCAGAGGGGAGTGGAATGCGCATCGATCCGAAAGAAGGCCACCCGGCCATGGACTATGCGGAGCACGAGAAGACCTACAAGCTGTTCTGCAAGCTCACGGCTTGGACCATCATCGGCGTGATCATCGTCATGGCGGCTCTTGCCATCTTCGTGGCTTGATCCGGCCCGCCGTCTCGCGGCGTCACTTCGCCGCTCTCATCGAGCTTCAACTTCGCTTCCAACGGGCGCTAGCCTCGCAGCCCTTAAATATGCGCCGAGCCTGAAATGATCGCGATTGGCGTCCCAGCCGAAGGAGCAGACGAGCCGCGCATCGGGCTCACGCCCGAGACCGTGAAGAAGCTCGCCAAGGCCGGCGCGAGCGTCACCATCCGCTCCGGCGCCGGTCTCAGGTCGCATTTCTCCGACGACGAGTACAAGGATGCCGGCGCCAGTATCGCCAAGTCGGACGAGGAAGCGGTCGCCAACGCCGATATCGTGCTGACCGTGCGCCGACCGAGCGTCGAACTTGCCAAGAGCATGAAAAAGGGGGCGGCGGTAATCGGCATGCTCGATCCGTTTTCAGACGCCGCAGGATTGGATGCGCTCGCCAAGACCGGGGTCGCGCTGTTCGCCATGGAGCTGATGCCGCGCATCACACGCGCGCAGAGCATGGACGTTCTCTCCTCGCAGTCCAACCTCGCCGGCTACAAGGCGGTGATCGACGCCGCGGCGATCTTCGAGCGCGCCTTGCCGATGATGATGACGGCGGCCGGTACGATACCCGCCGCCAAGGTGTTCGTCATGGGAGTCGGCGTCGCCGGCCTTCAGGCGATCGCGACCGCGCGGCGGCTCGGCGCCATCGTCAGCGCGACCGACGTACGCCCGGCGGTGAAGGAGCAGGTGGCTTCGCTCGGCGCGAAGTTCATTGCCGTCGAGGATGAAGAGTTCAAGCAGGCGGAGACGGCCGGCGGCTACGCCAAGGAGATGTCGGACGCCTATAAGAAGAAGCAAGCCGCACTTGTGGCCGAGCATATCAAAGGACAAGACATCGTCATCACCACGGCGCTGATCCCGGGCCGCCCTGCGCCGCGTCTCATCTCCAAGGAGATGGTCGAGAGCATGAAGCCCGGCTCGATCATCGTCGATCTCGCGGTCGAGCGCGGCGGCAATGTCGAACTCTCCAAGCCGGGAGAGACCGTCGAGCACAAGGGCGTGCGCATCATGGGCAAGCTCAATCTCGCCGGGAGTTTGCCGGTCAACGCCTCGAGCCTCTACGCGCGCAATCTGCTGGCCTTCGTCGAGCCGATGATCGACAAGGAGAACAAGACGCTTGCCATCAAATGGGACGACGAGCTGGTGAAGGGGACCTTGATCGCGCGCGACGGTGCGATCGTCAATGCGACGGTCGCCGAGCGGCTTGGCGGCTCGAAAGCCCCTGCGCCGTCCGCGCTCTCCACGGAAGGAGCCGGCGCCAAGAAATCCGGGACCAAGCGCCAAGCCAAGGGAGCGACGTCATGACGGCACGCTGGATCGGGCTCCTCTCGCTCGCTTTTTGTCTGTTTGCGGTTTCCGCTGCTCCCGCCTTTGCCGCAGAGGGAGGCGGGGAAGGCGGGCACGATCTCGTCTTTCGCTTCTCGATTTTCGTGCTGGCGATCTTCGTGGGCTATTACGTCGTTTGGAGCGTGACGCCGGCGCTGCATACACCGCTGATGTCGGTGACGAACGCCATTTCCTCGGTGATCGTGGTAGGCGCGCTGCTCGCCGTCGCGGTGGAGAGCGCCGATACCGCAGCCTCCGAAGGGCATATGCTCGCCAAGCTGCTCGGGCTTGCCGCGCTTATCATGGCTTCCGTCAATATCTTCGGCGGATTCCTCGTCACTCAGCGCATGCTCTCGATGTATCAGAAGAAAAAGAAATGAGCCCGAATCTCGTCGCGCTGCTCTATCTCGCCGCGGGCGTCTTGTTCATCCTGGCGCTACGGGGCCTGTCGTCGCCCGAGACATCGCGGCGCGGCAACTATATGGGCATGGCCGGCATGGCCATCGCCGTGGTCACCACGCTCGCGGTGGCGCAGCCGCAGCAGGGCCTCACCTGGGCGATGATTTTAGGCGGCGTCGCCGCCGGCGGCGGCATCGGCGCGGTGATCGCGCGGCGCGTGCCGATGACGGCGATGCCGGAACTGGTCGCCGCCTTCCATTCGCTGGTCGGCATGGCGGCGGTGCTCGTCGCGGCGGCGGCATTTTATGCGCCAGAGGCTTTCGGCATCGGCGCGCCCGGCGCCATCCACACCTCGAGCCTGATCGAGATGTCGCTCGGCGCGGGGATCGGCGCCATCACCTTCACCGGCTCGGTGATCGCCTTCCTCAAATTGTCGGCTCGCATGTCGGGCAAGCCGATTCTTCTGCCCGGCCGGCACCTCCTCAATATCGCGCTCGGGATCGCGCTCATCGTCTGCATCGTACTGTTCTGCCAGACGCAAAGCGCGGCATTTTTCTGGGCGATCGCGGCGCTGTCCTTGCTGCTCGGAGTGTTGATCATCATCCCGATCGGCGGCGCCGACATGCCGGTCGTGATCTCGATGCTGAACTCCTATTCGGGGTGGGCGGCGGCCGGCATCGGCTTCACGCTCGGCAATACGGCGCTGATCATCACCGGCGCGCTCGTCGGCTCTTCGGGCGCGATTCTCTCCTACATCATGTGCAAGGGGATGAACCGCGCCTTCATCAGCGTGATCCTGGGCGGCTTTGGCGGCGAGGTGGCGGGACCTGCTTCGGGCGAGCAGAAGCCAGTCAAGCTCGGCTCGGCGGAAGACGCGGCCTTCCTGATGAAGAACGCGGGCAGGGTCATCGTCGTACCAGGCTACGGCATGGCAGTGGCTCAGGCGCAGCATGCGCTGCGGGAGATGGCCGACAAGCTGAAGAAGGAAGGCGTCGAGGTCAAATATGCGATCCATCCTGTCGCGGGCCGTATGCCCGGCCATATGAACGTGCTGCTCGCAGAGGCCAATGTGCCTTACGACGAGGTGTTCGAGCTTGAGGACATCAATTCGGAATTTCCGCAGACCGACGTGGTGTATGTGATCGGCGCCAACGACGTGGTGAATCCGGCGGCGGAAGACGATCCGTCCTCGCCGATCTACGGCATGCCCGTGCTGGAGGTGTGGAAGTCGGGCACAGTGCTCTTCAACAAGCGCTCGCTTGCCTCTGGCTATGCCGGCATCGACAATCCGGTGTTCTATCGCGACAACACGATGATGGTGCTCGGCGATGCCAAGAAGATGACCGAGGAAATCGCCAAGGCGCTGTGACTGACGGCGCAAATCGCTTCAATCCCCGGATGGATATTTGAGGATTTCTCAAGCTGTGCGGTATAAACTCTAGCTCGACAGCCGCCATGAACGCTACGCAAAGAGAACTAATCACAAGAATCCGCGACCTCGATGCGCCAATCCGCGCGAGAGGAGCAACCGGGCTCTATCTATACGGCTCGCGGGGTCGTGGAGATGCCCGGCCGGATAGTGATGTCGACATCTTCGTCGACTACGATCAGAGTTCCGATTTCTCCATTGTCGAGCTTGCGGGCATCAAACGA
>DATLXW010000005.1:0-13071 GCA_035575415.1 Methyloceanibacter sp. | reverse complement strand
CGGCGAAGGCGAAGCCAATGTTGCGCAGCCTGCTTGCCCGGGAGCCTTTAATGCGCGCGCGTCGCGCCAGCGGCAATTCGCACTTGTCACCCGCACCATTGCCGAGTCTCTTTAACGGTATGACCAGAATATCCCAGGCTCATTGGGTTAAGGCTGCGGCCATAGGGCTGTTGTTCCTATATGCCGAAACAGCGCCGGGTGCCGCGCAAGGGCCAGCGCTAGAGGCTGCCCCGGCCGCAACGGGGCCTGGCAGCATCGTGAAAGAGACGCATGGGGCATGGCAGGTCTCTTGCCGCACTCCTCCCGGCGCCAAGGAAGAAAAATGTGCGCTGGTGCAGAGCGTCACGGCCGAGGACCGGCCGAATGTCGGCCTGACCGTGGTGTTCTACAAAGCCATCGGAGAAGACAAGAAGCTGCTGCGCGTCGTGGTGCCGCTCGGTGTGCTGCTGCCGACCGGGCTCGGACTCAAGATCGACGGCCAAGATGTTGGCAACGCGCCCTTTCTCAAATGCGGCAAACGCGGTTGCGTTGCTGAGGTGGTGCTTCAGGAAGAAGTCATCAACAAGATGAAGACTGGCAAGACCGCCATGTTCATCATCTTCGATACGCCGGAGGCCGGAATCGGCATTCCGGTGGCGTTGCAGGGCTTCGGCGACGCCCTCGCCAATCTCAAATAGACGCCGCGGCCACAAAAAATCGGCGACAGAGAAAGGAGACTCTGTCGCCGACGACATCCGTCTTAGGGGGACGGACTTGCGTCTCTTCGTGCAGGGTTAGCCGAAGAGACGTTGACTTATCGTTTATATGGTTAGCGGTGGCAATCAGGTCAAGAGCGCCTTCAGGCGCGGCATGCGCCGAGGCGCAACCGTTTTCACTCGAACCTTGACAACCTGTAGAAATGGAGTGTCCTGCCCTCAGTACCCCCGCTCGAAGCCGTTATCATCCCCAACGATTCGACGGAGCGAAACTTGTTCACGAATTTCTGCGACCCTCCTCTCAGCGAGGCAAACAGCACGGGTTCTGGTGCGCCTTTGCGATACTGTCTCTCCAATTCAAACTGGTTGTCGGGTTCTCCTCCGTTGCCGGCATAGTAGAGCGGAAGTTCGCTGTCGCGGAGATAATAAAGAAGCTCGGCGGCGAGATCGCGACTGTCGACGACGACGGCGGCATAATTGTCTTTGGCCAAGCGCGTGCGAACAGCCTCGGCAACTTCCTTCCAGCCCGACATGCGATCGTATAGGCCGGCGGGAATTATCCGCGGCGGCAGCACCGGCGCAATCAACAAGACGACGGTAGCGAGAAGGTTACTGGCGAGAACAAGACCGAACAGAACGCGGCGTTCCCGTTCGAGCAACCACGCCGTCACCAGAAGGGCGATCGCCGGAGCGATTACGGCGGTCCAATACGGATGGGTGCGGCCAATCATGGCCTGCACGATGTAGATCAGAAGAACCGGGACTGAAAAGGCGAGGAACATGGTCACGCGCCGGTCGGTGCGGATGCGCGTCGCCACGCCCGTGATCCAAAGCACCATGAAGAACAGAATCGGACCGTAGATCAGGAATTGGGACAGCAGAAATTGAGCGAAATATTTAAGATGGTGCGTTTGACGTCCCCAGCCGGCACTATTTGCTGTCTGCAGGAAGCTGAGAAAGCCGTTGGCGTAGTTCCAATAGAGGTTCGGCGCCAGCGGCAGAAGAGCGGCCGATAGAACGATGAGGCCGCACTTGCCGCGCATTGCTTTTCGTGCCTCGTCGGACCAAGCCGCCTGCAATGCCATGCCGAGCGGGAAGAAGATCATGGCATATTTGGCGAGCAGCCCGAGCCCGATAGCGAGTCCAAGCAGTGCGGCGACGACGGGACGCGTTCGCTCAAGGAGCAGAGTCCAAAGATAGAGGGCAATCGACCAGAACAAGAGCAGCGGCACGTCGGGCGTCACCGCGGCGGCGAGGAAAGCTACTTCCGGCAAGGTGACGAAGACGACCGCCGACCAAAAGCCGATGCGCGCGTCGTAAAGAGCCCTCCCCGTCAAGAAGACGAACCAGGCGGCGATGGTGAAGAAGACAGGGGCAAAGCTGCGCAGACACTGCTCGCCGTCGCCGCAGACCTCGCTCACACCGCGGATCAGCCACGCAAGGAGCGGGGGTTTGGAGAAGTAACCCAATGCAAGCTCGCGCGACCAGGACCAGTATTGGGCCTCGTTGACGACGAGCTCAATCTGCGAGTTAGCATTGGAGATCAGGCGGGCGCAAAGCAAACCGACGAGAAAAACGAGCGTCCAAAGTGCATAAGGTTTCGGCGCTTCAGCGGCATCGCTCACACTCGCTACCATTCGAGCTTATCCCCGCGGGACGCGTACGCTGCGCGATCAAAACGCCTGAGCGTCGAACACTTCGTTGATGTTGCCGTGCCAGGGCCCGCGATAAGCTTCAAGCAAACGGTCCGAGGACGATCTGCCCTCTTCGACTATCTCGATCAGCGGCGCGAGTGCCTTGCTCTCGTCCTCGCCTTGTTGATTCAGCCGCGCGCGCCGCTTAAGCCCGCCAAGCGCAAGATCGAGCACCTCGCGCGCGACGTCGCGAACGGTTCTATCGCGGAACGGCGTTCTGAGGCCAAGGCGCGGCACTTGGTCGCGCAAGGCTTGAAGCTCCTGCAAAGTCCAATCCGCCGTCAGCGCCGAGGCGCCGGCAAGGGCTTCGCGGTCATAGAGGATGCCGGTCCAAAACGCCGGCAGAGCCCAGATATGCGCGAAGGACCCAGAGTCGGCCCCGCGCATCTCCAAGAAGCGTTTCAGCCGCACGTCGGGAAAAAGCGTGGTGAGGTGATCGGCCCAATCGTCGAGTGTGGGGCGCACCCTGGGAAGCGCAGCAAGCTTTCCGGCGAGGAAGTCGCGGAAAGATGCGCCGGCGACGTCGATATAGCGGTCGTCGCGGTACACGAAATACATCGGAACATCGAGGGCATAGTCGACATAGCGCTCGAAGCCCATACCCTGGTCGAAGGCGAAGGGGAGAAGCCCGGTACGGTCGGGGTCGGTATCGCGCCACATTTCGGCGCGGTAGGACTGGAAGCCGTTCGGCTTGCCGTCGGTGAAGGGCGAGTTGGCGAAGAGCGCGGTTGCCACCGGCTGAAGCGACAGACCGACTCGCATCTTGGCGACCATGTCGGCCTCGCTGCCGAAATCCATGTTTACCTGCACGGTCGCAGTGCGGAACATCATGTCGAGGCCGTATTTCCCGCGGGTCGGCATGTAACGCATCATGATGGCGTAGCGCTGTTTCGGCATCACCGGCGTCTCCGCCAGGGTCCATTTCGGCGAAAAGCCGATGCCTAGAAAGCCGATGCCGAGCTCCCCGCCGACTGAGGCAACTTGGGCAAGATGCTCGCTCAACTCCTCATGCGTTTCGTGCAACGTGGCAAGAGGAGCGCCAGACAATTCGAATTGCCCGCCAGGCTCGAGACTGACGGTCCCGCCTTTCGGGCAATCCTTGCATCGCAGCGCGATGACATTGCCGTTCTCGGTGATCCGCTCCCAGCCGAAGCGCTGGTGCAGCCTCTCGAGCAGGGCGCGAATGCCGCGCTCGCCCGCGTAGGGAACCGGAGAATATGAGTCGCGGTAGAAGCCGAATTTCTCGTGCTCGGTGCCGATACGCCACTCGCTTTCCGGTTTGCACCCGGCTTCGAGATAGGCGATGAGCTCATCCCGCGAGGAGACGATGGGGCTTTCCGGCCCGTCTACCCGTGTCGACATGAGGAAAGCTCCGTTGGATGAGGGCCGGCAGGTAAGAGACGCAAGGGGTCGCCTTTATGACCCTCTCCACCCGCGCCTGACAAGCACCGCGCTAACGCCAATCTCCCAAGACTGCGTTCACAAGGCTGAGGGCCGCCACTGCGGCGGTATCGGCCCGCATCACCCTTGGCCCGAGGGAAATGGGAAGGACGAAGGGTTTTGCAAGCAGGCCCGCGCGCTCCTCGCGCTCAAACCCGCCTTCGGGCCCAATCAGAACGGCAAGCGGTTTCGGCTTGCATTGTTTGAGCGCCTCGATCGGAGAAAGCGTGGGAGCAGACTCGTCGGCGAAGATCAACACGCGATTGCGGTCCCAGTTTTCGAGCAAATGTGCCAGCTTCTGCGGTTCCATCACTTCGGGCACACGCAGGATGCCGCATTGTTCGGCAGCCTCGATGGCGTTGGCGCGAATCCGGCCGATCTTGACTCGTTCCGCGACCGTGTGGCGAGTGATCACAGGCCTAATCGCGCTCACTCCCAACTCGGTCGCCTTCTGTGCCATATAATCGAGCCTCGCCCGCTTGAGCGGCGCGAAGAGATAATGCAGATCGGGCCCCGCCTCTTGTGGGCGGGTCTGATGCTCTATGCGAAGCCGAGCGGCCTTGCGGCCGAGCGAGGCGAATTCTGCGCACCACTCGCCGTCTTGGCCGTTGAACACGAGGAGTTTATCGCCTCGCTTGAGGCGCAGCACGTTGCCGAGGTAATGCGATCGATCCTTGTCGAGCTCCACCTCGAGGCCAGCGCCGAGCTTAAAGGCAACGAACAAACGCTGGAGCTTTGACGACATGGCCGCTGACCTTGAAAGCGCCGAGGCGGGAGAGAGATGACACGTCCACAGCCGCAAGGCAAAGCAAACGCGGTTCTCGACGCTCGGGGAGGACGCTTGATCGATCGTTACACGCCAGCTTCGCTTTTGCCTTACCTCAAGCTTGGCCGCGTCGACCGGCCTATCGGCTTCTTTCTGCTTGCCTTTCCTTGCTTCTGGTCGGTGTCGCTCGCAAGCCGCAGCATCGACGAGCCCTATCCCGATCCTTGGCTGCTCTTTTTGTTTGCGGCCGGCGCGGTCGTCATGCGTGCAGCAGGGTGCGCCTACAACGACCTAATCGACCGCGATTTCGACGCGCAAGTGAGGCGGACGCGCTCCCGCCCTCTGCCGAGTGGACAGCTCACGCCGCGTGCGGCGACGCTCTTCATGGTGGCGTTGTCCTTGATCGGATTTGTCGTGCTGTTGAATTTCAACGGCACGACAATCGGGCTTGGGCTTGCGGTCTTGCCGCTGGTCGCGCTTTATCCGTTCGTCAAGCGTTTCAGTTCCTGGCCGCAAGCCGTGCTCGGACTCGCCTTCAATTGGGGGGCGCTTCTCGGCTGGACGGCAGTTTTGGGCCGGCTCGATTTGGCCTCCGCCCTCCTTTATCTCGGCGCCGTCTTATGGACCATTGGCTATGACACGATCTACGCGCACCAGGATCGCGAGGAGGACGATCTGATCGGGCTCAAGTCGACGGCGCTCCGATTTGGCCGCGCCACCAGGCCTTGGCTCACGGTGTTCTACGCCGGCGCATGGCTTGGCATTGTCGCGGCCGGGGTTTTAGCGCATGCAGGCACGGCCTTCCTGTTAGGCATGCTGGCGGCCGGCGTGCAACTTGGCTGGCAGGTGGCCACGCTAGATATCGACGATCCCGAAAATTGTTTGCGCCGTTTTCGCTCTAACCGCGAGTTCGGACTGATCGTGTTGGCAGCCATTCTGCTCGATATGGGGCTTGCGGCAATATTCTGAGTTGCGTTGGAAGGACCGGACGCGCAAAAAGCACCGGGCCCCAGCGCGTGTTGCCTGGGGCCCGGATGACGCCTTGCTGTTAGCTTCCCCCTGAAGCGGCCTTTGCTGGCCGTTGATTGCCACGATGCTGCCATACAAGTTTTCCGAAGCGCTTAATGGACGTCGTTAACGCCTGGTATGCACGGTTTTCCTGCTTACATGGTTGAGAGAACTCTGCCGAAAAGTTTAGAAAATCTTCCGCCCGATCGATGACCGCTTCCCTCCAGTCCTCCGAGCGCACGCTCCCCGCCCCTTCCCGCGAAGAAGATTACGCGCTGCTTAAACAGGCGGTGCGCGAGGCGGGCGAACTCGGGCTTACCTATTTCCGCAAGTCCATGATTGTGAAAAAGAAGTTCGACGGCAGCGAGGTGAGCGAAGCCGATCTTGCCCTCGATGTCGCGCTCAAGCTCGACTTGCTTACTCCGCGCAAGGACTATGGCTGGCTCTCCGAGGAGACCGAGGACGATCAGGAGCGATTGCAACGCCGCAGAGTCTGGATGGTCGATCCGATCGACGGCACCAACGCCTTCCTGCGCCACGTACCCGAGTGGACGGTCTCGGCGGCCCTGGTCGAGGACGGGATGCCGGTGCTCGGTGTCGTGTTCAATCCCGCCACACAGGAATTCTTCCATGCCATGCGCGGCAAGGGTGCATTTCTCAACGACGAGCCCATCGCGGCCAGCACGAAGAGCACGCTCGACGGCGCGCGGTTGATCGCCAGCGGCGGCCTGTTCAAGAAAAAGATCTGGAAGGAGCCCTGGCCCGAGGTGACGACGAAATGGGTGAATTCGGTGGCCTACCGGCTTGCGCTCGTCGCTTGCGGACAGGCCGACGCGACCATTTCGCTGTCGGCAAAAAGCGAGTGGGATCTCGCGGCGGCGGCGCTTATTGTCGAAGAGGCTGGAGGGGTCATCACC
Organism: Methyloceanibacter sp.; assembly: GCA_035575415.1. Lineage (GTDB taxonomy): Bacteria > Pseudomonadota > Alphaproteobacteria > Rhizobiales > Methyloligellaceae > Methyloceanibacter. Next base: position 6,551 of record DATLXW010000005.1, on the reverse strand, counting down.
GACCATCATGGCAACACACATCTCTATAATCGCGCTGCACCGCGCTTTCCAAGCCTGGTGGCGAGCGGCAAAGCGCTGCATCCCCTCTTGATCGAGCGCACTGCTAAGGTCGAGCTTTAGGCTGGGGAAAGCGAAAGGACCGGCACATGGTCGCGCAGGGCAAGAGCAAAGACGGCGGCGGGCGGCAATTGCTGCATCTCGTGTTCGGGGGCGAGCTCACGTCCCTCGACAAGATCGAATTCAGCGACCTCAAGGCTCTCGACATCGTCGGCATCTATCCCAACTATGCCCAGGCTTACGACGCGTGGAAGGAAGCCGCGCATCGGACCGTCGACGATGCCCACATGCGTTATTTTATCGTGCATTTGCACCGTCTGCTGGATCCCGAGCATCAGGAGACAGGCAAAGCGGGCTAACGGCGGAGGCGTGGGCTTGGGTTTTTCGCCTTAATGCGGCACCCAGGCGCGTGCTAGAAGGGCGCTCGGAGCGGCGGGAATGCCCATCCGGACCTTCGAGAAACGGGGACACGCTTGAAAGAGCAGCTTTTCAGGGACGCCAGCGCGATCACGCGGAGCGCCGACGAACTTCAGGTCGACTATACGACCGGAGAGGTTCTCGGGCGCATCTGGCGGGAACACTTGCGGCCGAGATTTCCGCTCCTCTCGCTCGCCGCCCTGGCGATGCTGCTCACGGCGGCGACTACCGGGGCGATTCCGTTTTTGATTCAGCGAACCGCCGACGATGTGTTCGTCGCCAAGAATGCGGACATGGTCTACTGGATCACGGCCGCCATCGTCATCGTTACGGTGCTCAAGGCCGTGTCTGAATATGTCGCCGATGTCACCGTCGCCTATCTCGGCAACCGTTTCATCGCCGATCTACGCTTGCAGATGTTCGCCAAGCTCGCACATGCCGACCTGAATTGGATTCAGCGCGTGCACTCGGGGCGGCTTCTTTCCGGATTTCTCAACGACGCAACGCTGATCCGGCAGACCGCAAGCCGGTCGATGGTCACGCTCGGCGAGAACTGCCTGAAGGTCATCATCCTGGTCGGCACCATGTTTTACATGGATCCACGCTTTTCCATGCTGATCCTGATTTTCATGCCGATTGCCTGGGTGTTGCTGTCGCGCCAACGCCGCAAGATGCGGAAGTCGACCACCAAGTCGCTACAAGAGACGGGCGATCTTTCCGCGCTTATCATCCAGACCTTGCGTGGCATGCGCGTCGTGCGCGCCTATCGCCAGGAGGAAAAAGAGAAAGTCCGCGCGGCCAACACCATCAGCCGGGCGCTCGAATTCACCATGCGGGGTACGCGGGCACGGGCCTTATCGAGTCCATCGATCGAGCTTCTCACCGGACTAGGGTTTGCACTCGCCATCTATTTCGCCGGCACGCAAGGCGTCCGCGGCGACCTGACCCTTGGCCACTTCATGGGCTTCATGACCGCGGCGCTGCTAATTTATGCCCCGCTAAAGAGCGCGGCGACGTTGCAGACGCAATTGCAAGAAGGCATAGCCGCGGCGAGCCGCGTTTTCGGCATTATCGATCGCGAAGTTCATCTCAAGGAGGCCCCCGGCGCCAAACCGCTCGCGCTCAAGCGGGGTGAGATCGAATTCGACGACGTGTCGTTCGCCTATGAGCCGGAAAATCCCGTGTTGCGCGGCATTAGCCTCGTCGTACCGCACGGCCGCACGGTGGCGCTGGTCGGGCCTTCCGGTTCCGGTAAGAGCACGCTCGTCAATCTCTGTTTGCGGTTCTTCGACCCAGACCGGGGCAGAGTGTTGATCGACGCGCAGGATATCGCCCATGTGACGATCTCCAGCCTGCGAGAGGCGATCGCGCTCGTGACCCAGGACCCGGTGCTGTTCGACGACACCATCCAGGCCAATATTGCCTATGGCTCGAAGCCTCTCGACGAGGCGCGGGTCGTCGCCGCCGCCAAGGCGGCCGCGGCGCACGACTTCATCATGGCGTTGCCGAAGGGCTACGACACGCGCGTCGGAGAAGCCGGCGGCCTTCTCTCCGGAGGCGAGCGGCAGCGCATCGCCATCGCCCGCGCGCTTTATAAGGACGCTCCCATTCTCCTTCTCGACGAGCCGACCAGTTCGCTCGATTCGGAAGCCGAAGCCAAAGTGCAGGCGGCGCTCGAAGAATTGATGCGCGGGCGCACCGTTTTGATGATCGCCCACCGTCTCTCAACGGTCAAAAAGGCGGATCTCATTTGCGTCATCGACGAGGGGCGCATCGTCGAGACTGGGCGCCATGACGAGCTGGTGGCCAAAGGCGGCCTCTATACCCGCTTGCATCGCACCCAATTCGGCATCGCCGGAGGCGTCGCGGCAGCCCAGGATTCAACCGAGGCCATGGCCATGGCCGGAAAGTAAGCGGCGTCGCGCCATGTTGAAACGGCTGCTCGCATCGAAGCCCGTCACAGCGATTGGGGGCGCACTCGCCGCTTGCTATATCCGCCTTGTCTATGCCACGAGCCGCATCAAGCGCGATCCCGAAGACACCGACGCCAAGCTGTTCGCCGAGCATCCGCAAATTCTCGCCATGTGGCACGGCCAGTTTCTGCTCCTGCCGAAACTGAAACCGAAGCGGCCGGCGAATGTCTATGCCATGGTCTCCCGTCATGGCGATGCGGCGATCGTCGGGGACGTGCTCGAGCGCTTCGGCATGCGGCTGATCAGGGGCGCGGGCGCCGGCAAGAGACGCCGCAACCGCGGCGGCGCCACAGCCTTACGCGAATCGCTGCGCGCGCTCGATACTGGCGCCACGGTAGCAATGACGGCGGACGTTCCGCCGGGGCCGGCGCGGCGCGCGGGCGAAGGTATCGCTACGCTCGCGGCGATGTCGGGACGGCCGGTGGTGCCGTTTGCCATTGCCACCAGCCGGTTTCTTGCGCTCCCCACCTGGAGCGCCTTCACCATCAATCTCCCCTTCTCGACGCTTGGCATTGTGATCGGCGACCCCATCAGAGTGCCGCAGAGCAAAGACTCCGCCCAAATCGAGAAAGGACGGGCCGCCATCGAATCCGCGCTCGTGGAAGTCACTGCGCGGGCCTATGCCTTGGCGGGGTCAAAGGACCCATTGCAAAAAGAGGACAGCGTGAAGCCGGGCTTTGCCCTCAAGCTTTACCGGCTTTTGACGCGGCTCGCCGCGCCGATTGCGCCCCTTATTCTCGCCTGGCGCGCGCGGCATGGAAAAGAAGAGCCGGGGAGGCGCCCTGAGCGCTATGGGCTAGCCAGCACACCGCGCCCGCAAGGATTTCTTGTCTGGTTCCACGCAGCAAGCGTCGGCGAAGCCAATGCCGCGCTGCCGGTGATCGAGATGATCGCGGCCGAACGGCCGGATGTGCGGGTGCTGCTCACCACAGGAACGGTAACCTCGGCGCGGCTTGCGCGAGCGCGCTTGCCGCGCGGCATGTTGCATCAATATGTACCGCTCGATAATCAGGACTTTGTGCGCCGTTTCCTCGAGCATTGGCGGCCCGATCTTGCGGTGCTGGTCGAATCGGAAATTTGGCCCAATCTCGTGTTGGAGACGAAGGCCCTCCGCATTCCCTTGGTTCTGATCAACGGGCGCCTGTCGCTTTCATCGTTCAAGCGTTGGCGCAGACGCCCCGGTCTAAGCCGTCCGATTTTCTCCGCTTTCGATCTCGTGCTGGCGCAAAACGACAGTCTCGCCGAGCGCTTCGCCCAGCTTGGCGCGCCGCACGCCGTCGATGCAGGCAATCTCAAAATCGACGCGCCGCCTCCGCCAGTGGATCGCATCGGCCGGCAGCGGATCGAGCAGGCTCTTGCCGGGCGCAGCGTGTGGCTCACGGCCAGCACGCATCAAGGCGAGGACGAGCCGGTCGCCGCGGCGCATGTCAAGATCAAGACGAAGCGTTCGGACCTCTTGACCGTCATCGTTCCCCGCCATCCCGAGCGCGGACCCTTGATCGCCGAGCAGCTTAAGGGGCTCGGTCTCCGCGTGGCACTGCGCTCGGAAGGCGTGCTGCCGGAGGAAGTCACCGACATCTATATTGCCGACACGCTCGGTGAACTCGGTTTGTTTTATGCGCTGGCGCCGGTCGCCTTTGTCGGCGGCTCGCTTGCGCCGCGCGGAGGGCAGAATCCGGTCGAGCCGATCAAGCTCGGCGCCGCCGTGCTAACCGGCCCCCACTGGCACAATTTCCCCGACTCTTATTCCGCTCTGCTCCGCGCCGGCGGCTGCAAGGAGGTGAAGGACGCCGACAGCCTCGCGGCGGCGGTTTCCGAATTGCTCGAGGATGCGACCGCGAGGCGCATGATGAACGAGCGCGCTTCTCGCGTCATCGTCTCCATGGGCGGGGCGCTCGCACGCACGATCGCGGCGCTCGAACCCTATCTTCCACCAAAGACGACATTGAAGCATGCCTCTTAGGGCGCCCTTTTGGTGGTATCGCAGGAAAGGCGCGATTGCATCGGCGCTCGCGCCGATTGGGCGGATTTATGGCCGAATCGCAGAAAGGCGCTACGCCAAGGCAACGCCTTACCGCTCCCGGCTTCCCGTCATCTGCATCGGCAATTTCACCGCAGGCGGCGGCGGCAAGACGCCTACCGCGATCGCGGTCGCGGCCTTGCTCAAGCAGCTTGGCGCGCGCCCGGCTTTTCTCACCCGCGGCTATGGCGGCTCAAGCGAGGGACCGCTATTCGTCAAAACGGGGCAGAGCGCAGAAGAGGTCGGCGACGAACCGCTGCTCCTCGCCGAGGCGGCGCCGACTATGGTTTCGGCCGATCGCGTTGCCGGCGCCAAGGCCATCGAAGCGAGCGACGCAACCGTCATCGTGATGGATGACGGGTTTCAGAATGCGAGTCTCGCCAAGGATCTATCGCTGGTCGTGGTGGACTCCGATTCGGGCATCGGCAACGGCCTCGTCATGCCGGCCGGGCCGCTGCGCGCGCCACTTGGCGCACAAATCGCGCGCGCCAATGCGTTGATCGTCATCGGCGACGGTGAGAGGGCCGCGCGCCTGATCGAGGCTTTTACGGAGATGGAGAAACCCGTGCTCAAAGCGGCCATGGTGCCGCGCCAGGACAAGCGCTGGCTCAGCGTCTTGCCGGTGATCGGCTTTGCCGGTATCGCGCGGCCTGAGAAATTCTTCACCACCTTACGCAACAACGGTGCGCGGTTGATCGACACGCGCTCCTATCCCGATCACTACCGCTATAGCGAGCGGCAGGCGCGCAGCCTGCTCAAGGAGGCGAAGGACTATAACGCCATGCTCGTCACCACCGAGAAGGACTATGTGCGCCTGCCGGACGGAGCGGAGGCTGACAGTGCGCTCGCCGAACTGAAGCATCGCTGCCGGCCCTTCACCATTGCGGTCGAGTTCGAGGATGAGGTAACGGCGAAGGAATTGTTGTCCGCAGCGCTGGAAACCAACCGGTTCAAGGCTCCTGCTTGAGCGCCACGACGCTGGGCAACAGCACGCTCACGAGTTCGGCTTGCCGATGCGTACCGGTCTTCTCGAAAACTTGCCGCAGATGGGTGCGCACCGTGGTCATTCCGATTCCAAGCCGGGCGGCGGCCTCGCGCACGTCAAAACCCTCAAGAAGGAGTTGTGCAAGCGCCGATTCGCGTCCGGTGAAGCCATATAGCTCGGCGAGTAGCCCGGCCGGTGTGTGTGTGTGTGTGTGTGTGTGTGGATTGCGCTCGGGATCGCTGATGAAGACAACCGTAGCCGGAGGGCGCTGCAGATTGATGGAGGAGCCTTCGCCGAGGCGGAACGGGGCAGTCAGTAGCGCCGGCGGACGGCGAGACTCAGAATCGCGAGGCAGGGCGAGCCCGCCCGAACGGAGCCCGCGCCCCATCGCGGTTTCCGCCGTCTCGCCGATCAGCTTCGTCAACGCCGCATTCTGCTCGGGTCCAGTAGCCTCGAGCGTACCGTTACGGGCAAAGAGTCCATCGCCACGCAACAGGATTGCCTCGGCTGACGAATTGGCCCAGAGGACATGCCCGGCCGCGTCGAGTAGAGCGACGCCATAGGGTAGCCGGTCCCACAGCGCTTCGGCGGCTTTCGTTTTCGCTTCCAGGTCAGTGAGGCGAAGCATAATCTGCGCCATGCGCCGAAGATGCGGCAGAAGGCAAGCGAGATCGGTAAGCGCCTCGGTCTCGTAGGCCCCGCGATTCTTCGACCTGAACATACCAAGCGGCATGAAATGTTTCTCGCTCCGGAGCAAGACGGCGCCGAGACACGCACCAATTCCGGCCGGGCGGCAGATCTCCTGGTAAATATCGAAGCGTTCCCAGGTAGCGTCGTCGAAGAACTTTTCACGCAGGAGGATATCCCCGAGCTTCGAAGCGAGCATTAGCGGTACGGTGGGATTGGTTTCTGGCGTCGCATATTTGCGGTGGAACAGAGAGAGATAGTCCGGATCAGCTTCCACATTTTGAAACGAAAGAACGTTTCCTACTTTGAACGGAACCGAAGACATCAGAGTCCAGAGAGCGCCCGTCTGCTCGGTCAATCGCGACAACATTTACGGCACGCGTTCATGGGCAATCGCCGCATCGTAGATCTC
>DATLXW010000004.1:0-25785 GCA_035575415.1 Methyloceanibacter sp. | reverse complement strand
GTCTATGTGTTCGCCAAGGATTTCACCGTGTTCGGCGGTTCGCTCTCGGAGGCGCACGCCAAGAAGATGGTGAAGGTGCAGGATCTCGCGCTGCAGAACCGCGCCCCGATCATCGGCCTGTTCGACGCCGGCGGCGCCCTCATCCAGGAAGGGGTGGCTGCGCTCGGCGGCTATGGCGAAGTGTTCACCCGCAATGTGCTCGCCTCAGGAGTCATCCCGCAGATTTCCGTGATCATGGGGCCTTGCGCCGGCGGCGACGTCTATTCTCCCGCCATGACCGACTTTATCTTTATGGTCAAGGACACCTCCTACATGTTCGTCACCGGGCCCGACGTGGTGAAGACGGTGACCAAGGAGGAGGTGACGGCCGAACAGCTCGGCGGCGCGCAGGTGCATACCACCAAGTCCTCGATCGCCGACGGCGCTTACGAGAACGACGTCGAGGCGCTGTTGCAGATGCGGCGGCTGATGGATTTCCTGCCCGCGAGCAATCTCTCCGGGGTGCCCGAGCTTCCGACCCGCGACCCTTGGGACCGCGAGGACCGCTCGCTCGACACGCTGATCCCCGACAATCCGAACAAGCCCTACGACATCAAGGAGCTGATCCATAAAGTCGTGGACGAGGGCGATTTCTTCGAAATCCAGGAGGCCTTCGCCAAGAACATCGTGGTCGGCTTCGCCCGCATGGAAGGCCGCACCGTCGGCATCGTCGCCAATCAGCCGATGGTGCTGGCTGGCGTGCTCGATTCGGACGCATCGCGCAAGGCTGCGCGCTTCGTGCGCTTCTGCGACTGCTTCAATATTCCGCTCGTCACCTTCGTCGATGTGCCGGGCTTCCTGCCCGGCACGGCGCAGGAATATGGCGGGCTGATTAAGCATGGCGCCAAGCTCCTCTTCGCCTTCACCGAGGCGACGGTGCCGAAAGTCACCGTCATCACCCGCAAGGCGTATGGCGGGGCCTACGACGTCATGAGCTCGAAGCACATTCGCGGCGACATCAACTATGCCTGGCCGTCGGCCGAGATCGCGGTGATGGGGGCGAAGGGCGCGGCGGAAATCCTCTATCGCGCCGAGCTCGGAGACCCGGACAAGATCAAGAAGCGCATCGACGACTATCAGGCGCGCTTCGCCAATCCTTTCGTCGCCGCCGAGCGGGGCTATATCGACGAGGTGATCATGCCGCATTCGACGCGCAGGCGGATCGCCCGCGCGCTACAGATGCTGCGCAACAAGCATCTGGAGAACCCTTGGAAGAAGCACGACAACATCCCGCTTTGATGCCATGGCATGTCCGCCCGCCTATGACCCCACGGGAGGGGCCTTCAGCACCCAAAAGCGACGTCGCGCTTGGCGGCGTCATGCGCTAGGCTCATGAATAGGAGCAGCCTCATATAGCTTAGAGCGCATATCCATGAACCGACTATCTGCCATCCTCGGCCCGGTCTTGCTTGCGGGCCTCTCTTTTGCGGCAGCTTCGCCAGCAACTGCGGGCCAGGCCGCTCCTGCGGCGCCGGATTCCTTCATAAAGTTGACCTTACCGGATGGATCTGAGGGACGGCTGCCACCAAATACGGTGATCCGCATCCGAAAGGCCATTTCGACGGAAAGCCGGAACGGCGCCAAATCGAGAGTCGACTGGTTGCAGATGATGCTGGTTCGCGAACAGCCAGCCGAGGTCGCCGGTCTCGTGGGAGGAAGTCTCGCGTCGCTCGGAAAACTGGCTTTGCCGGACGGTTCGCCGGTATGGTTCAACGCTGGAGCGGCGCAGGGCCCGATGCCGCTGCCTCCTGAAACTTTAGGGGGCGGCGTGCGCTCGGCCATGATCCTTGGCAGCAAGCTCCAATATCTTTCGAGCACGCCGGAGGAGGTCCGTGCCGAACTTATTGCCAAGGGTGGCGATGCGCTCCCGGTTCCGGCCGCATTCGAGAGTTTGCCGCAATCGGAGCAAGCAAGGGCAAGATCGAGGGTCGCCCCGGTCATGGTTTGGGATTCCGATCTCGCTCAATGATGGACTCCCCTGGGGACGTTCCCCGATTGGGCGCCCGGCGAGGCTAACCCATGTCGAGAAGATCGGGACCCACAGGATGAGGACGCGCACAGTAGCTGTGACAGCGCGCCAGCCTTACGAAGGCGCCTGCTTCATTCGAGGATGATTGCCCGCTCTCTGCGGCAACACGACAATCAGCGCGACGATAAAGACCGCGAGCGCTGCCGAAGCGATCGGCCGGCTCAACGCCAGGCCGCCTTGATCCAAAGGTTTGTCGAGAAAATCCCCGACCGTGGCACCGAGGGGCCGGGTTAAGATGAAGGCTGCCCAAAACAGAAGGACGCGGGAGATATGCGTCCAGAAGTATCCGGCTGCCACAAGAGCCAGCGCCGATCCGAAGAGAAGCGCGCCGCCGCCGTAGCCAAGGCCCGAGTCGGCGATCCAATCGCCGAGAGCGGTGCCCAAGGTCTGCGAGAACGTAATTGCCGTCCAATAAAACGCTTCGACCCGAGGCGTGCTTACTGTCGCTACCGAAACCGTACCCTCCGATCGGTACCAAAAGCCAAGCGTGGCCATAACACATGCAAAAAGGATCAACGATCCGCCGGCATAGCCTATGCCGAGCGAACGATCGGCGAAGTCCGCCATCGTGGTTCCAACCGTTGTCGAGGCCACGATCGTTGCCCAATAGAGGAACGGATGGAATTTTCTTGCCGCGATTTGCAGTGCGACGAGGACGACAAGTAGGATGAGAAAGATTGCGGTACCGGCAAGATAGCCGAGATTCATGGTCATGGTGACCGTGTCGCCCGCGGTCTCCCCCAGCGTTGTGGCAAGGATCTTGATGATCCAAAAGCCGAGCGTGACTTCGGGGACTTTACTCAAGGCCGGTGTGAGCGCGGTGTTCATGTCCGCTTGCCCTCGTCCGTTTGGAGTGGCGGTTGGCCGGGAGTGTAACGCAGCGAAGTTTTGGACAGGGGATGAACTTCCTTGCATATTTGCCCCGGGACCTGCGACGAGACGACGCGCAGCGTGCATTCGCATGAACAAAGCGTGGCACGAAAAGCACCGTATGCCGAGACATGCAACGCTCGCCGAGCGTGTGAATTGGCACCTTGCGCATGCGAAGCATTGTGCGTGCCGGCCGATACCCAAGACCGTCACTTCCGCTCTCAAGACGAAGAAATTCAGAACTTGCAGCCGCAGGCACAAATATCCGGAAAGCGGCCCTTGCCCGATCTGTTGGCCGGGACGGCGGCGACAAGAAAGGTAGGAGCGCGGCCAGCTATTGGCGGCCGCGCCGCGCTAAGTGGGTGCCTTGCGCATGTGGCGTGAGGTTCCGCCTTATTGCGCCGGTGCTTCGGCCGGCGCGAGGAAGCGGTCGTAGATCCACCCGGTCGTGGACGTGGCGGGATCCGTGACCTGCACCCACCGCTTGTCGCGCGCCAATACGCGCATCTTGACGCCGCCTTGGGCGACCTTGACCGTCTCCGACGACTGCTCCGCTTTGGCGTGCATGTCGACCGCGGTCTTGGTCACCATCCATTCGCCGGTCCCTTGCGGCTCATCGGCGGGCGAGCCCAAGGCATAAGCGCCGTCATGCTGGCGCGCTGGCCGCGGCGGTGCGATGGTCACGACCTTTACTTTATTGACCTTGACCGCGTCGGGTGCGGCCGCTGGCGAGGAAGGATTGCGCTGCGGCAGAGGCGGCGCATCGGACCTCTGCGCAGTTTCCGTCGCTTCCGCAACCTGCTGCGAGGCGGCGATGTCGCTGGCAGCCGGCTGCGGAGCATCGAGCGTCGGAATGTCGACCGAAGCCACAACGGGCGGCAACGCGACGACTTGCGTCTCCGAGCGCGCGAGAACGGTCCCATCCCCGGCGATAAGTTCGAGGCGTATCGTGAAGGCGCCCCCCTCGGCGGGAAGTTGCAACTGCACGTCGCCGATCTCGTCGGGACGCAGGCTCCAGCCGCCGGCGCCATAGGGACGGCCCGCGGAGAAGGATGCCCCTTCGGGCAGGGCGCTGATGGCGACGATGCTGCGCGCGGGAAGCGCGTCGGTCGCGTCGATGGTGATGGGAAATGCGAGGCTCACGCCGGCCCCGGCCTCGATACGGTCGGGCGAGGAGAGAGCGACTTCCAACGGCCGCGCGGTTTGCTTCGGCTGCACCGTGCCGTTTTCACGATGGAGGCTCGCGGCGCTCACCGGCTCGGCCGAGACGAGCCTGTGTGTGGCGCGCTGGCGCATCATGTCTTGCCACAACAGCCCGAAGAGAATGGCCATCGGCACAAGCGCGATGCCGGCAAGGGCGGTGAGAAGCACTTTGATGGCGGACCCGCCCTTCTTCGGCACGTCGGCGGCGAGGGGGGTGGGTGCAGGTCCCGGCGGCTGGGCAAGACGCTTGCCCGCCGGCTGCGCCGCGGGTAGCGCGCGTTCGTTTGCGCCGCGGAGCGGTTCGTCGAAGATCGCAAGCAGAGCCGCAATGTCCGGATTCGAAACCATTGGTCGGCTTATCGCAGGAGTCCCTGGATCTGTGCTTCAAACGTGCCCGCGGCGACACGCTCGACTCTCGCCAAAGGTCAATGCGGACAGTGGCATTTTGAGCACGGTCAAGCTTTATCCGGCCGTATGATGACATTTCTTTGGCAAACTTATCCACAGCCGGAAAGCTTGGAGAAGGCCGATCTCGAGCTCGGGGCGTAACCAGCAATGCGTTGGGCCTCAAAGGCGCGCACGAGGCGCCGATCGCCTTTTTTCGAAGCGGAAAGCGACGCTCCGAACTGTGGGAGCCGCGCGCAACAAACGCATCGAGAGGCGCATCGCGGGGGCGACAACACCCCCCCCCGCGAACGGAGAGGTTGACTCGCAAGCGCCGAACGTCTCTTGCTGTCGCGCTTTGGCGATGAGGGGCGCATGCCATGTGGGAAGATTTCATTTTGTTCGTCGCCGTGGGCTTTGCGGCGCAAATGGTCGACGGCGCCGTGGGCATGGCCTATGGGCTGTCGGCAACGAGCGTGTTGTTGAGCCTCGGCATTCCGCCCGCAACGGCAAGCGCAAGCGTGCACGCGGCCGAAGTCTTCACCACCGGCATTTCCGGCGCCGCGCATTGGCGCGTCGGCAATGTGCAATGGGCGACGGTACGAAGGCTCGCAATTCCCGGCATGATCGGCGGCGCGCTCGGCGCCTATGTGCTTACGGCCGTGCCGGTCGAGATCATCAAGCCCATCGTCACGGGCTACCTCTTGCTAATGGGCGCTTGGATTGTCGTGAAGGCACTCGCCGGCAGCCCGCGAGCGACTGAGCCGCCTAAATGGGTCTCGACCCTCGGCTTCGGCGGCGGCTTTCTCGATGCGGCGGGCGGCGGCGGTTGGGGTCCGCTCGTGACGTCGACCTTGCTCGGTCAGGGTGCGACGCCGCGCTACACGATCGGCTCGGTGAATGCGGCAGAATTCTTCGTGACGCTGGTGATCTCCGTCACCTTCCTCGGCACGATCGGCCTCGAACTTTGGCCGATCATTGCCGGGCTCATTCTCGGCGGCGCGATCGCCGCGCCAATCGCCGCCTATATCGCCAAGAGCGTCCCCGACAGGCCGCTGATGCTCCTCGTCGGCGTCGTCATCATCCTGCTCAGCGTGCGCGGTCTGCTGCACGCGCTGGGCTAAACTAAGCCCGCGCCGTCAGAAATCCTCGGATCGGTTCTTACGCTCGATCTCGATTGAGTTGAAACCGCGTGCCGCGGCTTCGCGGTGAAGCCATTTCACCGCATCGATCTCGCTCGCAAAGATTTCCGTCTCGCCGGGTTGGGCGAAAACCTCGTCGGGCCGGTGCAGGCGAAAGCTCGCCTTCCAGCTTTGCGGCAAGCGTTCGACGATGCCGATAAAGCGCGCCTCGCGGCGCTGGGTAAGCGGCGATCCCATGCGAGCCCACCTCGGAATCAGCGTCGAGCACAATAATACAGCAATCTGGCACGGCGATGACGCAGGCGGGAGTGCTTTCTGTCACATTGTGTATCTCTCCCGTCCAGCATTTGATCTTGCACGCGGGGTAGGCTAAAAGCGCGCCTTCGTGACTGCTGCCAACGGGGAGGCGAGGGATGGTGCGTCGTGCTGGCTGGTGTTTCGTGGTCTTGGTCGCGGCGATGGGGCATGGTGCCTTGGCGGCGAATCTTTCTACGTCGCTCAAGAACTTCTACGCCGAATATGAGGTGGTGAAGCTCTGCGCCGAGGAAGCGCAGCTTTCGGCCGCAGACGCCGAACTCGCCAAGGCCGCGATCGATAAGATCGAAGCGCATTATCTCAAGCGCGACGCGTCCATTAACAAGGAACGCGTGCTCAAAGCGGCCATCGCCGACAAGGACGAAGGCATTAGAATCGCCACGCGCGGCGGGAACAAGTCCGATCTCGGCACCTATTGCCGCGTCTCGCTGAAGGAACTCCTCGCCAAGGCCGAGGAAATCGAGGCAACCGCCAAGAACTAGCGCCAGCCGTACTCCCCCGAGATTGGCGGGAGTATGAAATGGCGCGGGCAACTACGCGGCCGCCATGCGGGAGGTCAGCAGGCCGTAGAGCCGGGTGACGATAGGCGGGCAATGATCGGCGCCGGAGTCATGCATGCCCAGCGATCCTTGGCGCGATCGGGGTGGCAGACGAGGTGGTTTTCGCGCTAATTTCACCCGGGCTCGCAAGGGGGTCGCGGGATGGGGAGGGAAGGGCTGATCGCCGTCCTAGTCGGGCTGGTCCTGGGTTCGACGCCGGTCAGCTTCGCCTATGCCCAAGACCCAGGTCAGGCGCAACCTCGCGTCGAGCTTCCCAAGCCGACGCTTCAGCCCGCGCTTCCCGCCCCAACGCCGCCGCCAGAGGTAGCAACGCCCGACCTCCCACTCGCTGCGCCTGAGGCGGAAGATGCACCGGCGACGGTCCCGCAGGCGCCGCAGCCGGTGGAAGAGGCGCCGCCCTCCGCCGCGGCTCAAGCGCAGGCCGATCCCGTCGTCGCAACCCTCCGCGCCTTGCTCGGGGACGCGGCGCTACGCAAACAGGCGAACGAAGCCGATCTTGCCGCGCTCGAGAGCTTCTATACGGCCCGCGCGACCCCGCTTTGGATCACGGAGATGGGCTTCACGGCGAAAGCCCAAGCGGCGCTGTTCGAGATTGAGAAGGCGGCCGATTTCGGACTCGACGCGGCGGAATTCGATCTTCCTCGGGCGGAGATGCTGCCGAAGGATGCGGACGCGCAGGCGCTTGCCGAGCTCAAGCTCGACCTTGCGATCTTGCAGTACGCCCGGCATGCGCGCGGTGGGCGCTTCAAGCCATCGGAGATCAGCAGCCTGTTCGATCAGGAACCTCCCTTGCGCGATCCGAAGCTCGTGCTTGCCGAGATCGCGACTTCGGAGGCGCCCGACGCCTATCTGCGCTCGCTGCACCCGCAGCATGTGCAGTTCGTGCGGCTGCGGGAAGCGCTGCTCAAGGCACGGGTCGTGGGAGAGGACGGGAGGGCGGCGCCTTACGACGTCGAAACCAAGCGCCTGATCATCAATATGGAGCGCTGGCGCTGGATGCCGGAGGATCTGGGACAGACCTTTGTTCTCAACAATTCGGCGGCGTTCATGCTTTACGTCTTCAAAGAGGGAAAGCGGATCTATGCCGACAAGATTCTCGTCGGCACGATCGGTTATGCGACGCCGGTCTTCTCGGCGGATATGCGGACCATCGTCTTCAACCCGGATTGGATCGCGCCGGAAACGGTGGTGAAGGAGAATCTGTGGCCGCCGCTGCAACGCGGCAATTTCTCCATTCTGCGCGTGCATAAGCTATTCGTGAGTTATAACGGAAAGCCTGTCGATCCAACCAAGATCGATTGGAGGAGAGTCGATCCGCTCAACTTCACCTTCTTGCAGAAGGCGGGACCGCACAACAATCTCGGCAAGGTGAAGTTTCTCTATCCGAACCGCCATACGGTCTACATGCACGATACGCTGCCGGTGCGGAAGAAGTATTTCAAACAAAAGAACCGGATGATCGGGCACGAATGCGTGCGCATGGAACAGCCATTGCGCTTCGCCGAGATCCTCCTCGCCGAGGCGAACGGCATGTCGCCAGGACGCGTCAAGGAGCTATGGGACAAGGGCAATAACAGCGCGGTGACGCTCGAAAAGAAAATCCCGGTGCACATGGTCTATTTCACCGCGACCGTCGACGATGAGGGGAAGGTGGAGACCGCGACGGATATCTACGGACTCGACCGGAAGATGGCGGCCGCCATGTTCGGCAGCACGACCGGCTTTCCGCAGCCGCCGCCGGAACCGAAGAAGCCGCCAGCCGGTGAGGCCAGCATGTCGACGTCTACGTCGACGCGCGCCGCCGACAACGACATTTCCCGCGCCATGCAAGGCTTCTTTGGCGATTGAAAAGCCTAACGCAAGAAGAAGCGCCGTAGGCTGCCAAAAATCGGGTATTGTCAGGCTGATGATGCATCGCCAAGGGAGGATTGCATGCGTTCAACCATCGCGCTCGTCGCGGCGGGGATTGTCGCCGGACTGACCGGCCTTGCGGCCGGGCCGCAGCGCGCGGCCGCCAATTGCTACGAAATCATAGGCTGTTCGGATTCGAACTATTTCAAAATCTCTGACTTGAAGAAGCTTGGATGCCAGCCGCTCTGGGAAGTGCGCAACTGGATCTACAAGGAGCGCGGCTATTGCTTCAAGACGCCGAAGGCGATCAAGACATTCGGAAATGCCGGCTGCCTTTACGACGATGCGGCGCAAGTGCCGCTCAACAAGTTCGAGAAGTATAACGTGAGTGCGATCAAGAAGGTCGAAAAGCAAAAAGGCTGCTTGTAAGCTGCGATCGAAGCGGCAATGGCTCGAAACGAAAGCGCGCAGCCGCCGCCGCACGCGACTGCGCCGGCGCGGAAGAGATGATTCAGATGGGTTTCCGCCTGTTGTCCGTCGGCGCGCACTACGCCTCGGTCGGGCTCGTGGGCGACAGGATCAACATCCCGCTGTTTCCGCTCGTCGCCCGCGAATATACCTATCACGGCTCGTTCTGGGGCAATCATAACGATCTCAGCGAAGTCGTCGCGCTCGTGCAGCAGGGTAAGATCAGGCACAGCGTCAACGCCATCCGCTTCGAGGAGATCAACGAAACTCTCGACCTCCTGCGCGCGGGCGACGTTGTGGGGCGGGCGGTGATCAAATATTAGCGGGCGGCGCGAGGCAGCCGAAACAGCCCAAATTCAGCCGCGAATCTTAAGCATAAGGCACGCTTCGCCCGCGCGCCCGCGCGAACTGTTTGCAACGCAAGACGAGGCTGCTATCCCGGTATTCTTTCGCGGTCGAGGGGCGCATTTTGGCCTTCTCTAACGGCTAAGGTCCGACCGCCCAGGGCTAAGGCACGGCCCTGAATACGAGGGCTGCACACAAACGAACCATGATTAAGCGCTTTCTGATAGCCGGGCTCATCGTCGGCCTGTTTCTCGGCGGGGTCGGGTATTTCAACCTCGTCTTCAAGCCGAAGATGATCGGCGAGTTCATGGCGAAAATGGTGCCGCCGCCGGCGACGGTGACGTCGGAGATCGCCAAGACCGAGACTTGGACCAACCGCGTGCACGCCATCGGCACGCTCGTCGCCATCAGAGGCGTCGACGTCGCGCCGCAGGTCGGCGGGATCGTGGTCGATTATTTTTTCGACAGCGGTCAGGACGTCGAGAAGGGGGCGAGGCTCGTCAAGCTCGACACCTCGGTGGAGGAAGCCGATCTCGCCGACCACAAGGCGACCTTGCAGCAGGCCAATCTCGATCTTGAGCGGCATTCGCATCTGGTGAAGACGAACGCCGTCTCACAGGCCGCGCTAGACGCCGCCCTCGCCAAGCGCGATTCGGCCGCCGCGCTGGTGCAGAAGACGGAGGCGCTAATCGCGCAGAAGAATATCACCGCCCCCTTTGCCGGGAGAGTGGGGTTGCGGCATGTGGAGCGGGGTCAATACGTCTCGCCGGGCCAGGCCTTGGTCTGGTTGCAGGCGCTCGATCCGATCTGGGTCGATTTTCCCGTGCCGGAAACCAGTATCGGAAAGCTCGCGGTCGGCAGCGAGGTCGAACTGACCGCCGACGCGTTTCCCGGACGGATATTCAAAGGCAGGATCGAGGCGTTCGACGCGAAGCTCGGCAACGACACCCGGACCCTGATGCTGCGCGCTACGGTGCCCAATCCGGACCGCAAATTGCTGCCCGGCATGTTCGCCAATGTCGCCGTGCTCGCCGGCGGCGCGAAGGACTACGTCACCGTACCGCGCACGGCCGTGACCTATGGCTTGTACGGCGACAGCGTATGGGTGGTGAAGGAAAGCCAGCCCGCTCCGGCGCCAAGCACGCCGCCGATGGCTTCGGCGGAGCCGATCGCTTCGGCCGTCGCCTCCGACGCCACGCCGACCGGCGCGGTTCCCGCCGAGAGGACCCTCACCGTCGAGCGACGTTTTGTGCGCGTCGGCCCGAGCGAGGGCGACCGGGTGGCGATCCTCGAAGGGGTGCAGGCGGGCGAAGAGGTGGTGACCAGCGGCCAGCTCAAATTGCAGCCGGGCGCCGCGGTCAAGGTCGACAATTCGGGAGCGCTGAAAGCCCCGGCGGAGCTGCCCAAGCACTAAGCCCATGCGCTTCACCGACATTTTTATCAAGCGGCCGGTGCTTGCCACGGTGGTGAGCCTCCTGATCTTGCTGGTCGGGGCGCAGGCCGGCTTCAAGCTGCCGATCCGGCAGTTTCCCGAACTGTCGAACACCACGATCACCGTGATCACGACCTATCCGGGGGCCAATGCCGATCTCATCCAGGGCTTCATCACCGTGCCGATCCAGCAGGCGGTGGCGAGCACGGAAGGCATCGACACGATGACGGCAAGCTCGACACAGAATGTGAGCACCGTCACCCTCAACCTCCGGCTCGATGCCGATCCCGACCGCGCCATGACCGACGTGCTGTCGAAGGTGGCGCAGGTGAAAAACATCCTGCCGCGCGAAGCGAACGACTCGGTGGTGACCAAGCGCACGGGAGAGGGCTACGCACTCATGTATCTCTCCTTCAACTCGAGCGTGATGACCGCCTCGCAGATCAGCGACTACCTTCAACGCGTAGTGCAGCCGAAGCTGCAGACCATAAACGGGGTGGCGCAGGCGGAAATCCTCGGCGGCCAGGTCTTCGCCATGCGCGTCTGGCTCGACCCCGACCGCATGGCCGCGCTCGAAGTAACGCCGCTCGACGTACGCGCGGCGCTCGCCGCCAACAATTTCACCTCGGCGCCGGGCCAGGTGAAGGGCGATTTCGTGCAGACCAATATCGACGCCAAGACCTCGCTCGAAAGTCCGGAAGCCTTCGCCGATCTCGTCGTGCGTGCGCGCGGCGACTCGCTCGTAAAGCTCGGCGACATCGCCGAGATCGAGCTTGGTCCGCAGAATGTCGATTCATCGTCGTCTTTCGACGGGCTGAAGGCCGTCTTCATCGGCGTCTACGCCACGCCGACGGCCAATCCGCTCAAGGTGATTACCGATGTCCGCAAGGAATTTCCGCAGCTCCAGAAGGAGCTGCCGCCGGGACTCGAAGCGGCCATCGCTTATGACGCCACCAATTTCATCCGCGCGTCGATTTGGGAGGTGGTGAAGACCTTAGGCGAGGCCGCGATCATCGTGATCGCGGTGATCTTCCTTTTCCTCGGCAATTTGCGCTCGACCATCATTCCGATCGTCACCATTCCCTTGTCGCTGGTAGGCGTGCTCGCGGTTCTGCTTGCGCTCGGCTACTCGATCAATCTGATGACCCTGCTTGCGCTCGTGCTCGCCATCGGGCTCGTGGTCGACGACGCCATCGTTGTCGTGGAGAATATTCACCGGCATATCGAACAGGGCATGAAGCCGCTCGATGCGGCGCTGATCGGCGCGCGGGAGATACTCTATCCCGTCATCGCCATGACCATCACGCTCGCCGCGGTCTATGCCCCAATCGCCTTCGTTTCGGGCCTAACCGGGGTGTTGTTCCGCGAATTCGCTCTCACGCTCGCAGGCGCCGTGATCGTCTCCGGTGTGATCGCCGTAACCTTGTCGCCGATGATGTGCTCCAAGCTGCTCAAGGCGGAGGACGAGCACACAAAACCGAATTGGCTCACGCGGAACCTTGACCGGCTGTTCGAGGGGCTGAAGAACCGCTATCAGCGCCGGCTGCACCGCACGCTCAACTACCGGCCAGTAACGATCCTCGTGCTCGCTGGCACCATCGCGGCGACCGGGCTCCTATATATGACGACTCAAAAGCAGCTTGCGCCGGAAGAGGACCAGGGAATTCTCTTCAGCATCGTCAAGACGCCGCAATATGCCAATCTCGATTATCTCGAAGCGGCGGCCGACCAGCTCAACGCGGTCTTCAACTCGATTCCGGAGAAAGAGCACGTCTTCGCCATCAACGGTATGGGCGACGTGCATCAGGGCTTCGTCGGCGTCCTGTTGAAGCCGTGGGGCGAACGGGAGCGGAAGCACAGCGCGATTCTGCAAGAGCTACAGCCGAAAATCTCGGCGATCGCCCCGGCGCAAGCGCTGACCTTCTCGCCGCCGGCTTTGCCAGGTTCGGTCGGCGGACCGCCGGTGCAATTCGTCATCACCACCACGCACGACTTCCGGCAACTCGCCGACGTGCTCGCCGAGGTGGAGAAAGCCGCTCGCGAAAGCGGCATGTTCCTCTTCTCCGACTCGGACCTCCGCTTCGAGACCCCGCAGATCGAATTTCATATCGACCACAACAAGGCGAACCGGCTCGGCATCACCATGGCCGATATCGGCAATTCGCTCGCTACCTTGCTCGGCGGCAACTACATTAACCTGTTCGACCTTTACGGCAGGAGCTACCAAGTCATTCCGCAGGTGCCGCGCGAATTCAGGCTGAACGAGGATTGGCTCACGCGCTACCAGATTCGCACGAGTTCCGGCGATCTCGTTCCGCTCTCGAACGTCGCCTCGATCACCAAAGTGGTGCAGCCGAATTCGCTCACCAATTTTCAGCAGCTCAACTCGGCGACTTTGTCCGCAGTGCCGTTCCCAGGACGGACTGTGGGGGAGGCAATCGATTTCCTGAAGAAGACGGCGGAGGAGAAATTCCCGGAAGGTTTCAGCTACGACTTTCAAGGCGAAAGCCGGCAGTTCGTGCAAGAGGGCAACACGCTGGTCTATACCTTCGTCTTCGCGTTGGTTGTCATCTTCCTCGTGCTGGCTGCGCAATATGAAAGCTTCCGCGATCCGTTCATTATCCTGATTGCGCTGCCGACCTCGATGTTCGGGGCACTCATTCCGCTCAACGCCGGACTCGGAACCATCAATATCTATACGCAGATCGGCCTTGTCACCCTGATCGGGCTGATCTCGAAGCACGGCATCCTGATGGTGGACTTCGCCAACAAGCTGCAAGAGGAGCAGGGCTACTCGCGGCGCGAGGCGATCGAACACGCCGCCGCTATCCGGCTGCGGCCGATCCTAATGACCACGGCGGCCATGGTTGTCGCTATGATTCCGCTTCTGATCGCCAAGGGCGCCGGCGCGGCAAGCCGCTTCGACATCGGGCTCGTGATCGCCGCCGGCATGACCATCGGCACGCTGTTCACGCTGTTCGTCACCCCTGCGGTGTATACGTATCTTGCCAGGGACCATCAGAAGGCCAAGAAAGCCGCCCTGGAGCCGTGGCGCCCGGAAGCGGAAACCGGGCCGAAAGAGACCCTCGAGGCTGCCGACGAGGCCGCAAAAGCCGGCCTCACCTCTCCCGGTAAGCCGGAGCCAGTGCCGAGCGAGGCGGTTCTCACCGCCGAGGCCAATGCCTTCGGTTCCCCCGCTCAGGCGGCCACCGGTCAGAAGCGAGAGGGCAAGGCAGCCAAGCGCAAGGGACGCCGCAAAGCCTATCCGCCAGCCGCCGCCGAGTAACCCGAAGTCCCTTGAGAGGTTGCCTCTTTCGCTGCTCAGGCCCTCGAACAGCTTAAACTCGGGCTTTTGTAACTAAATGAAAGTGAAGTATCCTTTAGTAAAGCCTAGCCGAACTAAAGGATGCGTGTGCCACACACGCAAAGCGCCTTGTCGGAGGCCCATGCCTTCAGCCCAGCGGCGGCCGCAGCCTCCGGCCGCCCGCGCAAGGCGCAAGGGATGGCGCAATCCTGAAGCCGTGGGATAGTCCACCTCTCAAGTGGCAGACTATTGCTCCCCCCTTTAGGCGCGGCGGCTTGTTCGCCGAAGCCCGCAGGGCGGGCGCGCAAAGTGGGAACGCCGTGACATGCCTTCGGCTCGGCCGCTGAGGCCACGGCCGGCCATGGCGTCGAGCGCCGGGCGCACAAGCGTAAAGGGCGCCGTGAGCGCTATCCCAAGCCGCCGAGTAGGGCCACATCTAAGCCCATGCGGCCAGTTTACTCGCTTCCGCCAAGCCTCTAGAAAGCGCTGACGAAAATCAGGGGCGGGGACCAAATGTTCGCCAAACTGCTGATTGCCAACCGGGGTGAGATCGCCTGCCGCATCATCAAGACGGCGCGCCGCCTCGGGATCAAGACCGTTGCGGTCTATTCCGAAGCCGACCGCGACGCGCTGCACGTCTATATGGCCGACGAGGCTGTGGCCATCGGACCGGCGCCGGCCGCTCAATCCTATCTCGATATCGGCAAGATCGTCGCCGCGGCCAAATCAACGGGCGCCGAGGCGATCCATCCGGGCTACGGTTTCCTTTCCGAGAATCCCGCCTTCGCCCAAGCCCTTGCCGAGGCCGGCATCGTCTTCGTCGGACCGAACCCGAGGGCGATCGAGGCGATGGGGGACAAGATCGAGTCGAAGAAGCTCGCGGCCAAGGCCAAGGTCTCGACCGTGCCAGGCCATCTTGGCGTGATCGGCTCGGCCAGGGAAGCGGTCAAGATCGCCGAGGAGATCGGCTATCCGGTGATGATCAAGGCGAGCGCCGGCGGCGGCGGCAAGGGCATGCGGATCGCCTACAGCCGCAAAGAGGTTGAAGAGGGCTTCGCTTCCTCGCAGTCGGAAGCGCGATCGAGCTTCGGCGACGACCGCGTCTTCATCGAGAAATATGTCGAGGAGCCGCGGCATATCGAGATCCAGGTGCTCGGCGACAAGCACGGGCACGTTATCCATCTCGGCGAGCGCGAATGTTCGATCCAGCGACGCAATCAGAAAGTCGTGGAGGAAGCGCCGAGTCCGTTCATCGACGCCAAGACGCGCGAGGCGATGGGCGCGCAAGCGGTCGCGCTCGCCAAAGCCGTGGGCTACGACTCCGCCGGCACGGTCGAATTCATCGTCGACAAGGATCGCAACTTCTACTTCCTCGAAATGAACACGCGGCTTCAGGTCGAGCATCCGGTCACGGAGCTCGTCACCGGACTCGATCTCGTCGAGGAGATGCTGAAGATTGCCGCCGGCGAGAAACTCGCGATCAAGCAGAAGGATGTGAAGCTCACCGGCTCGGCCATCGAAGTGCGCATTTATGCCGAGGACCCGCAGCGGAATTTCCTGCCGTCGACGGGCCGGCTCGTACGCTATCGGCCGCCGAAGCTCGGCAGCGAGAAGGGCGTCACCACGCGGCTCGATTCCGGCGTCGAGGAAGGGGGCGAGATTTCGGTCTATTACGATCCGATGATCGCCAAGCTGATTACCCATGCGCCGAAGCGCCTGCAAGCCATCGAAGCGATGGGAAGCGCGCTCGACGCCTTCGCCATCGACGGTTTTCGCCACAACATTCCTTTCCTTGCCGTCCTGATGCGTAATGAGCGCTGGCGGGAAGGGCGGCTCTCCACCAAATTCATCGCCGAGGAGTTTCCGGAAGGGTTCAAGCCGCCGAAGCCTGAAGGCGAGGTGCGCGATACTTTGGCGGCGGTAGCGGCCGCCATCGACCATATGAGCAATCAGCGCCGCCGCGCCATCACGCAGCAGATGCAGGGCGAGAAGGTGCGCTTCGCCGAAACGCGCATGGTCGAGCTTGGCGAGGAGAAGGTTCGCGTCAAGGTCTCCGGCGCGCTCGACGGGCCGCTCACGGTGACGCTGGGCGGGAAGGGGACGGGCGAGAAGGAGCGGCGGATCGAGCTTTCCTCCACCTGGTGGTTCGGCAATCCCGTCTGGGAAGGCACTGTCAACGGCAGAAAGGCCGCGCTGCAAGTGCGCCCAATCCTCAACGGCGTCGATCTCGTCTATCAGGGGGTCGAGGCCTCCGCGCGCGTTTTCACCGAGCGCGAGACGGAGCTGATGGCGAAGATGCCGCCGAAGGCGAAACCCGACATGTCGAAATATTTGCTGTGTCCGATGCCGGGCCTCGTGGTTTCGCTCGCGGTGCGGGAAGGGCAGGAGGTGGCGGCCGGGGATCCGCTTTGCGTGGTCGAGGCGATGAAGATGGAGAACGTGCTCAAGGCCGAGCGCGACGCGGTGGTGGCGAAGGTCATCGCCAAGCCCGGCGACAGCCTGAACGTCGATGCGGTGATTTTGGAATTCGCTTGACGGTTAGCGCTCGTTCTTTGTCATT
Source organism: Methyloceanibacter sp. (assembly GCA_035575415.1). Lineage (GTDB taxonomy): Bacteria > Pseudomonadota > Alphaproteobacteria > Rhizobiales > Methyloligellaceae > Methyloceanibacter. The sequence goes on along the minus strand of DATLXW010000004.1, from coordinate 9,283 downwards.
GCCCGGCTTGACCGGGCAATCCAGTCACCCCAGCCTATATGACAAATTGCGGCCGAAGGTTACTGGATGCCCGCTTGTGCGGGCGTGAGAGGAGTGGTGCAGAACGCAGAAAGGCGGACCGTGACGGTCAGGATCGAGGGCCGGGTGCAGGGCGTGTTCTACCGTGCCTGGACCGAGGAGACGGCGCGGAGATTGGGGCTCGACGGCTGGGTGCGCAACTTGCGCGACGGCAGCGTGCAAGCCGTGTTCTCCGGTCCCCCGGCGCAAGTGGAAGAAATGCTGCGGCTCTGCCGGCGCGGGCCGCGCGACGCCAAGGTCGCCGCTGTCACCGTCACCGACGAAGGCGGCGCGCCTCCGTCGGGCTTCAGGGTGCTCGAAACGGATTGGCGCTGAAGCGGGCTTCGCCGAATATGTCGACAAAGGTGTTGAATAGCGCCGCATCAATTTTGGACATGTCCGTTTCGGCATTGAGCCGGTCCAGACTGGTGATGGACACGTTTTTTAGCCCGCAAGGGACGATGCCGGAGAAATGCTCCAAGTCCGGGGCGACGTTGAGGCTCACGCCATGCAGGCTCACCCAGCGGCGCAGGCGCACGCCGATCGAGGCGACCTTCGCGCCATCGACGAAAACGCCGATTTGCCCGGGGCACCGTTCGCCCTTTACGCCGAGAAGGCCGAGCGTCGCGATCAGCCAGTCCTCGAGCGACCTCACGAAAGCCCGCAAGTCGCGCCCGCGCCGCGTCAGATCGAGCATCACATAGGCCACGCGCTGGCCCGGTCCATGATAGGTGAAACGTCCGCCGCGTCCCGTCCTGAAGACCGGCAAGCGGCCCGGCTCAAGCAATTCGGAGAAATCTGCGCTGGTGCCGGCGGTATAGAGCGGCGGATGCTCAAGCAGCCAGACGCATTCCCCCCCGTGGCCTTGCGCGATTCTGGCGGCGCGCGCCTCCATGGCGGCGACCGCGTCCGGGTAGGGCACAAGTCCCACGCTCTTGTGCCACTCAACCGCCGCGACGGAAGCTTGCGCTGCCAGGGCCGTCATAAAGTGGTTTTGGGGGGCAAAGGGACGCAATGCAAGCCTCTCCTTGCGCCGCTCGGGCAGGTTTGCTAAGGCAGCCCCCACCTTGCTTGCAGCACGGTCAGCCTATAGCCATATCCGAGCCTAAAGCCTCGGAACTCCTTGCGGTCGTGGCGGAAATGGTAGACGCGCAGCGTTGAGGGCGCTGTGGGCTCAGCCCGTGGAGGTTCGATTCCTCTCGACCGCACCACTTCCCAATTCTGGCCATCGATGGCCTCAGGCTTCTTCCCTGGCAGCGCGGAAGGCGCTAGGCGCCTGCGGCGAGAGCATTGAGAATATCCTCAGGTTTCATCCGATGGCGAAAATCCGCATCGACGAAGCGGGCCCTGATGCGGCCGTCGCTGCCCACCACCTACATGATGGACCGAGGGCGAACGGGTCCAATAGCGACCGGCTATAGTCTCAATTGGATCAGGAATTTCGGGGACCTTCGTAGCGCCGAAATATTGCGGCTTACGAGGCGGAGCTGGGATAGGTCGCCGCCCATCAAGCGAGCTAGGTAGCGCGAGGAGGCTGGCGTGACGCGGAGGCTGCCTGGGGTGTCTGCTCTGTCCTTGTCTTAGGGGGTGTCGATCCCGCCAGAAAGCGCAGTGATCAACGTGGGGAGCACGCCGGTGAGGAAGGGCGACAACAGCGCGAAAGCCACCTTGAAGGTTCCTGCGATGCCGGGATGCTGCTTTCCTGCCGGACCGGATCGCGAGAGTTTTGCGGCGTTTGCGCTCTGGGTACGCTTGGCTTGGCGTTCGGAAAGAACGAGGGCAACCGGTGCGTAATAGGCGACGACGATCAGTGAGTAATTGACCCCGTAGTAAATCGTGAGCCCGTTAACGAGGGTCGCGTAGCTTTTATTTTCCGGCGTGAAATAGAAATCCGGCCAGTGCAGCCAGGACAGGATCAACAGCATGCCGCACACCATCAGGGCGGCGCCGAGATAGAGATAATGATTCAAGCGGTCGCACTGGTCCTCGAAAATCGGCCTTGCTTGAGCGGGCGGCTCGCCTAGGCAGGATACGGCGCCGACGATGGCGCTTGCGGCGGCAATCGCGATGAGGATGTTTGCAATCTTGAGAAGCCAGTTGAAGGCCTGACCCACGGAGAACGGCTCGCGGCAACTCTCCGCAACGATCTGAAGCGTTCCAGCGAAATCGTTGCCGGCGATGCAGCACCATTCGATCTTGGCGTGCTGAAAAAGGTGGTCGAAGAGATTCTTGCCGGCAAACCAATAAGTCTTCGGACTAGACCAAATCCAAGGACCGAGAACGACGACGATCAGGACGATCGCGCCCAATCCGGCGACGATGGCGAACAAGCGGCGTCGGCTTGCGCGATTGAATAGAGAATTTACATCGAGGAAAAAGACGGCGGTGACGCCGATGCAGACAGCCGCGAATAAGAAAAACATGCCGTAGACGGTGTAGCGTCCGCCAGCTTCGGCGGCGGCGTCGAATTCGGTATCGGGGAAGGGTGTCACCCTATAGAAGCCAAACGTCGACATGAACCATTCGCCGGCGATGAAGACGATCACCGGCAGCAGGGCGATCCAAAGGTCTCCCGATTTGATATTCAGCGTTCGATTGCGTGGAAGCATGAAAAGGATACATTGAACCTGATCGCTACCTGTGCGTGTAGTAACACGATCTTCGAGAAGGCGGCAATCCGAACCTGTGCGTCTTACGTAAAGAGACGAGACCTATCGCCACGCGGTGCTAAGAAGTGTGCGGGGCGGAGCGAGCGTTGAAAGGGATTCTCGGGGGGGACATGTTCTTCTATCTCGCCAAAGTGGCTTGGTTCCTGCTGCAACCTTCGACGTTGATCGCGCTTCTGACCGGCTATGGCGCGATCCTGATCTGGACGGGGTGGGCGCGCTGGGGACGGCGCTTCGTGACGGTGGGCGCGATCCTGCTTCTGCTCGCCGGCCTGTCGCCGCTCGGCAATGCGCTCATCCTGCCGCTCGAAGATCGCTTTCCGCGCGCCGATCTCGATGCCTCGCAGCCGCCCACGGGCTTCATCGTTCTCGGCGGGGCGGAGGACAGGCTGGTCGGCACCGCGCGCAATGCGCCGGCGCTCAACGAGGCGGCCGAGCGCCTGGTGGAAGCGGCGATCCTCGCCCGCCGCTTTCCCGAAGCCAAGATTGCTTTCTCAGGCGGCGATACCGGCGTGATCTATTCAACCGGCAATGAAGCCGAGGGGGCCGAGACTCTGCTCACTGCCCTTGGAGTTCCCCGCGAGCGGCTGATCCTCGAGGCGAAGTCGCGCGACACTTACGAAAATGCCGTCTTCCTCAAAGAAGAATTGTCGCGCCAAAGCGAGCTTGGCCCCGGAAAGACTTGGCTGCTGGTGACCTCGGCGTACCACATGCCGCGGGCGATCGGCGCCTTCCGCGCGGCGGGATTCGAGGTCGGGGCTTGGCCGGTCGATTACCGAACCCGCGGAGACGCGGATCTGAAACGGCCCTTCGACAAGGTCTCGGAGGGTTTGCGGCGGGTCGATGCGGCAACGCGGGAATGGGTGGGATTGCTCGCCTATTGGCTGACCGGCCGGAGCGACGCGCTGTTCCCTGCGCCGCGCCCGCTCAACGTGGCGAGTTGCGATTCTGCCGCGGCTCAAGCGCAAAGCCCGCAAGCATCCCCGTGTCCAGCCAACCCCTGAGATAGGTCGCGGCGCGCAGTTCGGCATCGTCTTCGCCGCCGAAGGTCGCGACCATCTCGCACAGCACGCCGAAGCGCACGCCTTTGGCGGCTTCGTCCCACATCATCGCCTCTTCGGCGGAAAGCGGCCTGAAGCGCGACATGAACTCTTGCCGCCAAACCAAAATGGGCTGCGGCTCCGGCAGAGCTTTGGGCGCCGGGGGAGCGGTTTCGTTCGCCAGCGCCGACCAGATCTCGGCTGCGTTCGTGTTGAAGGAGAGGCGTATCGCCGTCGGGTGCGGGTCGAACACAAGTTGAGCCCAATCCTCCGGCGCGACCGTCGCAAGCGCGTCAATGCGGAGCGGCTCTGCGTCAGGCGCATCGAAGGCGTCGGCAAGGGCCTTCTCGAGTGCGGCTAGCTCGGCGACCTCCGGATGTTTGGCATAGTCCTCGCGCGAACGCACGAAATCGGGCAGATGACGCCCGAACCAGCGGGCGCTGCGCTGATCCGACGGATTGGCGACGATATAGGCGGTGGCGAGCCTGGCGAAGGCCTCATCGCCGAGATAAGCGTGTACCTGCTCGTAGTCCTGGCCGAGAATTTCTGCGAGCCGGGCCACATAGGCGTTGCGATAGACCCCGAACAGGACCTTGCGGTTTTCCTTGTCGCTGTCGTTGATCTCGGCAAGGATCGAGTCGTCGCCGGCGAGGATGCCGCGCTGGAAGGTCTCCTGGAGCTCTTTCAGGCTCTTCATTCCGCAGCTTCGAGCTGGCTTCGGCCTTGTGCGCGATCGCCAAGCACCTCGCGAGCGATTGCGCGCGCATGGTCGAGCTCGGCAACGACTTCGGCGAGCGGCGGGATATTGTCGTCGCGCTCGATCATGGTCGAGACAGGCCCGAAATGGGCGACAGCCTCGCGATAGAAGTCCCAGACCTCGTCGCAGACGGGGTGGTCGTGCGTGTCGATAATGTGGGTCTCCTCATGGCTATGTCCGGCCACGTGAAATTGCACCACCCGGTCGCGCGGCACACCATGCAGAAAATCGTCCGTCGAAAAGCCGTGATTGAAGGCGCTGACATAGACGTTGTTCACGTCGAACAGGAGCCAGCAATCGGCCCTACGCGCCACTTCGCTCACGAATTCCCATTCGGTCATTTCCGACTGGCCGAAGCTGACATAACTCGACACGTTCTCGAGCGTGAGACGCCGACCGAGAAAGTCCTGCACCTGACCCACCCGCTCGACCACATGCTCGAGCGCTTCCTCGGTGTAGGGAACGGGAAGGAGGTCGTGCAGGTTGACGCCATGCACGCCGGTCCAGCAGAGATGGTCGGAAATCCATTTCGGCTTTACGCGCTCTGCGAGTTCCTTCAGCGCGAAAAGATATTCCAGGTCGAGGGGGGCGGTCGAAGCGATCGAAAGCGAAACCCCGTGCATCACGATCGGATAGCGCTCGCGAATCCGGTCAAGCATATGCAAGGGCTGCCCGCCTTCGATCATGTAATTTTCCGAGATGATCTCGAACCAATCGATGTCGGGATTGCCCTCGAGGATTTCTCTGTAATGCTGCGGCCTGAGCCCCAAGCCAAAGCCGAGATAAGGCGGTTTGTCGGCGATCATGACTCTAGCTCCCGAAGCCTAAAGAGCCGGCCGCGAAAGCCGCGGCCGGCCAATCTTGATCGAATGCGTTTAGCCCTGTTCGAATTGCCCGTTGTGCTTGGCGCACTCGTCGACGAGCATCGATAGCCAGCCCTGGCCTTTGCAGGCATTCTTTCCCTTGCAGTCATTCTTGGCGCTCTTGCATTGGCCCTGGCCCTTGCAGGCGTTGACGCCGAAACAGCGGCCCGGAACGCCTTCCGCCGCATAGACCGTGGCCATCAACGTCGTCCCGGATACGATGAGGGCCGCCGCGGTCATGGCGATTTTAGCACCGGACTTCTTGGTAAGCTTCATTTTCCTCTCCTGTGCATGAGTTAGGGGCATTCGTGGCGGAAATCCGCCAAGAGAGCTATAGCCGTGAACGGGTAGGGACTTGCGTCACTCCTGTTCAAAGCTCCGTGCTGCGGTGCTTGACCGGCATCACGGTGCCGTCAACTCTGCGTGATACGGACCCTAGTGGAGCGAGAATTAGCCGATGGGGCTGAAGTGCATCCTCATTCACGTCGATAGTGCGGCGGCGGCGAAGGAACGCGTCGGCTATGCCGTATCGCTGGCCAAGGCGCATGGTGCGCACTTGATAGGCATAGCCTTCGCACCCACCACGCTATTGCCGCTCTACGGCGCCGATGTCGGCTTCGCCGACATGACACAGGTGCTGGAGAGTGTGAAGGCGCAAGGCGCGAGTGCGCTCGAGAACTGCAGGGAATCGGCGAAGGCCGAAGGCGTGAGCTGCGAAACGCGGCTCTTGCAGGGCATGAGCGAAGAGTTCCCGCACGACTTCGCCTTTGCCGCGCGGCACGCCGATCTCACCGTGCTTGGGCAGCCGCGCGACGGGGATCCGCTGATCGGCCACTATGCGCTCGTCGAGCGCTGTCTGTTCGCTTCGGGACGCCCAGTCATCATTGTGCCGGCATCGCCGCCGAAATTTTCGTCCAGGGCAAGGGTTGTCGCGGCCTGGGATGGCAGCGCGGAAGCGGCGCGGGCGATCAACGACGCCCTGACTTTGCTCAAGCCGGCGTCTCGGTTCGTGCTGGTCGCCGGCGTGCCGGAGGGGTCGGAAGAGAGCGCACCTGGTACCGAGGACATGATCGCGCATCTGAGGCGTCACGGGGTGGAAGCGGATGCAATGCAGGTGAAGGCGACGGAGGGCAATATCGGCAAAGCGCTCCTCGGCGTCGCGGGCGAACTCAAGGCCGATCTTCTGGTGATGGGCGCCTTCCATCACTCCCGCTGGCGCGAGTTCATCCTCGGCGGCGTCACCCTCACGATGCTGGAGGAAGCGACGATCCCCTTGTTCATGGCGCATTGACGAGAATGACGGTGCATTTACTCAAGCTTTGCGTCGGTGCCGACACGGTGCAAGAACTCGCCGTGTGGCAGAAGGAGCGCCTGAAGAGCCTCAAACGCGCGGGCAAGATGGAGGAACTTTGCCACCGAACCTTGCAGATGCCGCGCAGGCGCGAGGAAGTGCTCGACGGCGGATCGCTCTATTGGGTCATCAAAGGCTTCGTGCTGGTGCGCCAGCGCGTGCTCGACCTTAGGGAAGACAAGAAGGACGACGGGACTGCCTGCTGCGGCATCGTGCTCGACCCGAAGCTCGTTCTCACTCGCGCGCATCCGCGCCGGGCCTTCCAGGGCTGGCGCTATCTCGAAGCGGCGGATGCGCCGCCCGACATGCAGGGACAACTAGACGAAGCAGCCGGCATGCCGGCGGCGATGCGCGCAGAATTGCGCGAGTTGCGCCTGATCGATTGGTAAGGCCTAAGGCACCGGGACGTTATCGATCAGCCGCGTCTTGCCGAGAAAGGCGGCGGTAAGCACGCGCGCCTGTTTCACTGGTCCATGCAAGGGCTTCAGGGTCTCCGGATCGCGCACGGCGACGTAATTGACGCGAAATCCGGCGGCTTGGAGTTTGAAGCGGCCTGCCTCGGCCGCATCGTCGGCGCCGCGGCCCTCGGCGAGATCGGCGGCGACCTCGGCGATGGTTTTGTAGAGGAGTGGGGCGATCTTGCGTTCCGACGGCGACAGATAGACATTGCGCGACGAAAGCGCGAGCCCGTCCTTCTCGCGCACGATCGGCGCACCGACGATCTCGACGTCGATATTGAGGTCGCGAACCAGGCGCTTGATGACGAGAAGCTGCTGGTAATCCTTCTCGCCAAAGATCGCCGTGTCGGGCGAGCATTGCAGCAAGAGCTTGGTGACGACGGTGGCGACGCCGTCGAAATGGTTGGGGCGCGCGGCGCCGCAGAGATCATCGGTCAGGTCCGAGACGGTGACCCGGGTCGAGAAATTCGGCGGATACATTTCCGCGACATCGGGGGCAAAGACGAGGTCGGCGCCGGCGCCCGCAAGCTTGACGAGGTCGCCCGTCTCGTCGCGCGGGTAGAGGTGATAATCCTCACGCGGGCCGAACTGAAGAGGGTTGACGAAGATCGACACCACCGCGCGGCGCGCCTTCTCCTTGGCGAGCGTAACGAGCGAGAGATGGCCCCGATGCAGGGCGCCCATGGTCGGCACAAGGCTCACGCTTTCGCCGGCCTTGCGCCATTTTGCCACTTGGGAGCGCAGCTCGGCGACGGTGCGAACGGTAGCGATCGGCATTCCTCTCCTCCGGGCGCCAAGATAACAAGAAGGCTCTTACCGACATGTCAACTTTCATGCCTACAAGCGGGCATCCAGTATCCCGTGCACCAACGAATAGCGGGCGTTGGCGATTACTGAATCGCCCGGTCAAGTCAGGCGATGGCATGTGGTTGTGAAACGGCTGAGGAATTAAATTACGATTATGGCCGAGGCCAAGCGCCATATCGTGTCTGCCGCCTGCTTGCCAGACCGGGCAAGTATCAGCAAGGCCCTGCTTGCCGATGAAGAGCGCCTGGTCGAGAGCCTGATCGCCAAAGCGCGCTTCAGCGCGGTCGAGCGGAACCGTATCGAGACACTCGCCATCGGCCTTGTCGGCGCCGCGCGCGCCGGACGCAAAGAGGGCGGCGGCGTCGATTCCTTCCTGCACGAATACGGGCTGTCGAGCGAAGAGGGGGTGCTGCTGCTCTGCCTCGCCGAAGCGCTGCTGCGCATTCCCGACGCCGCGACCGCCGACCGGCTGATCGCCGGCACAATCGGTTCGGGCGATTGGGCGCGCCATCTCGGCCGCTCGGATTCGATCCTGGTCAATGCCTCGACTTGGGGGCTGATGCTCACGGGGCGCATCGTCGATTGGAGCGCTAAGCGGCCCGACGACCTTTCCGGGATGGTGCAGCATCTGATCGCACGAACCGGCGAGCCGCTGGTCCGCCAGGCGCTGCGCCAGGCCATGCGCATCCTCGGCAAGCAATTCGTGATCGGGGAGACGATCGAAGAGGCGCTCGCCAATGCCAGGGCCGGGGAGGCGCTCGGTTATCGCTTTTCCTTCGACATGCTGGGCGAAGCTGCGCGTACCGCCGAGGACGCCGAACGCTACAACAGCCGTTATGTCGAGGCGATCGAGGCGATCGCCGATTACGCCGGGCATCCCATGGCGCGGAGCGAGCGGGAGCTGCACGAGCGGCCAGGGCTATCGGTGAAGCTCTCTGCGCTCCACCCCCGGTATCAACCCGCGCAGGAGGCGCGCCTCAAGGCCGAACTTTACCCGCGGCTCCTCGAAATCGCGCTGGCGATGCGCGACGCCTGGCTTCCGCTCACCGTCGATGCGGAGGAGGCGGACAAGCTCGATCTGTCGCTTGCGTTGATCGAGCCGCTTTTGGCCGATCCCAAGCTCGCCGGCTGGAACGGATTTGGGCTTGCCGTGCAGGCTTACAGCAAGCGTGCGTTACCGCTAATCGATTGGCTCGCCGGCGTGGCCGAGGCCGGCGGACGGCGTATCCCCGTGCGCCTGGTCAAAGGCGCCTATTGGGACAACGAGATCAAATGGGCGCAGGA
>DATLXW010000003.1:0-15860 GCA_035575415.1 Methyloceanibacter sp. | reverse complement strand
CTCATGGCCCTTCATGGTAACGGTCCACACCGCTCAGCCGGTGCTCGCCTGTCTTGGCTCGCAATATGCCGGCTGGGCTCTTTCAGGAGAGGATAACGGCAAGAAGTTTAGCGTACTCGGGTCGGGCCCTGCGCGCGCCATAGGCTCGTCCGAAAAGCTGTTCGACGAACTCGATTATCGCGACCGCTCCGAGAGCGCGGTCCTGGTGCTGGAGGCCGACCGTCCGCCTCCCTCCGCGCTGGTCGAACAGGTGGCCAAGGCCTGCAAGCTGAGCCCGGAGCAGCTCACCTTCATCTACGCGCCGACGACGAGCCTCGCTGGAACAGTGCAGATCGCCGCGCGCTGTCTCGAGGTCGCGTTGCATAAGGCGCACGAGCTGCATTTCCCGCTCGACGAGATCATCGACGGCCTGGCTACCGCGCCGCTGCCGCCGCCCGCGCCGGACTTCGTCGCCGCCATGGGCCGCACCAACGACGCCATCATCTATGGCGGCCGGGCACAACTCTTCGTTTCAAGCGGCGCACAAGAAGCCAAAACCCTCGCCGACCATCTGCCGAGCCTCAGATCGAAAGACTACGGCAAGCCTTTCGCCGACATTTTTGCGGCGGTGAAGGGCGACTTCTATGCCATCGACCGCATGTTGTTCAGCCCGGCGATGGTGACGGTCACCTCGCTCAAGACGGGGCAAAGCTTCGAGAGCGGGCGCATCGACGAGGCCGTCCTGTCGCGCTCCTTCGCCTGAGGCCGCATGTCCGCGCAAGGAAGCAGGGACGCTGCCATCGTCATGTTCGGCGACGGCCGCGATTGGCACGGCAAGAGCCTCTCTCGCGCCTTCCGACGGCGCGGAATCACGCCACTGCTCGCACCGCTCAATCAATGCGGCTTTTCCACCGAAACGGCGACGGGGATTGCCATACCGGGGCTTGGCGACCGCTGCCCAGAGGGCGCCTTCGTCCGCTTCGTGCCCGGGGGCAGTTTCGAGGAGGTCACGCTCTATCTCGGCGTGCTGCATGCACTGCGCGAGCTCGGCGTCACGGTATGGAACGACGCCCGCGCCATCGAACGCTGCGTCGATAAATCGACGACGACGTTCCTCCTGCAGCGGGCAGGCTTGCCAACGCCGCGGACCTTCGCCGGCGTCAACCGCGCCGAGGCCGAGGCGATCGCTTCGAGGCTGCTCGCCGAAGGACATAAGCTCGTGCAAAAGCCGTTATTCGGAGCCCAGGGGAAGGGATTGCGGCTGATTTCCTCGCTTGCCGATCTTGCCTCGCCCGAAGAGGTGAACGGGGTCTATTATCTGCAAGAGTTCATCCCGCCGGCGCAGGAGCACCATCAGGACTGGCGGATCTTCGTGTGCCGCGGCCGCGTTGTCGCTTCAATGATCAGACACGGCGCAAGTTGGATCACCAATATCAAGCAAGGCGCGCGCGCCAAAGCGGCAATCGCGAGCCAAGAGCTCGCCGATCTCGCGGTCGGAGCCGCAGCTTGCGTCGGCGCCAACTATGCCGGCGTCGACATTATCCAAGCGCGGGATGGGCGCTTCTACGTGCTTGAAGTCAATTCAATGCCGGCCTGGAACGGCCTCCAGCAGGTCACGCGTGTCAGCATTTCCGACTACTTGGTCGATGCCTTTCTCGACGCGGCTTTGCCCAAAGAGCGGCTTGAGAGCCGCGAGGGCGCTTGACCAGGCCGCTCCAGCCCGAAGCTGTCGCCCGCGCCTTCCTGCACGCATGCCTGGTCGAACTCGATGCGCTGAAGCCGGGCAACGTTCACCGCTTCGGCGACGGGCACGGTATGACGGTGGCCGATTTCGTGAAGAGCGCCGAGGCGGCCGCGCCCCACATTGCCCACCCCGACCTTTCGGTTGGCAATCGCATCCGCCTGGCGGCTGAGGCCACCCGGCGCGTGGTTGGACAGAACACCAATCTTGGCATCATCCTGCTCGCCGCCCCCCTCGCCAATGCCGCTTTCGACCGCCACAAGGGCGACCTCGAACAGAGACTGCACAGGGTGCTGAGCCGGCTGAACATCGAGGATGCGCGCGAAGCTTATCGCGCCATCCGCACTACCGGGCCCGGCGGTCTCGGCGAGGTGCCCGAGCACGATGTCCGCAAAGAGCCCAAAATCACGCTGCTTGAAGCCATGCGGGCCGCAGAAGCTCGCGACCGCATCGCCTGGAATTACACGCACGACTTTGCCGATATCTTCCGTCTGGGGCTTAAATGGCTTACGCACGCACGCGAGCGCTGGGGCGATCCGGCCTGGGCGGCGAGCCGGGTCTATCTTGGATTTCTGGCTCATGTCCCCGACACGCTGATCGAGCGGAAATTCGGCGAACGGATCGCTTCGCGCATACGCGAAGAAGCGAGACCGATCGAATCGAGCCTGACGGAGTGCGCTTCGCCGGACGCGATGCTCGCTCCTCTCGCCGCCTTCGACCGTTCGTTGAAGGAGCGCGGACTTAACCCGGGGACCTCCGCTGATTTGACGGTTGCAACTTTGTTCGCATCGTCCCTCATGCCTTCCCAGGCACCGGATTAGGCCCACAGATTGGGTATGCTGCGGCGAACAATCGACTTGCCGATCTCTCCGCGCCCGGCTTATCTTCTGCTTCGCGGAACTCTAACCACGGAGTTGCGGACGGTGGCGCTTTAGCCAAGCTACCTTCGTCGGCCTGAGGCCGGCGGCTTCGCCGTCAGCGCCCGCTTTGACTGTTTTGTTCAGCCCATTAGGGAGGGGGTTTCATGCCCAAGATCAGTGGAGTTTGTGTTGGCGAATCGCTTGTCGGCGACGGCAACGAGGTTGCCCATATCGATTTGCTTCTTGGTCCGCGCGGCAGCGCCGTGGAGCAGGCTTTCTGCAACGCGCTCACCAACAACAAGGACGGATTTACGACGCTGCTTGCGGTGATCACGCCCAACTTGCTGTGCAAGCCTCCGACGATTCTCTACAACAAGGTGACGATCAAGGACGCCCGCCAGGCGGTGCAAATGTTCGGGCCGGCACAATACGCCGTGGCCAAGGCCGTCGCCGATTCTGTCGCCGAGGGTGTGATTCCCGCCAACGAGGCCGACGATCTTTATATTTGCGTCGGCGTATTCATTCATTGGGAAGCCAAGGACGACAAGAAGATCCAGGACTTCAACTATCGCGCCACCAAGGAAGCCATCGCCCGCGCGGTCAAAGGCGAGCCGAAGGCCTCCGAGGTCACCGCGAAGAAGGACGCCGCCCACCACCCCTTCGCGGCGGGTTGAAAAGGAGAACCCCCAGGTCGGGACAAACCCGGCAAATCAGGCGGTCCGGGCCCGATTCGGCGGTGGCTCCAAAAGCTGGGTTTCTGAACGGGCGCGTGAGCGCTCAGATCAGGATCGCCGCTCTCGCGAGAGAGCGGCGATTTCTTTTGGCGTGATCGCTCCGCTGTGAAGCGACGTGCCAACCAGTACGCCGGCAGCGCCAAGAGCCATAATCGCGGTGAGATCGCGCGCGTTTCTCACCCCTCCCGCGGCATAAATCCGGCAATGCCCGGCCGCGCCGATATAGCGTTCGACCCGCTCGAGGTCAGGCCCCGTTCCGGTCCCGACCTTTGCCAGGCTCATGACGATGACGCGTCCTGGCCAAAGCGAAGGATCGTTGAATAGCGGCTCGGGGCCCCGGTTGCCGGCAGCGTCGAAATCGAGCGATAGCGCGACGCTCTCGCCAAAGCCGTCATGTATTTCGACCCAGGACTCGATTCCGGCGAGGGTCTCGCTGCCGATAACGAGAGTGGCTTCGAGGGGGAGCCAGAACGCGCAGCTCGAGATGTTGGAAAAACCGGCATCGATCCAAAGCTCGGTTCCGTGAAGGGCGTCGGCGAGGCCCCGCACCAACTCAAAGTGATCGCCGGTTCCGGCGATGGCATCAAGATCGGCAATATACAGGATGGCCGAGCCGGTCGTAGATAAGAGCCCGCGGGCGATGCTTAGGGGATCGTCGGCAGCGCCAAAAGGGCTCGCAATTGGCCGGTAATCTGCGCGATTGCCAGCCCTGGCATGGACCACCACGCCGCCCTTGAGATCCAGCGTCGGAATGACTGCGAACTTACCCATTTGGGTCATGGCGGATCGCCCATAAAAACAGCCTTGTCATTGCCCGGCTAGACCGGGCAATCCAGTAGCCCTGGCGTTAGACACACAACTGATGCCGGTGGCTACTGGATTCTCGCTTTCGCGGGAGCGACACTTAAGTATGCCCGGCGGACCCAAACAGGTCTCGCGGCAAAGTGGGGGCAAGATGGCTTGGGTGATCGGTTGGGATCTGGGTGGCGCCAATCTGAAGCTCGCTTGCATCGAGGGCGGCGAGGTGCGTGACGCCGCGCAAGTGCCCTGCCCCATTCGGCAAGATTGCAGCAAGTTCGATTTGGCGCTGGCGCACGCTTTTTCTCTCTGCCCGCCCGGCGCCGTGCATGCCGTCACGATGACAGGTGAGTTGTCGGACGTGTTTTCAGATCGCGTCGAGGGCGTGGCCTATCTCGTCGAAATGATGCGCAACGCCACAAACGGCGAAGCGTTGTTCTATGCAGGCCGTTTGGGCTTTCTCGACTGTATCCGCGCCACCGAGTCTGCACACGACGTCGCCTCCGCCAATTGGCATGCAAGCGCCGCCTTCGTCGCGCAATCCATGTCCGAAGCACTGTTTATCGACGTGGGAACGACAACTACCGATCTCATTCCACTCAAGGGCGGAGAGGTCGCCGCGCGTGGCTTCACCGACGGCGAACGGCTGACAGAGCGCGAGCTGATCTATAGTGGCGCGGTGCGCACACCGGCGATGGCGATGGCGCGCAGCGTTCCGTTCAGAGGCCGCATGCAGGGCGTTGCCGCTGAGCGCTTTGCCACGATGGCCGACGTCTGGAGGTTGCTTGGCGAGCTCCCAGCCAATGCCGACCCCTACCCCACCCCGGACCTGAAAGGCAAAACCACGCAAGAAAGCGCGGTGCGGCTGGCTCGCATGCTCGGCCGTGACCTCGCCGACGCCGGCCTGCTCGCCGTGACCGACGCGGCGCGCTATTTTGCGGCGTGTCAGATCGCCGAGATTGAGGCGGCAGCGCACCACCTTTGCACGCGCGAAGATCTTGGCGCTGAGGCGCCGGTGGTCGGCGCGGGCTGTGGGCGCTTCATTGCCAAGCATGTAGCCAACCGTTTGGGGCGACCCTATTGCGATTTTATCGAGATCATCGCCTGCGATGCGTCGACCGGCGAGATCGCGGCCGTTTGTGCACCCGCCGTGGCGGTCGGCCTTCTTGTTGAAAGCGAAGTCTTGCTGCCCTCGGCGCAAAGCGCCGCCCATTGATCCGATGCGTTGAAGGGGCGCGCTTTAGCAAGCGCGCCTCTTCACGCCGTTTGTTCGTCTAGTGGTGAGCCGAAACGCTGCGAACGCACTCGGAAATCAGTTCCGGCGGCGCCGAATGGCTGATGTCGCCGAGCGCGAGGATGCCGACCATTCGCTTGTTCTTGTTGATGACCGGCAGCCTGCGGATTTGCAATTGCTCCATATGCTTGACCGCCTTGGCGAGATCGTCGTCTTCGCGGCAGCAATGAATGCCAGCCGTCATCACGTCGCGTGCCGTGACACGCTGGGGGTCGAAGCCGTCCTTGGCCAAACCTTTGCAGACGATGTCGCGGTCGGTGACCATGCCGATCAAGCGATCGTTCTCGCCGACCGGAATGGCGCCGATGTCCCGTTTGCGCATGATCTTGGCAAGTTCGCTGACGGGTGTATCGGGGCCGACCCAATCCACACCTTTGTGCATCGCGTCCTTGACTTTCATGGGCGGACCTCCGTCTTCAGTTGGCGCGCTCCCTTGCGGAGCGCGAAGGGTCCCCCGTCCGCAGAGATTATAGCGCAGCTTTGGCCAAGACACAGCTTCAGCCGTCCCTTTCGCCGGAGCTTAAGGGGCGGCGTCTGTCTCCTCTGAACCCAGGATTTTTGCCGAAACAGATCGCAATATGGATCTTTCAGCGCGGTTCGGGCCGGACGTGCTTGTAGTGCTCCTCAATCTTCTCGACCAGAAGCCGCCAAGCTTCGTGCTCGCGGGGCCCTGCCGTCTTCTCCACCGCGATCTGGAGATAGCTGAGCTCGCGCTCGATTTTTTCCCGCGGCAGCATATGCAGACGGCTGGCGAGGATCGCCGCCTCGATCACCGCTCCTTGCGCGCGGTTGAACCCCTTGAAGGGGGCGTGGCTCGCCTCATGCACCACGCGGCAATGGAAACGCGGCCGCTGTTCGTCTTCCTCGACATGGTCGACGACCAGTTCGGCATGGGACAGAGTTCCTTCGAGCACCGCACCGGGTACATGCGTCGACGGACGGGTCGGCCAGTCTCTCCGCCCGGTGAGGCAACCGGCGAAGATCAATACGTCGTCGGTGAAATTGGCGACCGCATGCGGGTTTGCGCGCAAATTGTCGAGCGTCGTGGAGGGGCGGAACGGCGCGATGATCCAGCCACCCTCTTCGGCAATCAGGCCGAGCGGGGCGATATGCACCCTCCCCTCTTCGTCGAGGGTCGTGACGATACATTCGCGAATCATAGGCATGGGTCAAGTGCCAGGGGTCAGGTATCACGTGTCAGGTATCATTTCTTCGTGGGTCTGCCACCTGATACCTGACACCTGACACCTGATTTGCGCCTGGCGATCAGCGTGTGTCCGGCCTCCTTCAGCCGTGTCTTGTCTTCGGCGGGCGCGTCGGCGGCGACGCCCCAATCGAGCGGCTCGTCCTGGGCGTAGCGCTTGCCGAGCCGGAAGGCGATCTCGGCGCGCGCAAGTTCGGCGCCGAGATAAAAGGCGTGCGCGCCATCCTTCTCGACGCCGAGCTTGGGGAACAGATCGAAAGCGTTCTGGGCCACATGATGGCCGTCGCGGTTATAGATATGGATGCCGTCTTCGGCGATCTCGATGCGGAAGTTCTTGTCGCGCACTTCGCGCGCCGCCTCTGCAATCTCGGCCGGACTTTGCGGAAAGGGCCGGCGGGCATGCAGACAGAGCAAGCCGTCGGCATAATCCTTCGGCAGGTCGTTCTCGGCCCGGCTCGCATACATGATGCGGCGCGCCAGATCGTGTTCCTCAACTGTGCGGCGCGTATGCGGGCTCACTTGTACGATCAGCACGTTTCTGATGCGGAGTTCCGAGGCGATGCCGAGCAGGACGGCGGTGATGCCGGTGGTGTCGGCGTCGGTAAGCTCGGTGAGATTGCCGGTGCCCATCAGGATTTCGGCATCGGGGCGCTCGCGCCGCACCTGCGCGTAACGCTCGAGCGACTGCATGAATCCGAAATTGATCGGATCGAGGACGGGGTCGACGAGATAGGGGCGCTTCTTCTTGTCGAGCGCAGCCATGGCCCGGTAGAGCGACGCCATGTCGCCATGATCCTTGGGGATCAACACGGGGATCGCGCCGACCTGATCGGCAATGCCGAGGGTTGACTCGTTCAAGCTCAGCAGGAAGTCGGCGCCGGCGCGTCCTCCACGCAAGAGTTCATCCGGGTTTGCGGAATCGACGCTGACCTTGTAGCCCTTCTCCTTGAGAGCGCGAACCGCTTCTTCAAGATGCGGGAAAGGCGTGTCGGGGAGCCCGCCGAGATCGATGACATCGGCGCCCTTTTGCGCATATGCCTCCGCGCGTTTCAGGACCGCTTCGAGCGAGAGCGCGGACGCATCGACGATTTCGGCGAAGATTCGGATGTCGTATTGCGTCATATCGGAAGCCTTCCGCGCCCGGCCGAAATGGAGGGGGATGTCCTTGAGTTCGTCCGGTCCACGCACGAATGGCACGCCGAAGCGTTCGCTCAAGCGATCGAGATCGGCGCGGCAGCGGCCCGGCAGCATGATCTTATCCGCTTCGACCGGGCTCGGCAGCCTGCGCGTGATGATATCCTCGGTCATTAGCGCGGCCACTTTCACGCCGATATCCAAGACCTTCCAGTCGAAGCTCGGATTCATGCCTTGGAGCACAGCTTCGAGCCTCGGTCGGGCCAAATGTCCGGTCAGAAACAGGATGCTTTCGGCCATGATGCTACCGCGCTCTTGCCAAGCGCCCTTCTAACCCGCGCTTAGGGGGGTCGCGCGAGAGCATGCACTGCAAATTCTGAAGGCTTGATTTTGCTATTCGATCAAGGCGCCGCATTTCTCGTTCCGCCCCGCAAGGCAGGCTAAAAGGGCCTCCTGCTCCCCCCGTCCGAGCAGAAAAGCGGGAACATTGCTTTCCGCCAGCATGCCGGGAAAGGCCTCATCCACGACGCCGTCGCGGGAAAGCTGATGCGCGCCCAGGCTCGCAGCCTTCGAGCGGAGCATCGATTTGATCAGATAACAGCCTGAGGCACCAAGGCGAGAGGCAAGCCAAAGGGAAAGGCTGTCGGATGTCAACCGCCAGGAGGACTCGATGTCGCTCCGGTGCGAGACCAAGGCATAAGGCGCCCACACCGCGACCATACCGCGATCGAGCGCATCATGAAGCTCGGCTTCCATCGCTCCCACGGCGAAGCCTTGACGCAATCCGGCCACAGCCCAAGCCAGTTGGTCCATGGCAAGCAAGGCCATGCGATGCGCGACCGGATCGGCGAAGCCGAGTTGCGCCTGGCACGCACGCACCTCGTCGGCCAACGCCCCTCCCCCAGGCACGACAACGATGGATCGCCGTGCGGCCGCAATCGCATCGAGCCAAGCTGAAAGCTCTGGGGAGCGAATGACACTACCTCCGAGCTTGACGACGACCGGAGTCATTTTCGCTTTGACAGGGCGTGCTGGTTGCGATGCGGCGACCATCGCTCAAAGTCCGGATTTAGTACGCACGATCTCGACGCCGACGGATCCCGGCTCTTTGTCGAGTTTCTCGATCTTCACCCTCACGCGCGCGGACCGCGGATGGAGGAGGCAATGGTTTGCCACCTCTTCAGCCAAGGTCTCCACGAGATTGATATGTCCGCGTGCAACGATGGCCTTGATGCCTTTGATGATCGTATCGTAGTCGAAGGCGCGCGCAATGTCGTCATCGAGAGATTGGACGGCTGGCAGCAAATCGACATCCACGGAAAAGCGGACGCGCTGGGTAACGCCCTTCTCGTGGATATAAACGCCGATCTCAACATCGAGAACGAGATCGTGCACGAAGACGCGGTCGAACTCCTTCGCCGCGGTGGGCGTAGGCACTGGCCGGTTCGCTCGCTGTTCGGCCACGCTTCAGCTCCTTGTGGCAGGCAATCCTACCTGCCCTTCTAGCACAAGGCCGGGGCGGCGCGGTCGGGCAAGTTGCGCGCGAGGAGACCGCCCGATTTGCGTGGGATAAGCTTCCGGATGGAAGCGAGCCTGATGGCATCGACAGGCTGAAGGCGGTCGCCGTTACGACACAGCGCGCCGCGGAAACCGAGCAGATCGGGCTCGAGCGCCAACAGAGCCGGCACATCCTTCGGTCGCAGCGAGCCGGCGAAGCCGACCGTTAGACCGCATGTTTTTGCCTCCGCGCTTCGCGCCGCAAGCTCTCTAAGCGGGAGATAGTCGGTCAGCGCGCCCTCACCCTTCCCGAGCGTGTCGAACATTAATCCCGAGGCTCCAAGCTTTGCCGCCAGCGCAATCGAGTCGAACTGGGGCAACGCGTCGGCAAAGAGCACGAGTATGAGCCGAGCGCGATTCGGCTCCCGGTCGGCCAGATCGAGATAGAACGACGCATCGCTACCGGGGAACACGCCGAGCTTGATATAGTCGACACCCAAGGCCGCGGTGGCGGTGACCGCCGCAGCGACGGCATCTCCGCGAAGCGGCAGGTCGCCGACCGTCGCGCTCACAGGCGCGCGTCCCGCCACACAGCGCAGGCAAGCCGTAATCGTCTCGGCAGCGAGCGCCCCGAGGGCGCCTCGGGCCGGGTCTTTGAGGTCGATGACGTCGGTCCCTTCGCCCAAAGCGAGTTCGGCTTCGGCGGCGTCGCGCACGCTGGCAAGAAAGAGGGTCATTGGCTTTTGCTACGCTACGGCTAGCGGAAGAGCCAGTTGAAAATGCCGCCGCCACCCCCGCCGTCTCCGCCGCTCTTGCGAGCAGCGCGCCGACCCTCGCCCGGGGCAAAACCTTCGGCAGAACGCTCGAAGCCCCAAAAATCGTCACGTGGCGCTTGCGGCCTCTGCCGAACTTTTCGCAACTGGATCTCGTTGGTATTTCCGTCGGGATCGGTGACGACCACGGAAACGGCCTGCCAATTCCACTGCGCCGGCGTCGAGCCCCAACTATGCGGCTCGATGGAGATGACTTTGTTGGCCTTGGTGTCGATGATGGCGACATATTCGAGGCTTGAGTCTTCGCTGTCGCCGAAATCGCCGGCATAATATTTCAAGAGCCCAATTCCCGAGAGCGCGTCCTTAAGCAGCTTCCATTCGAGGAGCTTGGGCTCGCCCGTGCCGAACATTTCCAGCTCGGGCCGAAGCGCCGGGTACTTCTCGTTGCTGGCGATGTAGCGGCCCGGCTGCGGCTCCTGGATCACCCAACCCGCCACAGGCTCGCCGAGTGTCCGTCCCCCCTCCGGTGGCACCGGCTGCTCGAGCCGCACGAGCGCCTCGCGGCTCTCGGTCTGGAAGGGGTCAATCTCAAGCGCCTTGCGATAGTCGGCGATGCCCTCATCGGTTCGATAGAGGGCTTCGTAAATGTTGCCACGGATACGCAAGGCAACCGGATCGTTGGGATCGATCTTGAGCGCCTGATTGACGTCGTTCAACGCGGCGTCCTTGGCGTCATAGCTTGCCTCCAGGTCGGCGGCGCCGGTTCCGCCAAGCTGGAGCTTGGCCAGCGCACGCATGGCGTAGGCCTCGCCGTTTTCAGGCGCAAGCTCGATGGCCCGGGTGAGATCCCCGATCGCGTCCTCGAACCGGCGCGCCTCGATGAAGACGGTGCCGCGTTCGACATAGGCGTCCACCAAATCCGGTTTGAGTTCGATCGCCTTGTTGAGGTCCTCCAGCGCATTGTTGAATTTTTTGTCTCCGGCAAAGGCACGGCCCCGCAACAAATAGAGCTTCGGATCCGACGTATCGGGTTCAAGGGCGATCGCCTGCGTCGCATCGGCGACCGCCTCCCTGTACATATCGAGTTCGAGATAGGCCTCCCCGCGATGCCGGTAAGCCACGACATATTTGGGATTAATGGTGATGGCGCGGCTGAGATCGCGGATGGCGGCGTGATAGCGCTTCAGCTTGGCATGGGCCATGCCGCGGCCGTTGAAGGGGACGGCGCTGCGCGGCATCAACTCCACAGCTTTGCGGAAATCCTGAAAGGCGAGGTCAAACCGACCGAGGGCGATCTGCGCATTACCGCGATTGTTATACGCCACCCCATAATTGGGCGAGAGCGCGATGGCGTGGTCGAAATCCTTAATCGCTTCCTCGGCATGGCCGAGATCCATCAGCGCGTTGCCGCGATTGTTGTAGACGGCGCTATTCTCGGGAGCGAGCTGGATCGACTGGTTGAAGTCGTCAATGGCTTCCTTCAGCTGCCGCATCCGCCATTTGGCGACGCCGCGGTCGTTGAAAATGCTGGCTTTGAGGAAATCGGCGATATCGGGCGTGTTCAAAGCTTCGTCGTAGGCGGCGATAGCCTTGTCGTATTGGCCGCGCATAAGCGCTGCGGCCCCCTCACGCGCACGCAGAAGGGTGGTGTCCTCGGCACCTGCATCAGTCGCCAACCCCGCAAACATGGCGCACGCGAAAAGCCAGGCGAAACTGTATGTCCTCAAGGCCGTGACCAAGGTTGAAAGGCCCCTTCCCTCATCGGTAGCGCATTCATGTCTCTCATAAGGCCGGACTATGTCAACAAAGGGTCACGGTTGGCCGGCTGAGGTTTGCGTCTGTGCGAAAAGTTTGCGCAGCGCTTGGGGAAGCGTTTCCGGCAAATCCTCCGCTATTAGACCAGGCCCAAAGGCTTTGGCCGCCTCCCCATGCAGCCAGACCGCTGCACTTCCCGCGGCGAAGGCCGGCATGCCTTGCGTAAGAAGGCCTAAGATCATCCCGGCGAGAACATCGCCCGTTCCGGCTGTCGCGAGCCACGGGCTCGTGTTGGCGTTGATCGAGGCTTTACCGTCTGGAGTAGCGACCACCGTGTCCGGGCCTTTCAGCACAATCGTGGCTCCAGACTTCGAGGCTGCCTTGCGGGCCCGCTCCAGTTTCGGAAGCGAGGCTAGACTCGCGAAGACGCGGGCGAACTCCCCGTCATGTGGCGTCATCACCACCGGCGCAGCGCGGGACGAAGCGGCCGCAAACAGCCGGTCAGGGTCCCCAGCGAAAGAAGTGATCGCATCGGCATCGAGCACCACGGCGGCATCCGAGCCAAGCGCCGTAAGCACCATGTTCTTGGTGCGCTCTCCAACCCCAAGGCCGGGCCCGAGAAGAACGGCATTCTTACGCCGATCGGCGAGAAGGGTCTCCAAGCCGCGCGCGTCATCGGCTTCTCGTACCATGATGGCCGTGAGCTGCGCGGCATTCACCGGGAGTGCATCTCGCGGCGAAGCGACGGTCACGAGACCTGCGCCAACCCGCAGCGCTCCTCGCGCGGCAAGCCGCGCGGCGCCGGTGCTGAAGGCCGGTCCCGAAACGACGACCGCATGCCCGCGGCGGTATTTGTGCCCGTCCGCGCTCGGCCAGGGAAATTGTGAAAGCCACAGCGGCGGTTCATTGGCGAAGGTCTGCGGTTCGATCTTGAGAAGGACGCTGTCAGGAATGCCGATATTCGCGAGTCTCGTCTCGCCGCAATAAAGCCGCCCCGGCAGGAGGAGGTGACCGGGCTTGAGACGAAAGAAGGTGACCGTGGCCAGGGCGCGAACGGCAATCCCCCTCACTTCGCCGGTCGTGCCATCTATCCCGCTCGGGACATCCACTGCGACGATGGGAAGCCCTGAGTCGTTCGCATGGGCGATCAATCCGGCGAGCTTGCCCTCGATTGGGCGGGCAAGGCCCGCGCCGAACAGCGCGTCGACGATCACGTCGGCGCCGGTGAGAATTTCGGCGCCAAGATGCGCGCGCGTACCCGCAAAGCACTTGGCCATATTGCGGGCGTCGCCAGGCAGACGCTCGACATCCCCATCGAAGCCAAGCTTGACCTTGTAGCCGTGATCCTGCAGGTGACGCGCGGCCACGAAGCCGTCGCCGCCGTTATTCCCGGGACCGCAAAGGACAGCGACACATTCCCGATCGGGAAAGCGGCGAATGACCTCTTGGGCGACGGCATGCCCGGCGTTCTCCATTAGCGTTTCGCCGCGAATGCCCGCCAATGCCGCCAGGCGATCGGCGCGCCCCATCTCCTCTGCGGTCAAAAGCTCAAGCATCGGTTTTGCTGCCAAGGTAAACTTCTGTCGGGCAAGCTGGCGCAGAATCGGCGGGCAGAAAACCGAATACGTCGCCTATTTTTCGGGCACTACGCCTATTTTTCGTGCAACAACCGTCTCCGCTTTGCCGCTTGCACGCGCGCTATACCATTAACCACTTGATATAGTTGATAAATTCTGCGCTCACGAAATTGGCACAGGGCGTGCTTTGGCTGGCCACACGCTATGTTAAATCCGGACGGAAGCACGCGGCTTATCGTGGTTCTACGTCCATGGGAGGTGCAGCAACACAATGAAAAAGATCGAAGCGATCATCAAGCCCTTCAAGCTCGATGAGGTGAAGGAAGCTCTGCAAGAGATCGGGCTTCAGGGCATCACCGTAACCGAGGCCAAGGGTTTCGGGCGCCAGAAGGGGCATACCGAGCTTTATCGCGGCGCCGAGTATGTCGTCGACTTCCTGCCCAAGGTGAAGCTCGAACTCGTGCTCGGCGACAACATGGTGGAAAAAGCGATCGACGCGATTATTGCCTCGGCCAAGACCGGCCGCATCGGCGACGGAAAGATCTTTGTGTCGAATATTGAGGAGGCCGTGCGGATTCGTACCGGCGAAACCGGGAACGATGCCATCTAAGCGATGGCGGCAAGGCCTACCGGCCAAATCGATTCCCGCCCGGGTAACCTAGGGCGGACAGATCATCCAATGACAGGGGAGTAACGATGGCAGACGCTAAGACCGTAACCAAGAGAATCAAGGACGAGGACATCAAGTTCGTAGATCTGCGCTTCACCGATCCGCGGGGAAAGATGCAGCACGTCACGATGGATGCTAGGGTGATGGACGAGGAGACCTTCACCGACGGCATTATGTTCGACGGCTCATCGATTGCCGGCTGGAAGGTAATCAACGAGTCGGACATGAAGCTCATGCCCGATCCGAGCACTGCCGTCATCGACCCGTTTTTCGCTCAGAGCACACTCGCCATCTTTTGCGATGTGCTTGAACCGTTGACCAACGAGCCATATGAGCGCGATCCCCGCTCGATCGCCGGCAAGGCGCAAGCCTATCTGAAACAGACCGGCGTCGGCGACACCGCGGTGTTCGGGCCGGAAGCCGAATTTTTCGTCTTCGACGACGTGCGCTTCGCCGCCGAGCCGTTCAACTGCGGCTACAAGATCGACTCGATCGAACTGCCGACCAATACCGACACCGAATACGAGATGGGCAATCTCGGCCACCGGCCGCGCACCAAGGGCGGTTATTTTCCCGTTCCGCCGGTCGACTCGGCGCAAGACCTGCGCTCGGAGATGTTGTCGGTCATGGCCGACATGGGCGTGATCACCGAGAAGCATCACCATGAGGTGGGCGCCGCGCAGCACGAGCTTGGCATCAAGTTCGGCCCGCTGGTGAAGACCGCCGACGCGATGCAGATCTACAAATATGTGATCCATCAGGTGGCGCAGGCTTACGGCAAGACCGCCTGCTTCATGCCGAAGCCGGTTTACGGCGACAACGGTTCGGGCATGCATACCCATCAGTCGATCTGGAAAGGCTCGACGCCCGTCTTTGCCGGCGACAAATATGCCGATCTTTCCGACACAGCGCTGCACTACATCGCCGGCATCTTGAAGCATGCCAAGGCACTCAACGCCTTCACCAACCCCACAACCAACTCCTACAAGCGTCTGGTGCCGGGCTACGAGGCGCCGGTCTTGTTGGCTTATTCCTCGCGCAACCGCTCGGCCTCCTGCCGCATTCCGCTCGGCTCGGGGCCGAAGGCAAAGCGCGTGGAGGTGCGCTTCCCCGATCCCGCCGCCAATCCCTATCTCGCCTTCGCGGCGATGCTGATGGCGGGGCTCGACGGCATCGAGAACAAGCTCAATCCCGGCGATCCGATTGACAAGAACCTTTACGACCTGCCGCCGGAAGAGCTGGAGAAGGTGCCGACCGTGTGCGGGTCGCTGCGCCAGGCGTGCGAAGAGCTCGACAAGGACCGCGCCTTCCTCAAGAAGGGCAACGTCTTCACCGACGACGCGATCGACGCCTATCTCGAGCTGAAGATGGAAGAGGTGGAGCGGTTCGAGATGTTCCCCCACCCCATCGAATTCGACATGTATTACAGCGTCTGAGTCAGAAGACGCTTGCTAAAAGTCGGGGCGGCCGCGCGCAGAGGGCGGCCGCCCCTCTTTGGCCCGGCCTGCCGAACCTCACGCTTTCGCTCGCGTTCCCCCGTGGACGCGGGATCGGCGGAGGCTGCCGCCAGGCTCCCCCAAAATTCGGCCGGCTCACATCAAATGGAACACCCCATAGAGCAGCGCGCCGCAGGCCGCCGTGTAGATCCACTGCTTGCGCTGCACAAACCAACTGCTGAGCAGCGAGGGCACGCCGAAGATCACGAAGCGCGCGAGCGACAGCGAGATGAGGAGCGCGATGGATGCAAGCAGCCAGAACGAGAGCTCCTGCTGGCTTCCTCCCTGCCCCGCATCCACGAGAAGCCACTGACCGTTGTTGGTGCCGGCGGTGATGACGGCCCAGAT
>DATLXW010000002.1:0-6726 GCA_035575415.1 Methyloceanibacter sp. | reverse complement strand
GGCTGCCGCCGCTGCCTGAAGAAGGGCGGCCTCCTCGTCACCCAGAACGGGCTTCCCTTCCTCCAGGCCGACGAACTGAAGCAGAGCGTTTCCTATTTCCGCGAGCTATTCGACGACGCCTCCTGCTATCTCGCCACCACGCCGAGCTATTTCGGCGGCCCCATGTCCTATGGCTGGGCCACCGACAACGAGAAGCTCAGACAACACGACAGCAAGAAAATCGCGCGGCGGCACAAGCGGGCGGGCCGCTTCCCCACCCGCTATTGGAGCCCGGACGTGCACGTCGCCGCCTTCGCGCTCCCGCTCTATGTGCGCGAGCTGGTGCAGGCTTAGTCGGTGATCTTGAAGAAGTTGGATGAAAAGGCGCTGCTGTTTCTCGCCTTCCTCACGCAGAACGCCGCGGCGCGGGTGCCGTCCCGGCCGCGCTAGAGCCGCTCCAGCTTCGGCAGGTCCCCGACGAGCGGGCGGCAATAGGCCTCGAAGGCGGCGCTCACGTCGTTCGTGCCGGCAATGAACTCAGCCGGCATATGCCGCGTGCGCCGCGCGACCGCCGCCAAATCGGCGCGGGCGAATTCGCTGCGATAGGCCTCTGGCGCATTGCTCACACGACGAAGGATGACCGAGGCCGAGGCGTCGCCCTTGGCGGCGAGCTCCGCAGCAAAGCGGCCAACGCCGCGGGCTTCCTGCGTGTCGACCGGCGAGGGCTCGGGCCAGCAGCGCTGGATGTAACCGAACGTATCGGCGCGCACGCGCGGCGCCTTGCCGCCCTTGGGGGTGAGACCCTTCTTGACCAGTTCGGCGAGGCCGTCGCCAAGCGCCCCGGAACCGGAGAGCTGGATATTGCCGTGCGCGTCGACCTCGCCCGGTCCACGCATCAGCTTCGGCCCGATCTCCTCGCCCTGTTCGTCGCGGATGCCTTCGCTCACCGCGATCTGGCAGCGCCCGAGCCTGGCGTAGACCCGCTCCACGTCGGCGAGAAAAGCCTCGGTCGAGAAGGGCACCTCCGGCAGATAAATCAGATGCGGCGCGGCCCGCTCCTCCGGCGCCACGCCGTGCTTGGGCCCGCCCCGCGCAAGCGATGCCGCGGCGGTGAGAAAGCCCGCATTCCGCCCCATGATGACGTTGATCTTGATGCCGCCGAGGCTCGCATTGTCGAGCGCGTCGCCCATCAACGCGAGCGTTACGTAACGCGCGGCCGACGGAAAGCCCGGCGTGTGATCATTCTCCAGGAGATCGTTGTCGATCGTCTTCGGTACGTGGAAGCAGCGCAGCTCGTAACCTGCCTGAGCCGCCTTTTCGCTGACGATGCGGCAGGTATCGGCCGAGTCGTTGCCGCCGATATAGAAAAAATAGCGGATCCCATTCCGGCGGCAGCCGTCGAGGATCTTGTCGCAATAGGCCTCGTCGGGCTTGTCGCGGGTCGAGCCGAGCGCGGCCGAGGGGGTGCGGGCGACGGCTTCGAGCCTCGCCTTGTCGATCTGGGTCAGGTCGAGCAGCCCCTCGCTTCCCGCCTTGATCAGCCCGCGCACGCCGTGCCGCATGCCGAAAATGCGCTCAACTTTGCCGCTTGCGGCAAGGCCCGCGCGCAAGCCCTCGATCACGCCCACCAGCGACTGATTGATGACCGCCGTCGGCCCGCCGGACTGGCCGATCACCGCGTTTCCGGAGACAAGATCTGGCACTTTTCACTCCTTGAATCAGGCGCGCACCATGCCCCGGACCTCCGCGCCATGGCAAGCGGCGCCGGACGGAGAAGCGCGGTTGTGCAAAAAGCGAAAAACATCGCGCAACTGTTGCATTCGAACCACAAACCGCACGATGTCTTGGACTATTATTCCTGTATCGCGTCGCGATGGGGGAAGCATGCGCGAGGGCCTTGGCCTTTTCGTTACGGCTACCGCGCTGTGCCTGGCCTCGCCCGCGCGCGGCGGCGATCTTTCCGCGGAGCAAACCGCGAAAGCGCCCGGCGGCTGGACCGCCAAAGCCTCCGCCGACTTTGTCTACGCCACGCGGGATGGCGGCGATAACTACATCATTCTGCAGGATACCGTCACCGGCGATACCCTGCTCAATAGCGACCAGTTGAGCTTCGGCTGGGAGCCGGGGCTCGACGCGCGCCTCGATTTCACCGACGGTAAATATGGCGGCGGCGTCCGTTTCTTCGGCGCGTTTGAGTTCGAGGGCAACAAGACGATCACAACACCTCCGATTTGGAACTTCCCAACCAATCCGCCTCTTTTCGGTTTGGGGACTGCTGCCTTCGCCACGCATTACGACTCGTCGCTCGATTCGGTTGAGCTCAATCTTTCCCGGGCCTTCGGCCCGCGGGCGAATGTGTTCGTCGGCGTGCGGGGGATTATGCTCGACGAGACCTTGCGGAGCGTTGCCGACTTCGGCACGGTCAAGGCGGTCGTCTCCTTCGACGCGGACACCGCCGCCATCGGTCCGCAGATCGGCGGCGAGTTGCATTTCGGCGATCGTGTCTTCGTGGATCTCGACGGCCGCGTTGGCGCCCTTCGCTCGCAATCCGATCTTGCCATGAGCGTTACGCAAGACGTGGGGCCTGCCTTTAGCGCGAGCGGCGATCACAGCGACTGGATCGCCGCGGTCGAGGGAGGGATCGCCGCCGGCATCAAGCTGTGCCCCACCACATCGCTGCGAGCCGGCTATCGAGTGCTCTACCTCAACAGCCTCCCCACCGCGCCGTCGATCGTCGCTGAGACGGATGTGATTGAGGCGCGCATCAAGGAACAGTCGAGCGACGATATCATTATCCATGGCGTCACTGTCGGCCTGGAAATCGCGTATTAGCCGCGCCGCTCAGAGGAAGACCTAAATCCGCAACAGGTGCAGGCTGAAGAGCCGCTCCTCGTCGGTCCAGGCCGCGACCGGCTGCCAGCCTCCCGCGAGCGAGCGCCTTGGCCCGGAGGTTGAGCCATCCATGGCAAGCGGCAAGGAGAGCAGATTGCTTAGGGCTGGCTCGGCCGGCCCTTCAACATGCCGGCAATCGAGAGGTCTTCGTCGATTCGGGGCCAGTGAATGCCCATGGGCATGATCTCGTAGTCCGCGCGTTCCTCCGCAGAGGCCCTCAACAGGCGCGGATACCACGCGAGCGGAGTGACGATCTTCCGCCCATCGGCAAGCGTCACGACGAGGTCGGTGGACGTGAACTCGACCGCCACGGCCTGCACGTCGCCGATCTCAATTTCCAAAGTGGTCATGCCACACCGCCAAAAGATCGTCTCGCTGCCCTTCTAGGTGCTTGATGATATCGCGCAGCTCGTGTTCCGGAAACCGATAGTTCACTGCGACACTCATGTCCTCCAGCCAAATCTTGACCTCGCGGTTTTCCGGCCGCACGTGAAGATGCGGCGGCTCTCCGCCTTCATTGGAATAGAAGAACGCTCGGTAGCGAGTCCACCGGAGTACGGTTGGCATCGACCCCCGTCCGCAGCGGCTAGATCTGCAAGAGATGCAGGCTGAAGAGCCGGTCCTCGTCGGTCCAGGCCGCGACCGGCTGCCAGCCTCCCGCGCGGGCGAGCGCCTGGAACTCCTCGATCGAATATTTATGCGAATTCTCGGTGTGGATGCGCTCTCCTCTCGCGAAGGCGAAGCTGCGGCCTGCCACGCGCACGATCTGCTCCTCGCGGCTGCGCAGATACATTTCGATGCGGCCCTCCGCTTCGTTCCAGACCGCTTCATGCGCGAAGCGGGAGAGCGCGAATGTGCCTTGCAGCTCGCGATTGATGCGCACGAGCAGATTGAGATTGAAGGCGGCCGTGATGCCCGCCGCGTCGTTATAGGCGGGCAGCAATATGCTCTCGCTCTTCTTCAGATCGACGCCGATCAGGAAGGCGCTTCCGGGACCGAGCAACCGCGCCGCGTTCGAAAGAAAGGCGCGCGCCTCGCCATGGGTGAGATTGCCGATGGTCGAGCCGGAGAAGAAGCCGAGTTTGGGCCGCCCCCGCGCCGCCTCGGGCAGCGCGCAGGGCGCGGTGAAATCCCCGATGAGCGGCAGGATCGCAAGCCCTGCGTGCCGGCGCGCGAGCCAAGCCGCGCCGTCTTCGAGAGATTCCGGCGCGATATCGATTGGCACATAGGCGGAAACGCGCTTCAGCGCGCCGAGCAGCAGGCTCGTCTTGCGGCTCGAGCCTGAGCCGAATTCGACCAGCACGCGTCCCTCTCCGGCGCGTTCGGCGATGTCCGCGCCGTGAGCCCGCAACAAGGCGGTTTCGACCCGCGTCGGATAATATTCGGGAAGTTTGGTGATAGCTTCGAACAGCTTGGCCCCGCGCGCGTCGTAGAAGAAGCGGCAGGGGATCGCGCGGGGCTTCCGCGCAAAGCCCGTGAGCACGGCGTCGGCGAAGTCCTGCCATCGGCGCAGGGCGTCGTCGGTGAAATGCCGCGCCGGAATCTGCCAGCGCAGTTCGCGGTCGCGGCGCGGGTCGAGGGCCATCACGCGTCCTTGGCGAGCCTGAGGCCCATGAACTGCCAGCGCTGATGCGGATAGAAGAAATTGCGATAGCTCCGCCGCAGGTGGCCGTCGGGCGTTGCGCAGGAGCCGCCCCTGAGCACGAACTGATTGCACATGAACTTGCCGTTATATTCGCCGACGGCGCCCGGCGCGGCCTTGAAGCCGGGATAGGGCAGATAGGCGCTTCCTGTCCATTCCCACACGTCGCCGAACATCTGCTTGAGGCCTCTGCCCGCGGCGGCAGGCATCGGCCGCAAATGCCCCGCGCCGAGCGTGTGGCCTTCGAGCGGAACGCTCGCCGAGGCGGCTTCCCATTCGAATTCGGTGGGAAGCCTGTAGCCCGCCCAACGCGCGAAGGCGTCGGCCTCGTAATAGCTGACATGTGTGACGGGCGCCGCGGGATCGACGGGGCGAAAGCCCACGAGACTCATCTGCATATAGCCGCCGCGGGCCTTCTCGAAATAGCCTGGCGCGCTCCAGCCTTCGCTCTTCACCGTGTTCCAGCCGTCGGCGAGCCAAAGCGTCGGCGTGGCGTAACCGCCGTCCTCGATGAACTCGATCCACTCTTCGTTGGTGACGCAGCGGTTTGCGAGCGCGAAGGGGCGAATCAGCTCTTCGTGCCGCGGCCCCTCGTTGTCATAGGCGAAGCCCTTGCCGTCATGGCCGACTTCGAAGATGCCGCCGTCGAAGCCGATCCATTCGAGCGGCGCGGTCTTTCCGGCGCGCACGCCGGCATCGCCCTCGCGATAGGCTGGCTTCAGCGGCTCGGCGGCGAACAGCGCGAGAATGTCGGTGAGCATGAGCTCCTGATGCTGCTGCTCGTGATTGATGCCGAGCTCGATCAATGCCTCCGCTTCGGAAGAAGGGGCGCTGTCGAGAAGGCGGAGAAGCGCCTCGTCGACATAAGCGCGATAGGCGCGCACCTCATCGGCCGTCGGCCGCGTGAGCAGGCCGCGCTTCGGGCGCGGATGCCGCGGGCCAACGCTCTCGTAATAAGAATTGAAGCAATATTCGAAGCGCTCGTCGAACAGCGTGTAGCTGGAAAGAAAACGCTTCAGCACGAAGGCCTCGAAGAACCAGGTCGTGTGCGCAAGATGCCATTTGCTGGGGCTCGCGTCGTCCATCGCCTGGACGACTTGATCCTCGTCGCTGAGCGGCGCGGCAAGGGCG
Source organism: Methyloceanibacter sp. (assembly GCA_035575415.1). GTDB lineage: Bacteria > Pseudomonadota > Alphaproteobacteria > Rhizobiales > Methyloligellaceae > Methyloceanibacter. The sequence goes on along the minus strand of DATLXW010000002.1, from coordinate 1,082 downwards.
TTCGACAGCGCGCGTGTGGCGAACAAGCGCTCGCGCAAGCACTGCGACTCGGACTTCGGCTTGTCCCCGGCAAGCACGGCATTATGGAGAGTCATCCCCTGCTCCTGTCGGCTGAGGCTTTGCAAGCCCCGGATTTCGCGGGTGCGTCACTACCGAACGCAAGATTTACCCGCTTGTTCCGCGACCCGGAATGGTTAAGCTTCACACATCTTGGTGAGCGGGATTTGATTCCCGCAAAGATGGTCGATGCACAGCAATCCTGCCCGAAATGACGAAAACGTGGTGCCGTTCGACCGGCGTCAGTCACCGGTTGCGGCGGAGCTGCAACGCGGCGTCTGCCGCGCCTTTCGCGCACGCGGCCACTCCGTCGTCACCGAACTGTCGCTTGCCAACGGCCGCCGCGCCGACGTGGTCGCGCTTTCGCCTGCGGGCGGCATCGCCATCGTCGAGATCAAGTCCTGCCTCCTCGATTACCGGACCGACGGCAAATGGCAGGACTATCTCGAATTTTGCGATCGGCTTTATTTCGCCGTCACCGCCGATTTTCCGCATGAAGTGATTCCAGAAGCGGCGGGACTCATTCTCGCCGATCGCTACGGTGCCGAACTCTTGCGCGAGCCGGTCGAGGAGCGTCTGTCGGCCGCGCGCCGCAAGGCGATGATGCTTTGCTTCGCCCGCGCCGCTGCGCTCAGGCTGCAGCTTCATCTCGATCCCGGCTGCGGTTTCGAGGCTTAGGGCCCAAGGAAGATCGTGCGCACGAAGTCGCGGTAGAGCAGCAGCTGCCGCGAAAGGGCCTCCTTGTCGTGCACCGTGCGCGACAGGATGATGCCGCCGTCGGCGATCACCGACAGCATGTCGGCCACGTCGTCGAGATTGACGGAAAGCTTCGGCGGGTAGCGATCGGCGATCCGCTCCAGCCGCCGCTTGAAGCGCTTGCGCCAGCCGAGAACGGCGGCGGCGTTAAGGTCGCGCACCTCTTTGTCGAACAGCCGGTCCTGGTAGCAGAACGAGGCGATGAGGCACCCGGGATGCCCGTTTGGCAGATCGGCGAACATCTCCGACATCATTTTGAGGCCGACCAG
>DATLXW010000001.1:0-12380 GCA_035575415.1 Methyloceanibacter sp. | reverse complement strand
CTAGCAGGGCTGCGTGATGCACGGAGCCCTCCACGATTCTCCCGTCAAGACCACTTGCCCCTATTGCGGAGTGGGGTGCGGGCTCTTGGCGAAAATTTCGTCAGGCGGAGAGGTGAAGATCGAAGGCGACCCGGACCATCCCGCGAATTTTGGCCGGATTTGCTCCAAGGGCTCGGCCTTGCCTGAAACGCTCGGCCGTGACGGACGCCTGCTCTATCCGGAGATCGGCGGGCGCACTGCCTCCTGGGACGAAGCGCTCGATCTCGTTGCCGGTCGCTTGTCGGAGACGGTCGCAGCGTACGGACCCGACTCCGTCGCCTTCTATGTCTCGGGCCAGTTCCTCACCGAGGACTATTACGTCGCCAACAAGCTGATGAAGGGCTTCATCGGTTCGGCCAACATCGACACCAATTCGAGGCTATGCATGGCGTCGTCGGTGGCCGGCCATCGCCGCGCCTTCGGCGCCGACGTCGTGCCCGGCACGTATCGCGACCTCGAGCTTGCCGATCTTGTCGTGCTGGTCGGCTCAAATCTCGCCTGGTGCCATCCCGTTCTTTACCAACGCCTCGCCGCGGCAAAAGAGGCACGGCCTGAATTGCGCGTCGTTCTGATCGACCCGCGCCGCACCATGACGGCAGACATCGCCGACCTGCATCTGCCGATCGAAGCCGACGGCGACGTCGCACTTTTCTCGGGGCTCCTCGCCTATCTTGCAAGCGAGGGTCATATCGACCGCACTTATGTGAGTGCGTATACCGCGGGACTTGAAGCGGCGCTCGCGGCGGCAAACTCCATGTCGCTGAAGAAGGCTGCCGAGCTTACGGGTCTTGCCAGCAAAGACCTTGAGAGGTTCTACCGCTGGTTCGCCGCCACCGAAAAGGTGGTGACCGTCTATAGCCAGGGCGTCAATCAATCCGCGCGAGGCACCGACAAGGTCAATGCCATCATCAATTGTCATCTGGCGACAGGCCGCATCGGCAGGCCCGGCATGGGCCCTTTTTCCGTTACCGGCCAGCCCAACGCCATGGGCGGCCGAGAGGTCGGTGCGCTCGCCAATATGCTTGCAGCGCAGATGGAGATCGACAATGCAGAGCACCGAGAGCGCGTGCGCCGATTCTGGAGCGCGCCGCGAATGGCGCAAAAGTCCGGGCTGAAGGCCGTCGATCTGTTTCGCGCCGTGCGCGACGGGCGCATCAAGGCGCTCTGGATCATGGCGACCAACCCCGTCGATTCGATGCCCGAGGCGGGACTCGTCGAGGAAGCGCTTCGTGCCTGCCCTTTCCTCGTCGTGTCGGATGTCGTGCGCGACACCGACACGCTGCGCCACGCGCATGTGAAGCTGCCGGCCGCCGGCTGGGGCGAAAAGGACGGCACCGTGACCAATTCGGAACGGCGCATCTCGCGTCAACGATCTTTCCTTCCGTCTCCGGGCGCGGCGCGGCCAGACTGGTGGATCATGTGCGAGGTGGCGAAGCGCATGGGCTTCGCCGAGGCCTTCACCTATGGCTCACCGGCGGAGATCTTTGCCGAGCATGCCGCGCTATCTGCTTTCGAAAATAACGGCACGCGCGCTTTCGACCTTGGTGCGTTCGCCGGCATCGACCGGGCGAGCTATGACCGTATGCAGCCCTTCCAATGGCCGCGGCCAAGACCCTCCGCTGCAGCGGAAACCCGCTTCTTTGCTTGCGGAGGCTTTTATACGCGAGATGGCAAAGCCCGCATCATGGCCATTGAGCCGGTGTCGCAGACAACAGCCGATCCAGCATTCCCCTTTGTGCTGAACACGGGCCGAGTGCGCGACCAATGGCACACCATGACACGCTCAGGCCGCAGTCCCCGGCTCTCGCAACATTTCGCCGAACCTTTCGTCGAGTTGCATCCAGACGACGCAGGCGCCTATGGCATTGCCGACGCGGACCTCGTGCGGGTGTCGAGCGCGCAGGGTGCGATCATAGTGCGCGCGCTTCTCTCCAAGCGGCAGCGTCGCGCAACGGCCTTCGTGCCTATGCATTGGACCGACCAATTCGCGGCAAACGCCCGGGTCGACACCCTTGTCACGGGGATAACCGACCCGCATTCGGGTCAACCAGCTCTGAAGCATACGCGCGTGAAGGTTGGACGCTTTGATGCCGCCCTTTACGGCTTCGCCGTGCTACGGCAAAAGCCTAGCGTCTTACCCGGAGACTACTGGGCCCTTGCGTGCTGCGAAGGCGGCTTCCGGCTCGAGCTTGCCTTCACCAAGAAGGGCATTGATGCAAGCGTCCTTGCCGCCTCGCTCTTCGATGCCCCGGCGGGGACCGAAACGCTCGCTTATTGCGATGGCGCAACCTTACGCGGCCGGGTTGCTTGTTTCGACGGCGATCAGCTCCTGGGCGCGCTTTTTCTCGCGCCAGAACCCGTCGCCGTGTCACGCGCCTGGGCCTGCGAACAACTCCTAGCCAAACATGACGATCACCGCGCGCGAATGGCCGTGATCGCTGGAAGACCTGGCGCAGGCCGAATCGACCGCGGTGCGCTCGTCTGCTCCTGTGTTGGTATTGGGGCCAATCAGATCGCTGCAGCCGTCGCGCGCGGCTGCCGCACGCTCGAAGCTGTGATTCAAGCGACCGGCGCGGGATCGAATTGTGGCTCGTGCCGGCCCGAGATCAGGAGACTCATAACAACGAATGGGGGACGCGTCCTTGCCAGCGCTGAAGCCTAGCGGGCAGAACGAACCGGTTCACCGCCTGGCTTTCGCAAGTCCAACGATAAGCATGATCTCAAGGTGAAGAATGTTCGTCTCGGTTTCGCAGGCTGCTTGCTTTACTGCAAGGTTCGTGGGACTCGTCGTATCTTTGATTCTCTCGCTGGGTGGCTGCTCCCCGGCCCTGGCGCAAACGCCATGGTACGACCCGCAGCAGGGCTCCGGCGATGGGCGCTCGCTCATCCCGCATACCGGCTTCTTCAACGGCAAGTTCTGGACCGATTTCCGCTATCGCTACGAGTTCGTCGATCAAGCCAATCTGCCGAAAGAAGCGCGCGCCTCGACCTTGAAGAACAAGACCGGAGTCGAGTCGGGGTTCTTTTACGGCTTCCGCGCCGGCATCGAAGGCGAGTTCATCGTCAATATCGGGCCGGAAGACTTCAACAACACCATCAACGGCAGGACTCAATATCCGATCGTCGCCGACGTGCAGTCGGCGGAGGTCGATCAGGCCTATCTCGAATCGCACCACATCAAGGGCGTGGATCTATTGGGCGGCCGCTATCTGCAGAATCTCGACAACGAACGCTTCGTCGGTTCCGTCGCCTGGCGCCAGAACGATCAGACTTTCGACGGCGCCAAGGCGACCGTCACCGCCTTTCTCGCCGCGACCGGGCTTTACGCCTATATCGGCAACGTCAACCGCATCTTCAGCGACGAATCGCCAGTGGGGAACTTGGCCTCCAACACCCACCTCTTCCACCTCGAGAGCAAGAAGTTCCCGATCGGCACCTTCACCGCCTACACCTATCTGATCGACCTGTTCGAGCTCGATCCGCTCTCCAATGCAAGCTATGGCGGGTTCTTGAAGGGCAGCCGGCCCCTAGGCGAAAAGCTCAGCTACGACTATCGCTTCGAATACGCTCATCAGACCGACTATGGCGACAATCCCGTCGGCTTCGCCGCGGATTATGTGCGTGTCGAGCAAGGGCTCTCTCTCAGCGGCTTCACCACCACGCTGATCTACGAGCTCCTCGGCAGCGACGACGGCATCGCTGCCTTTCAGACCCCGCTCGCCACAGGGCACATTTTCAACGGCTTCGCCGATGTGTTCCTGATCATCCCGCCCACCGGGCTGCAAGATTTCTATGTCGAGGCCAAATACAAGGTCTCGTCCAAGCCGGGCGGTCCGTTCAGCTCTTTTGACGGGCTCCTATTGCTTGCCCAATATCACGAGTTCCGCTCCGCCGTGCAGGACCTCGACTACGGCTCCGAGTTCGACTTCTACGCCTATATGCCGTTCCGCAACGGCGTCTACGTCCAATTCAAATACGCCAACTACAAGGCCGACCAATTCTTCACCGACGTCGAGAAGGTGATCTTCGGCCTCGGCTATCAGTATTGAGGATGCTCAATGCGGCGGCGTGTGGGCCTCGCAGAGTGTGCGATCGGCAATCAGACGCGCCAGCGGCACTTGCAGGGGGAGGGCCAAAAACAAACGCCGGCTAAGCCTTTGGCTGAGCGTTGAGAATTTGGTTGCGGGGGCTGGATTTGAACCAGCGACCTTCAGGTTATGAGCCTGACGAGCTACCGGGCTGCTCCACCCCGCGCCAATTTCAGTATCGCGCCCCATTTGAAGGGGGGCCGGAACCTATAGCAGGTTCGGGAAAGATGTGAAGCGCCTCGCCGGCGAAAAATCGCCTCTGGAGCGCCGTCCACCCTCTCCCAATATGGGGCGTCCCGGCCGCTTTGTGAACTCTTTCGACCGCCTCGCCTTGGGCTTACTCGCCCGGCTGCAAGGCCCTGAGGAAGGGCGCCGGCCCCGGTCGTGGAGGCTTTGGTTGCGGCCAGCCGAGCCAACGTCTGGTGCGCTCGCCCCTTAGCCGATAGCCGCCCCCTGGTGCACTCTCGAACAGCCAGCGACGCACGGCAAAGCGGTCGCGTACGAAATAGGGAATGGCGATGCCGATCATCGCGCCGACCACCACGTCGGTAAAATAATGCTGACCGATCAGGAAGCGGCTGGCGGCAATCCAGGCCGCGAACAAATAAATCAGCACGCGGCTGCGCGGCCAGAGAATGGCGATGACGGTGGCGAAGGCGAAAATGTTGGTGGCGTGGCCAGAAGGGAACGAGGCGTAATCGGGATCGAAGGCGAACAGTTTGAAGTCGAGCGCGCCCGCCGTGTCGAAGAGCTTCGGCCGCGCGCGGCCGATGATGTTCTTGGCGATGTTGGCGATGAGGCCCGCGCCGCCAATGCTGACGAAGGCGTAGCCGATCGCGCTCGCGATCAGCCCATAGCTCGGCGCGTTCCTAAAGCCGAGATGGCGCCTGCGCAACACGAGCGCAAGCGCCGCCGCGGCTCCGGTCGGAATCAGCATCCAATTCGATTTGCCGATGTCGGTAATGCGCTTGAAGAAGAGGCGGACTTCGCCCGGCAAAGAGCGGCAGGCCTCGAGCACGAGCGGATCGAGCACAAGCATGCCGAAGACGAGCAGCGACACGGCCAGAACCAGCCGCTCGAACAGCGTGAAATCCCGCAGACGCAAAGTCATGACCGCGCACCCTCTCCGCCAGCCCCCTAAGGGGTGCTGGCACGGAACACGCGCCTAGATGGCGCGGACCCGGCTCAATTCCTGCTTGCCGAGCCAGATAAAATAGAGGTTGCGGCTGTAAATGACGAGACCGGCCGCCTGACCGATAATGAACACGGGGTCGACCCGGTAACACGCATAGGCGAGCAGGAGCAGCCCGCCGAAAAAGCTGAAATACCAAAACGTCTCGGGAATGATGCTCGCCCGCGCGCGCTCAGTCGCAATCCACTGCACAAGGAAGCGCATTGAGAACATAAATTGAGCGAGAAGGCCGACGCCAATCCAAATCAGTTCCTTGGTCGGCGTCACCACCCACCACCTAACGACATCGCTCCAATGCATTGCCCCCTCCCACGCTCTACTCACGCAACCGGTATTCCCTCACCGGCGGAAGCTTGGTCCGTTTGCGCAACCAACTCACGCCGACAAGATCGTATAGCCCAATCAACGCCCGCCCGAGATTGGTGTATTTCGACGCGCCCCGCAATCGCGGCCGATCATTGACGGATTCATAGGCAATTTCGTGTCCATAAGTGAGGAAAAGCGCGGGCAGATAGCGGTGCATGCTGGTGAAAAAGGGCAGTTCGAGAAACGCGTCGCGGGCATAAAGCTTGATGCCACAACCGGTGTCTGGACAGCCGTCGGCGAGAACCTTGTCGCGGATATAGTTGGCAAAACGCGAGGCGAGCTTGCGCGAACCGGGACCTTTACGGCCGGTTCTGATGCCGGCCACCAGCGCCGGTTCTCTCCCCTCAGGTCCAAGCCGGGCGAAGAGGCGCGCTATATCGGCAGGGTCGTTTTGGCCGTCGCCGTCCATGGTGGCGATCGCGGGAAAACGGGCCGCGCGCACGCCGGTCCTAAGTGCGGCACTTTGTCCGGCGGTCGTCTCGTGCCGCAGATAACGGAGCTTGGGATATCTGCTAAGTAACGCCTCGATTTCCGCCTCCGTCCCGTCGGTGCTCGCGTCGTCGATCACCAGCACTTCGCCAAGCAGGTCTTCAGGCACTTTGGCGAAGGTCTCCTCGACCAAAGGTCCGATATTGCCCGCCTCGTTTAACGCTGCGATGACAACGGAAATGGGCATGATGACAACTCATAAGAACACGGCGAGAAAGTCTCGGCCGGTGTCCCTTATCCGGTTTCCGCCCCAAAATACAGCATACTCCCCGACGACGACCGCCAGATCCGCCGCTGCTACACGATCCCGCAAATGACGCCGCAAGGCCTCCCGCCATCCAGCTCCGACGCCGGCTATTTCGCCCGGCTTACTCTCTGTCTCGGCGCCATTCTGCTCTTGCGGCTTGGCGGCCTCTATTTCAATAACACGGACCTTGTGCTCGACGAGGCGCAGTACTGGACATGGTCGCGCGAGCTTGCCTTCGGATATTTCTCCAAGCCGCCGATGATCGCCTGGGTCATCCGCGCGGCGAGCGCGATCTGCGGCGACGGCGAAATGTGTCTGCGCTCGGCCTCGCCCGTGCTCTATACTGCGGCGGCGTTCGTCATCTACTTCACGGCACGCGCGCTCTATGACGCACGCACCGGCTTCTGGTCCGCGGTCGTCTTAGCCACACTGCCGGGCGTCTCTTATTCGTCCAACCTCATCACCACCGACGTCCCTCTCGTCCTTTTCTGGTCGATCGCGCTTTACGCCTGGGTGATGCTGGTGAAGCGGCAAAGCATGGGCTGCGCTATCCTGCTTGGCGTCGCCATTGGCCTCGGACTCTTCGCCAAGCAGGCCATGCTCTATGCATTTCTGTGCATCGCCGTCCATGCTGCGGTCAGCGGCGAGGCGCGTCAAGCCCTCAAGGGAGGCCGAGGCGTTGTGGTTGCGCTGGTCGCGCTCGCTGTCTTTTCACCGAATGTCTGGTGGAACGCCGAACATGGCTTCCCAACCGTGAGACATACGGAAGCCAATATCGGATGGAAACCTCCCTATCTGCATCCTAAGGAACTGATCGAATATTTCGGCACGCAGTTTGCCGTGTTCGGGCCGATCCTGTTCGTCGTGCTGTTGCGCGCGTCCTGGCGCGAGATCCGCCGGCCGCACGATCCTGCCAAGATTTTGCTGCTGTCGTTTTCGCTGCCGATCCTCGCCTTGCTTGCGGTGCAGGCCACTCTGTCGCGTGCGCACGGCAATTGGACGGCGACCGCCTATCCGTCCGCCACGATCCTCGTAACCGCCGCGATGTTCGAGCTCAACCGGCTGCTGCTGTTCCGTATTTCGCTCGGCCTACATGTCGCGGCCGCCGTCTTTCTGGCTTTCGCGCCCGCCTTTGCGCGGCAGTGGCCGATCTTCGAGCAGACGAAGCCTTTCGCGCGCGTCGTTGGCTGGCACGAGACGGCAGAGGCCGTGCGCGCGCAACTCGCCGAGAAGGGCTACGCCGCCATCCTTGTGGATACCCGAGAGATGGCGGGGGAACTGCTCTATTATCTGCGCGGCGTTCCATTGCCGCTCTATGTCTGGCCGGTCGGACCGGTGCCGATGGACCATTACGAAATGACGCGGCCTTTCACTTCAGGGGCGCCGGAGCCGATTCTTTATGTCTCGCTCAAAACGTGCCCAACCGCCTTCGGAAAACTGTTCGGAAATTTCCAGCCGCTTGGCTCGAAACAAATCAAGCTGGTGAAGACGGAGTCGCGGACGGTCTATTTCTGCCGCCTCGCCGATTACAAGGGCCCGACGGCGCCGAACGCGCGCATGTTTGCCGAATAGCCGGTGCGGGAGGCTAGTCGGCGATCTCAGGCGGGCTCGTCCTGACCGGGAGCACGACGTTCACCGCACCCGCCTTGGCAAATTCCAGGGTAAGGACGATCTCCTCGCCGACGCGCAAAGCCTGTTCAAGGCCCGTAAGCATGAGATGCGCGCCACCTGGTGACAGCACAAGCGCGGCGCCGGCCTCGATGGGAAGTCCGTCTTCGACCTTGCGCATCTGCATCACCCCATCTGGCGTCATCGTGGTTTGATGCAACTCGATCGCCTTGGCCTTTGGGCTGCGTGCGCCGGTCAAACGGTCGGCCTCCCCACCCTTGTTGGCGATGGTCATATAGGCCGCAGTGATACGGCCTTCTCCGAGCGTGGGACGAGCCCAGGCCTCGGCAATTTCGATCCGTCCGCTCTCGGTCGCCCATACCGTCACTCCGACAAGAACGAGGACGGCCAAAGTGAGCAGAAGGGCAACGCCGATCTCGACGACGCGGAGCTTGGACAATCCAAACATCATTTCCTCGCGATAGGGGCGCCGCGACGCCCGGGCATAACTTCTTTTTGGTTAAGCCGCGCGAGAGGCGATGTCTTGTGCCGCGATGTCACTGCGGCGCTCCGCCGCTGCTCGCTCGTTCCGAGGGGGAGTGAATGGCACAATGTCGAAAGATAGTCTTAAGGCGTGACCGCCCGGCTCTGCTGTGCCACGACGGCATCCATCTGGTCGTCGGGGGCGCCGAAACTGCTGTCGCGTCCGTAAATGTCGGGGCGGAACTGGGCCACGCCGTTCGAACCGGCGAAGGCGGTCAGATAGACGAAGTGCACGGGCACTGGTTTGGCAAGCTTGACGTCGAGCTTCTTCCCGCTCGCGATCTGCGCTTCTACTTTCGCCAAATCCCATCCCTTTTGCGGAGCAAGTAGCCAAGCCACCAGTTCTAAGACCTTCTCTACCCGTACGCAGCCAGAAGAGAAGGCCCGCGCGCTTTGTCCAAACAGCCGCTTGAGCGGCGTGTCATGCATATAGACGGCATGCTTATTCGGCATGTTGATACGCACAACGCCGAGAGCATTTTGCGGACCCGGATCCTGGCGAAACTTGTAGCTCACGACTTGCGGAGAAGCCCAATCGATGGTGGCGGGATCGAGCGGGGGGCTTTTCCAATCTGGCATCACGTTGAAGCCCTGCTCGTAGAAATAGCTTGGATCCTTGCGAATGGTGGGGATCAGATCGTTGCGGGCGACGATGTCCGGCACGCTCCAGGTCGGATAAAAATTGATCTCGACGATCTTGGCGGAGACTTGCGGCGTAGCCCGAGCCGGTTTGCCGACGACGACATTCGATTCGAGCGCGACCTGACCATTCTCGACGGCCTGCGCGATGAAAGCCGGGACATTCACCAGCACATAACGCGGCGCGTCGTTAAAGTTCAGCAAGCCGCGGATGCGTTGCAAATTCGTCTCAAGCTGGCGCAGGCGTTCTTCGGCAGGCACGTTCAGAGCCGCCAAGGTACGCTGATCAACGAAGCCGCTTACACGCAGCCCATTTCTGATCTGGAAACGGGAAAGGCCGTCGAGAAACGCGTCATCGAAGGTTGGACTGTTGCCGGCATTTGGCGAAAGGTCGCCTTCAATGACGAGATGTTTGCGAATGGCTGCGACCTCGGCGCTCGTATCTCCCTTGCGTAAGGTGACTTTGCCATTGACCAAGGGCCAGCCGCCGGAAGCGACAATCTGCCGGTAGCGCTGGATCGCCTGCTCGAGCGCGGCGATCTGGGCTTCGCTGACGAAGGGAATATCGAGGCGATAAGCGGGGCTCAACCGGTTATAAAGATCAGTGCGCACCTGTTCGCGGCGCGCCTTCTCTTCCGGCGTCACCGGCCCGGAGTCGGTGAAGCTGCTATAAGGGTTGAAGGGATTTTGCGCATGGGCCGGGACGGGAGCTCCGAGCCCCAAGGCGAGAAGTACGACCGCGGCGATCGCCTGAATCGCGGCGCGCAAAGCGGGGTGCCTTCTATTCGACCCTTGAAAGGTCATGTTTTGGCAGCTTTTCCCTCGATTCGCGATCGGCCGCATTACGCCGGTTCTTGGTGTCAAAAAATGGACGATCCCCGAGGAAGGTGCAATCTCCTAATGACGCTTCTGGAATGAACTCCAAACGGCTGCTAGTCCGTGCTATGGTAGGCGGCTTTTGGAGGGGTTCCTCCAATGCGGGCTTTCTTGGTCTTCATCGCTGCCATCGCGCTTGTCGCTTTCATCCAGAGCGAGCGGAACGACTGTTATTGGCATGGACGAGACGCCGCGCTGCAATGGATAGGCTGTCTTTTCGGTTATTAGGATTGACGGTTAAGAAGCCGACCGCGGACACCGCGGACCTGGCAAAAAATCGATAAACGGCGCCTGTCCCGGCTGGATTCTTTCACGCGCTTCGGCGGGCGTAAACCACGCCACGCGATCGACCTCGGGAAAGGACTGCATGCGCCCACTTTTCGGCGGCCATTCGAGCGTGAAGCGATTCGATCTTTGCGCGGCGGGATCGAAATCGCCTTCGACGGCGAAGGCAATGATGACTTTCCCGCCCGGCTGCTTCGCTTCCCCAAGCAGGCGATACGGCCCCTCGGGCGGAGGCCTGCCTAGCTCTTCCGCAAATTCGCGCTTGGCGACGGCGAGCGGGTCCTCGCCTTCTTCATATTCGCCTTTGGGGATCGACCAGGCGCCCTTGTCCTTCTTGGCCCAGAAGGGACCGCCGGGATGCGCGAGCAGAATTTCGCGCGAATCTCCCTTCCCGCGATATAGCAGAATGCCGGCGCTGCGCTTGGGCATGCAGAAAGCTTAGACCGAAATATGGCTGAAAGGTCAGAAGCAAGACATGACAAGGCAAACAAAGATGCTCTAACCTTGGAACTGAAAGAGGGAAATAGAGATCGCCTTATACGGGGGGCGTATGCGTGGAGGTTTGGGAGCGCTGACCTTAGCGCTTTGCGGTGCGCTGCTCGGCGCGGGTCTGTTGCCAGGTTGTACCGGCCACGTGCCGCAGAGCCCAGCGGAGCGCGCAGAAAACGAGCGCGCGCCCAAGCTCGCCGCAAGCTCCGCCGAGCGGAACTGTCTCATCCGCGCCATGTATTTCGAATCGAACCGCTCGAGCCGCGATGGGCTGTTGGCGGTCGGCACCGTGGTCATGAACCGCGTCGCTTCCCCGCATTACCCCGACACGATCTGCGGCGTCGTCGCTCAGCCGCGCCAATTCGCACCGGGCGTGCTCACGCGCCCCTTAGATCCAAAAGAGCTGCCGCTGGTCGAGCGAACGGCCGATGCGGTGCTCAAGGGCGAACGCTACGCGCCGGTCGGCAATGCCATGCATTTCCACGTCGCGGGCTTGCAAATTCCCTATCGCGTGCGCTACGTCGCGACCGCAGGCGGCAATTCCTTCTATCTGAAAACAGGCCAGCCCGCGCGGCCGGCCCCGCACGTCATCCTCGCAGCGGCCAACGCAACGCCGGAGAGCAATGAGGCGTCGGCAACCGCGCCGAGCCAAAGTCTGTTCGAGCGGCTCTATGCGTCGCTGGCCGCCACGCCAACTGCCGCAAATTGCGCGATCTCCGGCAGCGCTTTTGCGCCCGGGCAGGAGTGCCATTAACGACGACGCTGAGGCGCAAAAAAGCCGCCGCGGAATTTCTCCCGCGGCGGCTTTTGCATTCGTGGCGCAAAACTCACGATCGTGAAAGAGGGGACGCGGAAACCGCGCTATCTCGATGAGGCGGCCTTTCGGCCGCCAGAAGTCAGAAGCCGGAAATCAGAAGCCAGAACAAGGTTTGCGCCTCTTGCCGCTCACTATTCCGATTTCTGGATTCTGGCTTCTGGCTTCAGCCGGCGAAGCCGGCCCCGCCCTTGGCAAGCCTGGCGACGACCTACTCTCCCGTGCCTTAAGACACAGTACCATCGGCGCTGGAGCTTTTCACGGCCGAGTTCGGGATGGGATCGGGTGTTCACGCTCCGCCAATATCACCAGGCCAGCAAAAGGCAGCTTCGCCGCCAGAAATCAGAAACCAGAAATCGGAAGCCAGAAGGAATTTGCGGCGCGTGCCACGCACTCTTCTGGTTTCTTAATTCTGGCTTCTGGCTTCCATGCCCCGGAAGGGCATTCACAATGAGAGCAATCAAGCCGATCGAGCGATTAGTACTGGTTAGCTACACGCATTGCTGCGCTTCCACACCCAGCCTATCAACGTGGTGGTCTTCCACGGCTCTCAAGGGAGAACTCGTTTCGAGGTGGGTTTCCCGCTTAGATGCTTTCAGCGGTTATCCCTTCCGCACTTGGCTACCCTGCTATGCCGCTGGCGCGACAACAGGTCCACTAGAGGTGCGTCCATCCCGGTCCTCTCGTACTAAGGACAGATCCTCT